>JAZKCP010000021.1:0-4785 GCA_040388035.1 Bacteroidota bacterium | reverse complement strand
TGCCAAGAATTGCTGACGAAGTTGAAAAATTCTTTGGTAAAAAAGCATCAAAAGGAGTAAATCCTGATGAAGTTGTAGCAATTGGAGCTGCAATTCAGGGTGGTGTTTTATCAGGTGATGTAAAAGATGTATTGTTATTAGACGTTACGCCTTTATCGCTTGGTATCGAAACTATGGGGAACGTTATGACTAAATTAATCGAGTCAAACACAACTATTCCAACAAAAAAATCGCAAGTATTCTCTACAGCTGCGGATAATCAGCCAAGTGTTGAAATCCACGTATTGCAAGGAGAAAGAACGATGGCTGCGGATAACAAAACAATTGGTCGTTTCCACTTAGACGGAATCCCGCCGGCACCAAGAGGTGTTCCTCAAATCGAGGTTACTTTTGATATTGATGCCAATGGTATCATCAAAGTTTCTGCTACTGATAAAGGAACAGGAAAATCGCACGACATCCGTATCGAAGCTTCATCCGGCTTGACCGCTGAAGAAATCGAAAGAATGAAAAAAGATGCTGAGATGAATGCGGATGCAGATAGAGTTGCCAAAGAAAGAGTAGAAAAATTGAACGAAGCTGACAGTATGATTTTCCAAACAGAAAGTCAATTGAAAGAATTGGGAGATAAAATTTCTGACGATCATAAAGTAGCAATCGAATCATCATTGACTGAATTGAGAATGGCGCACCAAAATCAAGATTTGGAAGCTATCCAAAAAGGTCTTGACAATGTAAATGCAGCTTGGAAAACAGCTACAGAAGCAATGTATGCTCAAGGTGAAGCCGGTCAGGCACAAGGCGCTCAGCCACAAGCTGAAAATTCAGGAGATAATACACAAGATGTAGAATTCGAAGAAGTTAAATAATAAGGTTAGTATATAAGTTGAAGCCGTCTCGTTCTAAAAACGAGACGGTTTTTTTTATTTATCTTAAGAACGCCTTAATTTCTTATTGGGATTTTTAATTTGATATTGGCGGAATAAATTATTTTGTACATTGGCAATCTATTTATAATCAAATTATTATTCTGCTATGAAAAAAATATTTTTATTCCTATGTGTTGGTTTGTTGACTTTGAATGGTTTTAGCCAAAAAAAGGCTGCTGCCAAAAAACCAGCGACAACTTCCGCAGCCTTACCAAAACTTGATAACCTGCAGGTTGAAATTAAAAGCGGGAAGTTCCAAATTGCAATTAATGAAAAAGGCAAACCTAATGATGCAATGATTATAAAAGAAGCGGGTGCAACGTTTGCGCCAACCAATTGCAAACTGAGTTCATTTACGGCGAGTGGTATTAAGCTTTATTTGTTTACGTGGACAGAATTAAACACAATAAAAACCGGTTCAAAAACAGAGGATAGAACTACAATTTATTCTGTCATTTATGAAATTAATGCTAAGAAACAAGTCTATTCCAATTACCAGTTGACGAACCATATTACAGAGATAGTTTCTCTAGGAGGAACAGCCGCTACAGAAACCCAGGAAAAAATAAGAAGGGAAGGCTTTGAATTCAAATTAAACGCAGACGGTTCTGTAACATTGAAAAATAAAACCCAACAAGCGACTTATGTTTACGATAAGGATAAAATGGAGTTTAAAAAGAAATAAAAAAAGCGAGCAGAAATGCTCGCTTTTTTTATTTAAATAAGTCTCCAATGGACTGGAAGATTCGGCCGAAGAAGGTGCGCTTTTTCGCGTGAATTCCACCCAATATCATCCCTCCTAATGTTATATTACTTTCCTTGAGTACGATTTCTATTCTATTACTATCTGAAATTTGTATTTCCTTTGTATTATAGCCGACATACGTAATAATTAAAATGTCATTTTTTTTAACTCTAAGGGTAAAGTTACCATCAAAATCACAAACGATTTTAACATCAGAACCTTTTATAGCAATATATGCGCCAGGAAGCGGTCCGCCTATGTCGGAAACATTCCCAGAAACTTCGATTTCTTGATCAGTTGTTTTAGGAGTAACCATAAATTTGCCCAAGGCTCTTTGATCCGTTTGTTCTACTGGTACTTTTTCCTGAGCCGTTACTTCATTCAGGCCAACCATACTAATAAGTGCTGTTGTAGTAGCCAGCCAAAGCGAATTTTTCTTTTCCGGTTTAACCAAATCCCGATCGAGTTGTGTGTTTAAAAACCGTCCACAAAGATTTTGGTTTTGTTGAAATGCATTCACGATTTCACGGTCGGAAGCTTTTGTAAAATCGAAGACTTTCTTTTGGCAGGAATTACAAAATTTTCCTTTTTCAACGGAAGTCATCGCTTCCCAGTTTTCGTGGCAGGGCTGCGGAATGGAGATGTTGACTTTGGTCATGATAAATGTCTTTTCTTATAAGAGGCTTATTTAGACCAAAAGGTTGGGAGCAATTCAAAAAAAATTATTCGCTTACCTTAATCTCAAACATTTTGTTCCAGTTTTTTCCCGTCACGAAAATGGTATTTGTTTTTTTATTATAGGCAATTCCGTTTAAAACTTCGGCCTCAGAGTTGGTAACTTTAGCACGCAGAGCCGATAAATCCAATACAGCTTCAACAGCACCGGTTTGTGGATTGATGACCGCTATAGCATCTTTTTGCCAAATGTTTCCATAGATTTTGCCGTTAATCCATTCCAGTTCATTGATACTTTTTATTTTGCTGTCATTGGTGTAAACATTAACAAAATCGGTTAGCTTTTGTGTTTCAGGATCCATTGTCCAAATCTTCTCCGTTCCATCCGAGTGATAAATGTTTTTGCCGTCATTTGTCATTCCCCAACCTTCTACGGTTTTATCAAACGTAAATGTTTTTAGTTTTTTCAATGTATTGGCATCATATACAAAGCCTGTAGCATTTTGCCAGGTCAATTGATAAATTTTGTTATTGATAACCGTAATTCCTTCACCAAAATATTGTTGGTCAAGATCCACTTTTTTATAGGCATTACCTGTTTTGTAATCAATTTTGGCAAAGTACGATTTACCATTTTGTCCCGTACTTTCCATCAAAGTGTCACGATAGAATTCAAAACCTTCGGTGAATGCATTCACATCATGATTATAAGTATTGACAACAGTATATTTCAATAATTTTGGAACTATTCCCGAAGCCACTTCAACTCTGGTCTTTGTTGAAATCGTATCGCCTTCAAAATAAACCAAAGCTTTTACGTTTTGGTAGCCTAATTTTTTGCCACTCAAATCCAAAGTAAACTTACCATTGCCTTTCACGGAAGAAACTCTCTTGTCATTTATAAAATAGGCAACGCTGTCAATGGTCTTGTTTTTTGTGTTTAACAAAGTCAAATCTACTTTGTCTGTAGCCTGATACATAGGTTTTAAATTGCTTTCATCAAAACTGAAATAGTTTTCTTTGTCATGTTGACTATCGCCACAGCTGATAAAATTTAAAGCTAATAAAATGGTAATTAAAGGGTTGTAAAGTTTCATTTTGTATTATTAATTTTTCACACACAAATATATTTATATTGCTCTTAAATTCTTGCAAAAAAATAAAAAGATTGTATATTTGCATCGGCAAGTCCTACACGACCAGCTCCTGCAAAATCCTCCAGGATGGGAACATAGCAAAGGTATGTGGTTGAGCGGTGCGATGTAGGTCGCTTGCCATTTTTTTTAAAAAGTGTCCCGAAGTTGTCGGGATTTTTTATTTTTACACCATATGGTTTTATCATGGCAAATAGTAAAGTTCAATCTCAAGGAAACCTTTGCCATTGCCTATGGAAATTACAATCATCGGGAAGCTTTAATTGTCACGCTTGAAAAAAATGGTGTAAAAGGTTTTGGTGAATGCACTTCCATCGATTATTATCATATAATCCTTGCCGATTTTATACAAATTTTAGAAACCATAAAATCTAAAATCGAAAGCCAAAAAATAGTTTATCCTTCAGAATTCTACAGTTTTCTTTTAGCATTAAATCTGCCAAGTTTCCTGCGCTCAGCTTTAGACTGTGCTTATTGGGATTTGTTTGGAAAACTGGAAAAAAAAAGTTTTTTGGAATTAAATGTTATTGATTTTACTAAACTTCCCGATTCTTCAATTACGATTAGTGTTGATACAATAGAAAATCAAATTAAGAAGATTGAGAAATCGAACTGGACGAAATTCAAAGTAAAATGCAATCATTTTGATGAAAACGATATTGCCAAATTACTGGAATTAGATAAAAACATTGCACTGGATTCAAATGGAAGCTTTACAAAAGAACGTTGTCTTTGGTTAGAAAATCATCAAGTTGCTTCAAAGTTTATTTATTTGGAACAGCCAATGAAAACAGGTTCGGAGAATTATAAAGCTCTGCATGCCGGTAAATTTGCCAATTGGATGGCTGATGAAGATTGCCAGGTTAGTTCTGTCTTAAAGGAGTTGCAGCCACATTATCGAAGCATCAATATAAAATTGGTAAAATGTGGTGGATTAACGCCAGCTTTAGAAATGATTTCTATTGCCAAAGGATTAAATTACAAGATAATGATTGGTTGTATGACCGAATCTACCATCGGAATTTCTGCCGGAGCAGTCTTGGCGCCATTTTGCGATTATGCCGATTTGGACGGAGCAAATTTAATTGCGAACGATATTGCTAAAGGAAGCGAAATAATAAATGGTAAAATTCATCTGAGCGAAAACCATGGATTGGGTATCAAAATAAACTGATTATCTTTAACCGAAATTAGACGAATAGATAATAGACTTTTTATCGAACACGGGTATTACCTCTTCGTCTCTCATCTATTATCTTTTTTAAAATGAGTAAAATAGTTT
>JAZKCP010000020.1:6147-14398 GCA_040388035.1 Bacteroidota bacterium | reverse complement strand
TTAAATAAGTCTAATTTCATTTTTTAGTATATTTTTGATTAACACTGGATTATTTGTTCATTTCGTCGACTAGTTTTAACTCTTCGGGTGTAATATCATTTACAATGGCATATGTTGGCACTTTGCAAATATTCATTTCATCTAAAACATCCACCAGGTTTCTATAAGTCGACTTTTTAGTAGGTTTGATAATTACAATCAGACCTTTGTCTTTTTCCCCTGTCATTTCAGGAACTTGCTTTACTAATCTTAAAATTTCTTTACGGAGCCCGTTTCTGCCATAAACAGCATCGGTTGGTTTACCATTTGGTTGCGGATTTTCAAACAGTCCATGATACCATTTAACTTTGTCATTATCACCCATGATAATAGTCATGGTTCTTCTTTCGTCCGTTTTAATTATTTTATTTTTAGCCGGATCTTCATCCTTATCAGGCAAACCTAAATCCATGGATTGGGGTTTTGATAAAGATGTAGTCAACATAAAGAACGTAATCAATAAAAATGCCAAATCCACCATGGCAGTTAAATCTACCTTTGCATTTGCTTTTTTACTTCTTACTTTACCACCGCCTTTTTTACCGGAGTCGCCGGTATTTAATTCAGCCATTTTATATTATTATTAAATATTAATAATCTTTTCCTCTTAAACCAGTAACTAAATTAAAGCTATTGATTTTTTGGTCCTGTAAAATATCCATTATTCTTTTAATCTGAGGATATTCTTCTTTAGCATCACCTTTAATTGCAAATTGAAGTTCTTTCGTACCTCCATTCTCAATATTCGCTTTTCTTGCTCCTTGTATCCAATCCTGTAACTGATTGTTATCACCTATTGAATCGGTAGGCATTCCAGGTTGTACTCCTTTTTTAGCTCTGTCTGCGGCTTTCATGGCCAGCAATTGTTTCAATCCTCCCATAGGAACACCAAATTCGTCTAAAAGCTCGAACTGTGTTTTTTCTGCTTCAGTGAAATCAACTTTATACTTCTGAGCCATATATGCCAAAGCACCCGAGCGAATAGCCCTATCTTTCATTCCAAAAAACACTCTGTCTTCTCCGTCGCTTTTACCTACCGTAATTGTTACCAATCCTGTTTCCGGCAGTTTAGTTTGCGTTGTTGAAGAAGGTGTGTCTACCGGCAGCGGTTCAGGCACTTTAGCCGTCGCTGTTAAGATAAAGAATGTAAGCAAAAGGAATGCTACGTCACACATCGCCGTCATGTCGATGGATGTTGACTTTTTAGACATTTTTACGTTACCCATTATTTATTTGTTTTATAACAATTAATAGAAAAATCTATAATTGTATTATTTTTTTAAACTTCCTCTAGATTTTCTGTAAGCATTCACGATAGTTGCACCTGCTTCATCAATAGAATAAGTCAACGTGTCAATTTTAGAAGTAAAGAAATTGTACACAATAATTGCTAATGCAGATGTTGCAATACCTGTTGCTGTATTAATAAGTGCTTCAGAAATACCATTTGCCAAAGCTGCCTGATCCGGAGTTCCTGTTGAAGCTAACGCACCAAACGCTTTAATCATCCCTGTTACTGTCCCTAATAATCCGGCTAGTGTTCCAAGAGATACTAAGGTAGAAATGATAGTTAAGTTTTTCTCTAACATTGGCATTTCAAGAGCTGTAGCTTCCTCAATTTCTTCATGTATAGTTTCAGCCGCATCTTCGCTGTTAAAGCCTTCCGCTTTTACTTCCTGATATTTTACCAACGCTGATTTTACTGCATTTGCAACAGAACCTTGTTGTTTGTCACATGCGTTGATAGCTTCTTCAATTTTTCCTGCTTTGACATCAGCTGTAATTGTTCTCATAAAGGTATCTAAATCTCCTTTACCAGCTGCTTTTGAAATAACTGCATAACGCTCAAATGAGAATACAATTACCATTAACAATAGTCCCATCAAGAAAGGCACAATCATACCACCTTTGTATACCATTGCCAAATAATTTCCCGGAAGCGGATGACCTGTGTTTACTCCACCTTCAAAATTAGCACCATTACCCATGATAAAGTACCAAATAATCCATCCAACAAAAATACATGCTAAGATGATTAGTCCTGAGACCATCCCTAAACCTTTTGAACCGCCTTCTTTTTTAACGTTTGCCATTTTTTTAAATTTTAATAGTTTAAATAATTTATAAGTTTTAGTTGTTAATAAACTTGATTAGGAGCAAATTTAATTTTTTACTTTTAATAAAAAAACTTTTTTTAACATTAATACTCCTTCGCTTTAGTTCGAAAATCACATTCAATTCAATCAGTATAAACAATCATTCAATATTGTACAAAAATGAATGTGATTTTTAGCGCTTTAGTGTCCATTTATAAGTATAACGTGAAAAGCTCTGAATCTGTATTTTTCTGCTAAACTTTTTTAACTTTTAAAATTAAGCATTTTTTATTCCAATTTGAAAACAATTAACATTTCCTTGCTTTTGAAAAAATACATTACTTTGTAATATCTTTATAATCTAAAAAAAATCACATGGCAACTGTATCAGATTTTAGCAGACATATTAACGAAGGTTATGCCTCGAAAGGTGAAAGTATCATTCTCGGCGGCGCTATTTTAAATGGTGAGCCAGTTACTGATACCTTTGTGAAAGTTCCTTTAAAAACATTAAACCGCCACGGATTAATTGCCGGTGCCACCGGAACAGGAAAAACCAAAACAATCCAGGTGCTTTCAGAACAGTTATCATCATTTGGGATTCCGGTTTTGATGATGGATATCAAAGGTGATTTTTCAGGAATTGCCAAAGAAGGAGAAGAAAAGCCTTTTATTACTGAACGCCATGCCAAAATAAACATTCCATATTCCACAGCATCATTCCCTGTAGAATTAATGTCTCTTTCGCAACAAAATGGGGTTCGTCTTCGGGCAACGGTTTCAGAATTTGGCCCGGTCTTATTTTCCAGAATCCTTGATTTGAATGATACACAAACCGGTGTCGTTTCTGTTATTTTCAAATATTGTGACGATAGGCAAATGCCGCTGTTGGATTTAAAAGACATCAAAAAAGTACTGAATTACATTACCGAAGAAGGAAAAGACGAGATTGAAGAAAGCTATGGAAAAATTTCGACCTCAACTACAGGAATTATCCTTCGCAAGATTATTGAATTAGAACAACAAGGCGGCGATCTGTTCTTTGGCGAAAAGTCATTTGAAATTGATGATTTATTACGCATTGACGAAAACGGAAAAGGCTATATAAACATCATCCGCCTGACAGATATTCAGGATAAACCAAAATTGTTCTCTACATTCATGTTGAGTTTATTGGCAGAAATCTACCAGCAAATACCCGAAAAAGGTGATGCTGAACAACCTGAATTAGTCATTTTTATTGATGAAGCGCATTTGATCTTCAACGAAGCCAGCAATGCGTTATTAAATCAAATAGAAACCATTATCAAGTTGATTCGCTCTAAAGGGATTGGCGTTTATTTTGTGACCCAAAACCCAATGGATGTCCCGGCCAGTGTTTTGGCACAATTGGGATTGAAAATCCAACACGCATTACGTGCCTTCACCGCAAATGACAGGCAAGCTATTAGACAAACAGCCGATAATTATCCTAGTTCCATTTACTATAAAACCGATGAAGTTTTGACCAGTTTAGGAATTGGGGAAGCTTTTGTAACGGCATTAAGTGAAAAAGGAACTCCAACACCTTTGGCAGCAACAATGATGCGTGCACCGATGAGCCGAATGGATGTTTTAACAGATACGGAAATTGCCGAAATTAATGCCAATTCGAAATTGGTCAGGAAATATTCCGAAGAGCTTGACCGTGACAGCGCGTATGAAATTTTATGCAAAAAAATAGAAGTTGCCAATAAGCAGGCGGAAGCTCAGGCAGAAGAAGCTCAAACTTCAGACAGAAAAAGCAGCGAACCAAGTACGGCCTCTGTCATAGGAAAATCGGTTGTAAAAGTAGTGACAAGCGCGACATTCATTCGTGGCGTTTTTGGTGTTTTAAGCAAGATGTTTAGAAAATAAATGAAAGGCTACCTAACCATTATTTTATTAATACTGTCCAATGTTTTTATGACATTAGCCTGGTACGGCCACTTAAAATTCAAGGAACTCAAATGGTTTGAAAATGCAGGTTTGATTACGATAGTTTTAATTAGTTGGGGTTTGGCTTTATTTGAATATTTTTTTCAGGTGCCGGCCAACAGAATAGGTTATGAAGGCAATGGCGGACCGTTTTCTTTAATGCAACTCAAAGTGATTCAAGAAGTAATCACTTTAGTCGTATTTGTGATTTTCTCGATGCTTTTCTTCAAAAACGAAAGTTTTAGATGGAATCATGCTGTTGGGTTTTGCTTTTTGGTTTTAGCCGTTTACTTTATATTTAAAAAATAACGTCATTGCAAGGCACGAAGCAATCTCATAAACTTGAGCAACATGAAAACGGGTTTTATTTATATTGTAACTAACAAATACAACAATACATTTTACATTGGAGTTACTTCTAACTTACCTAAAAGAATATTAGAACATATTGAAAAAAGATATGAGAATTCATTTTCTGCAAGATACAACCTCAACAAATTAGTTTATTATGAACAGTATCAAATGATTGGTGATGCAATAGTAAGAGAGAAACAATTAAAAGCCGGATCTAGAGTAAAAAAAATAGAGTTGATTCAGAGCATTAATCCGAAGTGGATTGATTTATTTGAAGAAATTAAAGATGTAATGACAATTTAATACTAACCTGAGACTGGAAAAGCAGACAATGAGATTGCTTCGTGCCTCGCAATGACCAAACCATGAAAAAAATACTATTAGCCCTAATTGCAATTTGCATTGTCGGTTGTTCCAAAAAAACGGAACCCGCAAATCCGGAAGCCCTAAAAGCTGAAATCTTCAAAGTGGAAGACGACTTCAAAAAAATGGCACAATCCAAAGGAATTCAGGAAGCATTTTATGCATTTGCCGATGACAATGCCGTTATGAAACAGGATAACGATTCGCTGATTGAGGGAAAAGAAGCCATAAAAAACTTTTTTAGCGACCCAAAGTTCAAAATAGCAACAGTTACCTGGAAGCCAGATTTTGTCGATGTTTCCAATGATGGAACGTTGGCTTATACGTATGGGAAATATGTCTGGACGACGACCGATTCGTTAGGAAACAAAAAAGATTTTAAAGGGCGTTTTCACACCGTTTGGAAAAAACAAAAAGACGGAAGCTGGAAATTTGTTTGGGATTAATAATTTGCTTCTAAACCCGCAATGTCATGAAAAAGTATTTCATCCAAAAAAAACCATTCGTTGTTCCTACAACTGACGGAAAAGTTATCGAAGAACATCACGGAATTCCAACAACCGGAAACGCTGAAATCTCAATTGCCCATATGATTGCGCCGCCAAAATGGAGTGAGCCTTTTCAAACTCCCGAGTTTGAAGAATACACCTATATCATTTCGGGGAAAAAGCAATTTATAATAGAAGGTGAAACTGTGATTTTAGAAGCTGGTCAATCCATCAAAATTGAGAAGAATACCCGAGTGCAATACTCCAATCCGTTTGAGGAACCTTGTGAATATATCGCGATTTGCAAACCTGCGTTTGATTTTACTAAAGTGCATCGGGAAGCAGATTAACCCTAGCCCAGATAGTAGTGAAAATCCCTTTTTAGGATTGCAAATCCTAAAAAGATTGTAGCGAATAGCTGGAAACAGCTCCTAAAAAATTATTTTAATAAGGCAATAATCTTATTTTCGACCTCAGCGCTATTCCATTTTTCTTCGATGTTTTCCAGCTGCATGACTTCTTCCATGATTTTGTTCTGCAAATCACCAATTGCCAACGCTTCTGAATAAGGCTGCAGGCTGAACGTAACCCTGCTATATAAAGGCATCCATTTGTCGGGATGCTTGTCAGAGAACCATTTTTCTATTTTTTTTTGTAACAGGAATTTCTCATCAGCAGTTTTGGAACTCATTTCCATAAAATTCCGGAATGACAACTCTGCAATGGCATCAGCATTTGGTTTTCTTGAGATTTCGTATTCCTTAAAAATTCGTTCCCAATCGTCACCATATTTCGAAATCATTTCATTTAAAATCGTAATATCTTCAAAACCGGCATTCATCCCGTGACCATAAAAAGGCACAATAGCATGCGCCGAATCCCCAATTAGCGCGACTTTATCTTCAAATGTCCACGGAAAACATTTCATCATCACCAAATAACTGGTAGGGTTTTTGAAAAAATCTTCTACCAAATCAGGGATAACCTCTTTTGTATCGGGAAAATAATTGGCAAAGAATTTAACTAAAGTTGCTTCGCCTTCTAAATGCTCAAACGAATTTTCTCCTTCAAATGGCATAAACAAAGTACAGGTAAAAGTCCCATCCAAATTAGGCAAAGCCATCAGCATGAAGTTGCCGCGTGGCCAAATGTGTAGTGAATTTTTATCAATCTTATGCGTTCCGTCCGCATTCGCGGGAATATGTAATTCCTTGTAGCCCATTTTCATGAACTCCTGCGAATAGTCAAACATACTCTGACGCTGCATTCGGTGTCTTATTCTGGAAAACGCGCCATCGGCACCAAAGCATTTGTCATATTTTAACTCTTTCCACTCGCCTCTTTCGCTTTCACCAATATGAAGTGTCGCGTCTGCCAAAGTAACATCCCAGATTTTATGTTCAAAAAAGAATTGAACACCTTCGGCTTCAGCCAAATCAATCATTCTTCGATTTAAAACACCTCGTGACAACGAGAAAATTGCCTCGCCATCTTTGCCATAATACTGATAGCTGAGTTTTCCGTCTTGCCTGTGAATCGCCCGTTTATCGACCGGAATTCCGATTTTTCGGATTTCATCATCCAAACCAACATCTTCCATGGCTTTCCATCCACGAGTAGACATCACAAGGTTGATGGAACGACCTGAAAATTCAACTGTTCGAATATCCGGACTTCTGTCATAAACATGAACCGTGTGGCCCAGTTTCTTAAGATAAATCGCCAATAAAGTCCCGACTAAGCCCGAGCCTACAACAGCAATTTTTTGAGGAGTTTGCATTTAATTTTGTTAAACGGTTCTGCAAATTTAATTATTAGTGCGAAAACTCGACCGTTTATTTTGGTTTAAATACCAATTTGGTAGCTGTTTTGACAATTTCGGCTTTGTTAAGTTTCATTTTTCGAAACTTTCCTTTGACAAATAATTCCGCCTGATCATCATAATGTTTGCTCATTGGATTTCCGGATTGACCCGTTGGTAAAACACTCCAGCTATTTTCAATATCTGAAAAATCAATGATGCGTCGTGTTGATGGACCGCCTTTTACCAGAATTTCTGCGTCATCAGTATAAGTGAACATTTGGTTATCTATAACTTCATTGGTTCCTGAAATGCCAAACGAACCAACATTAAAAAACTTACTAAACAATTTAACTTTCCCAATTGGATGCTGGAAAGTCACCTTATGCACTTTCTCCCATTGCCATTGATTGACATCTGAGTCCAATTGCTTTTCCAATGAAGCGACGGCTTCTTTGAACGATTGTGTTAGGATTTTGGATTGGGTTTCTTTTTTGTTTTTTGTATTGATATTGTCCCACCAAGGCGAAGATGGATTTTGAACTTGAGCAGCAATCATTGTTTTTACGATATGTGTACTCAAAAGAAGCTTAAAGTCCTCTTCACCTAATTCATCTTCAAATGTTGCTTTCAGATAAAAATAAATCCATTTGTTGTAAATAGTTGGCGCAATATCTTGAAGTCCGTTTGTGCCTTTCCAGTTTTGCAAAATATTCAACGCTTTCTTTCCATTTTCTGAAAGTTCTGCCGGATTGATATGTTTAGTCATATTTGCCACAACACCTTGAGCTGTAGCCGAAGTATTATCGGTAATCATTTTGCCGACATCTTCTTTGGTCCAATTATTTTTTGGATTCAATAAACCATCAATCCGCTCTGCCCTGTCTTTTGGAAGATAATAGCCCGGATATAAATAACCATCAATCGCTTCGGGTTGATTATTGGCACTATAAACATAATTCCACGTCGGATTTATTGCAGCCGGATTTTTGGCAAACGGCAGCCACTCCTTTTTATCATCAATGCCATTGGCTCCGTTTAGGATAAAATTTGTGTTGACACTTTTATCGACTTTATACAGTTTCCCTGAAGTTATCCAGGCAATATTGCCTTTGGCATCCGCCGCTTCAGCTTCGGTGGACAAGCTATTAATT
>JAZKCP010000020.1:3397-6137 GCA_040388035.1 Bacteroidota bacterium | reverse complement strand
CTTTGGCATCGCCATACATAATGTTTAAACCCGGTGCTTTGATAAGTTCGATGCTTTTATGAAAACTCTCCAAATCCTTGGCATGGGACAATTGATAAACGGCGTCAAGTATTTGGCTTTTCTGTTGTGTATAAATCCAGGACATCGACACTGATTTCTCCGATTTCAATCCGTCTAATAAACCGCTAATTACTGGTCCGTGTTGGGAAGTTTTTACGTTTAGCTTTACATCGGTGCTGTCTTTTACCTTTATGATTTTTTGTTGGTATGTATAGTTTTTATAACCGTCAACGGTTTTGTATTGTTTATTGTTGTTTGGATTTTCCTCTTCCAGAAAGAAATCAACATCGTCATTTTCGAACATTGTTAATCCGTAAGCATAATTATGATTATGGCCTAAAAGCGGAAACGGCGTTCCGGCAATATAATAGCCATACATCTCATAATCCGGACAAACGATATGCGCCTCGTACCAGGTTCCGGGTTGTGAATGCATGATGTGTGGATCGTTTGCCAAAATCACTTTCCCGCTTTTGGTTTTCGCTCCACCAATTACCCAACTGTTGCTTCCGATAAAGGCCGGAACAGGTGACGCTTCCAGCAATGACGCTACGGATTTTGATATTTCAGCATCCTCTTTATACTTTCCTTGAAATGATTTTAATTGTTTGGTTCCCAATTCTCCATTAATGCCAAAATCGTTCAGGTATTCCATTCCAAAATTGTCACGGATGTCTGTTAACAACGGATCCGTTTTCTGAGCCATCGCAAAACTAAAAGACATAAAACCAAAGATGTTGTAAACATCTTTCAAAGTAAACTTTTCCTGTTTGATGCCTAGTAATCTCAATTCGACTGGTGTTGTTCCTTGTTCGATATACTGGTTGATTCCATCAAGATAGGCATTTGCCAAAATAGAGGTTTGTGAATCCTTATCCAGATTGTCAACCGCTTGTTTTGAATTTTCATCAATGCCAATTCCTGCAAAGAACTTATCGGTTTTTAAAGCCGGCGTGCCAAAAATTTCCGAAAGCCTTCCCGGCGCAATACGGCGCATCAGTTCCATTTGCCATAATCTATCCTGCGCATGTACATAACCTAGTGTAGTCATTGCATCCTTTTGAGTATCAGCGTAAATATGCGGAACGCCATATTCATCAAAATAAACAGTTGTTGGTTTGGATAGGTTGGCCAAAATTTCTTCGCCTTCATATTTCGGTTTTGTAGTTTGAAGATAGCCCAAAACAGCAATAAAAATAACTAGTAAAAAAATCAGTATGGCTAAGAGAATTTTCTTTAGGCGTTTCATGGTAATGGTGTTGGTTAAACAAATATAGAGAATTAGTCTGTTCCAAAACCTAATGGTTACAATGCCAAAAATTTGGTTCAGAATTTTTATCTTAGCTAAATAATATGTAATAAAAATGAAAAGCACAGAAGAAATAGCAAGTCGGTTCAGGGAAATAATTTTTAGCGGAACCTGGGTTGCCAATACCAACTACAAATATCAATTAGCCGATTTGGATTGGGAAACCGCGACAAAGCAGATTAATTCCTTAAATACAATTGCTGCTTTAGCACAGCATATCCATTACTACATTAATGGAATAAATGATGTTTTCAGAGGCGGAACTTTGGATATAAAAGACATATACAGCTTTGATTTCCCAGCTATACAGTCTCAAAATGATTGGGAAGCTTTTTTATCAAAATTTTGGAATGACTCCGAAGAATTTGCTTCTTTTATTGAAAAAATGCCTGAGGAAAAACTGGATTCGGTGTTTGTTGACGCAAAATACGGAACCTACCGCCGGAATATTGATGCAATGATTGAGCACAGCTACTATCATTTGGGGCAAATTGTACTTCTTAAAAAATTATAATCCAATGGCAAAAAATAAGACTGCAGTTACCGAAGTCGACGTTACCGAGTTTATCCAGAAAGTGGATAATGAGGTGAAGAGGAAGGATAGTTTTCAAATCGTTGAAATTTTTAAATCCATTTCCGGTTGCGAGGCAAAAATGTGGGGACCAACAATTATTGGTTTTGGCAACTATCATTATAAATATGAAAGCGGACATGAAGGCGATTGCCCATTGGCTGCGTTTTCTCCACGAAAAGATGCTATAGTATTCTATTTTGCAGAATTTGAAAATCGAGAAAAACTGTTGGAAAAACTAGGCAAGCACAAATCCGGTAAAGCCTGTGTTTACGTCAAAAAACTCGAAGATATAAACCTGGCGGTTTTGGAGGAATTGACAAGCGATTCCATAAAATATATCACAGCAAAATATCCCGAAAAATAAGAAAGCCCAGTTTAAAAAACCGGGCTTTCCTGCATATATAGAGGGTGCAAATTATTTTTTCTTATCGTCTATCACGGCACCGGTTCCTGCTCCTACCGCAGCTCCGGCCAAACCACCAATGATGGCTCCTTCCCCTTTTTTCTTACTGATAATGGCTCCTGTAACAGCCCCGACACCTGCTCCAATTACTGCTCCTTTAGCTGCTCCACTCCATTTTTTTCGTTTCGGTGCTGCGGCTACCGGTGCTGGTGCCTGATCATGTACAACCACTACTTCTTTTTCCTTTGGCGTATTTTCATTTACTATTCGCATTGAATCAATAATACGTTGTTTTTCGGCAACCTGTTTCATCGAATCAATCGTAACCTGACGTGTTTCGTCAACAATTGTACCCTGCTTGTCTGTATTTTTACACGAGCTCAAACTCATAACC
>JAZKCP010000020.1:0-3387 GCA_040388035.1 Bacteroidota bacterium | reverse complement strand
GCTGCTATAATCATTGCTACATTTTTCATAATATAAAATTTAAGGTTATGTACAAAGTAATAGAAATAGTCTATTGCTGTACTTATATGATTTTCATTAATTTTTATAGAATTTTGAATAATCCTATCCATTCCAAAGACTATTTCTTTGTGGTAAAACGATAATTCCAACTTTCATGCCATTGTTTGTATTGGGAGCAAAAAATGGTATATATAATGACCGGATTGACTATTTAATGCTTCCCGATTTGATTCCTTAAAAATGTATAGTAAAAGTGTACCTAAATGTAAATGGAAAAAGGTTACTTGTTATCATTTTGCTACAAACAATAATTAATGGAATGGAATGCCAAACTGATAAAACACAAAGGGGTTTCGAGAATTTCAGTTTCCTTTGAAGAAGACCCTGTACTGACTGACTGGATTAAATCTTTTGAAGGCAGGAAGTGGAGTGCCGGCCTAAAAAGGTGGCATCTGCCGGACAACGACGAGAACCGAAGGCACTTGGGCCTATTAACCTTGGCTGAATTGTCGCCAAACGAGGAAGGTTTAAGGGGTTTGGAAAACTTCAAACGTTGGCTTCGTTCTAAACGATACAGTGAAAATACGATTGTAGTTTATTTGGATGCGGCAAAATCGTTGCTTGTATTTTTTAATCAAAAGGCTCTGAATGAAATTACGAACGAAGATATTATTTTATATACCAATGAGTACATCTTAAAAAATAATTTATCGGCGTCGTATCAGAATCAAATTGTAAGTGCCATCAAACTTTTTTTTACCACTGTTGAAGACCGGAAAATTGAAATTGAAAGTATTCATCGGCCAAAACGATCGAGAGTATTGCCGAATGTTTTGAGCAAAGAAGAGGTGAAATTGATTTTACAGGCACATGGCAATATAAAACACAGGGTTATGCTTTGTTTGATTTACAGCTGCGGATTAAGACGGGGCGAGCTACTTAATCTTAAACTAACTCATATTGACTCTAAAAGAAACCTCATTTTTATTGAACAAGCTAAAGGAAAAAAGGACAGAATTGTTCCTTTGAGCTTGAAAATACTAGCTTTATTACGGGATTATTATAAAACCTATAAGCCAAAGATTTGGCTTTTTGAGGGCAAAATTAGTGGAGAGCCGTACTCGGAGAAGAGTTTGCAAAGTGTTTTAAAGAACGCGTTATATAAAGCCGGAATTGAAAAGCCCGTTTCCCTTCACTGGCTACGCCACAGTTATGCCACCCATTTATTGGAAAGCGGGACCGATTTAAGATACATTCAGGAATTACTGGGACACAGCAGAAGCCGCACGACAGAAATATATACTCATGTGAGCACGAAAAGCATACAACAAATAAAAAGTCCGTTTGATGATTTGTAATATTTTTTGGTACATTAGCAGAAGAAATAGGAATGACACTTTACAGACCAACCCACTTGAAAAGTGCACATAAGACTGATTCTGCCAGACCTATAAACTAGTTAGCGGTAATAGCTCCGGAATACGATAACAATCACCAAAGTAATTATTTACAACATAATTTAAAATAATGCAGGAAAATTTTATAAAAATTGGATTTGGAATTTTAATGATTGCGCTGGGAATCTTGATTGTTATTTATATGAAAAGACAATCAATATCAACAGCACAAAAAGGCATTTTCTACGGCTACATTTTGGGATTTGGTTTAATAGTTATTGGTGTAATGAACATCATAAAAACATTTACTTTTTGAAGTTAAATCCAAACTGCTAATTTGTAAATTGAAAAACTAATGTGACGTGTCGCTACAACCGCTAACAGCGGTTTTGCGCAATGGCTGGTTTTATTTTCCTTAGCCGGAAAATACTCAGCCGGAAATTTACATATCTTTACAAAAAAGCGGTAAGTTGCCGCCACTGCGCAAAGCCGCGGAACGTTGTAGGCAATATCTAGAAAACTGCAAATGAGAAAAATTTTCATATTAATTATATTTTTTTGTCAATTGATATTCAGTCAAGGAAAACCGAAAAAACCATTTCGAATGGTCGTTATGGCTCCTGAAAACATTCAAGTGCCAACTGAGTTAAATCAGTTCAAAGATTCTATCGTGAACAGTTACATCAGAGGCTATTACAATGAAAAAAAGAGATTGAAAGAAAGTATTGCCTTCGATGAATATCCTGAAGACATGAAAGCGGAATTTGAAAAAGGGAAAAAAGACGCAGAAATTCAGCTAAAATATATGGACAGCATTGAGCCGAGTATAAAGGATTATAAATTTTATAATAATATGCTCTACTCTATTGCCATTTTAAATATGGCATTTAATGAATATGAACCATATTCAGATATTAATGGAATCGAATATTCGAAAGAAACCGAAAATGATTTTGAAAGTTATTGCGGAAAAAACAAACTGGATTATTTTATGTTTATTGATGATGCAATAATTGCCGAATCGGAAAATGATTTTACAATGACCTCTACTGTCAAGCTTTATTCCCTAAAAGATAAAAAAGTAATTGTTGAAAAAGTTATTAAAGGCGATACTGGAAGTCATGGTGATATTTGGACATGTGGAAATCCTTTAAGCTGTCTAATGGTAACAACGGTAAAGAGCGCGCTGGAAAATGTTATTCCGGAAATAGGATTGCGGCAAAAATGATACTGCCTACAACAGCCGTTTGGCGCAATAGCTCGTTTGTCTTTCTTGGAAAATACTCTGAACTTCAGTATTTCTTATTACATTTTTCTTTAACTTGCCGCTACTACGCCAAGCGGCGAAACGTTACCAGTAATTTTTCGACACGTATGATGAGACGAATTTCAATATTAGGATGTTTATTTCTTTTTACACTTTTTTCAAGTTGTAAAAAAGAAGCCGTTGATTCAAGAGTAACTTATAATCAGAAGGCGAATGAAGTAATTCAACAATTTATTTTAGACCAATCGTGTGAATGCATTAAGGAAATACAAAAGGAATCAATGATTAAAATAAATATGCAAGAGCGTAACAGAGATGTTCGAAAACAATTGGTGGAAATGCTTCATTTAAGAAACCGAAAAGAACTAGACAGTTTAGAAAAGCTTAGTGATAATTTTAATCTAGAACCTAGTTTTTTAAAACAAAATAAAATAATCGTAGTTCCAGCAGATTCTTTAAGAGAATTATGTAAAGATCCAAACTTTTGTCAGAAAGGAATTTTATGTATAAAAAAACCAATTTTCAACAAAGAATATAATGTTGCAGTAATAGATTATGGTTACGCTTTCATGTGTCTCGCTTATCAGTGGGAAGTTTATAAATTTGAGAATGGAAAATGGAAGAGAAAAAACTACTGGTAACAGCCGTTTGGCGCAATAGCTTGTTTGACTTTCTTGGAAAATACTCTGAACTTCAGCATTT
>JAZKCP010000019.1:0-3557 GCA_040388035.1 Bacteroidota bacterium | reverse complement strand
ACGCCATATTCTGAAAGCAGGGAATTGAAAATATTGAATTTTCCTTTTTTGCCTTTAACGGAATCCAATAACACCACTTCTTCCTCACTGTCCTCTACTTTTACAACGGCATGACGGTGTGAAAACGTTCCTCTTTCGACATCTTGTCCCGATATACGAACGTCATAACCTTCAGTCAATAATGACGCATAGGCTAATGTTTCGGCTGTTCCCCAATCGATAGTATTGTTATCATACATCGTTTTCCTATCGGTAACGATTTTCGAGATTTTGCTGATGAATTTTTTGTCGGATGGCAAAGTAGAAACTGAAACGATAATTTCGTCTAGTTTCTTTTTGTCGAAAGTGGTATCGACTTTTTTCAGCATTTCGTCATCAGAAACCTGAACATATCCTTTCCATTCGTCCTGCAAAAACGGTTTTATGATTGTCAAATCCTTTTTACGGGACTCCTGTAAATTGACATCTAAGGTTTCTTTGTAATCGTTTTCTATTTTGGTTAAATAGGCAGCATCTACAATTCCGTCAGTAATTAATTTCTCCGCATAAATATCTCTTGGATTTCTATGCTTTGCAATGATTTTGTATAAAACCGGCTGTGTGAATCGCGGTTCGTCACCTTCGTTATGGCCGTATTTTCTATAGCCTAACAAATCGATAAATACATCACGTCCAAATTCCATACGGAAATCTAATGCAAACAACATTGCATGAACAACAGCTTCTGCATCATCCGAATTTACGTGAAGTACCGGTGACAAAGTAACTTTGGCCACATCCGTACAATAAGTTGACGAACGCGCATCTAAATAATTGGTCGTAAATCCAACCTGGTTATTGATAACAATATGAATCGTTCCACCTGTTTTATATCCGTCAAGCTGTGCCATTTGCACAATTTCGTATACAATTCCCTGTCCGGCGACTGCGGCATCACCGTGAACGGCGATTGGCAAAACTTTTGAGAAATCATCCGGAAAATATTTGTCTTGTTTGGCACGTGCAATTCCCTCAATAACGGCTCCAACCGTTTCCAAGTGCGAAGGATTTGGTGCCAAATTGATATTTATTTTTTTACCTGAACTTGTTTTTCTTTCAGAAGTCAAACCCAAGTGGTATTTTACATCACCATCGAAATATTCCTTATCATAATCTTTTCCGTCAAACTCAGAAAAAATATCCTGCGTTGCTTTTCCAAAAATATTTGCAAGAATGTTCAATCTTCCACGGTGAGCCATTCCCATTATAAATTGCTCCACGCCTTTTTCGGCAGCAGCATCAATCAAAGCATCTAAAGCCGGAATAATACTTTCGCCGCCTTCGAGTGAGAAACGTTTTTGCCCAACATATTTCGTGTGCAAAAAGTTTTCAAATGAAACGGCTTCGTTCAATTTCCCTAAGATGTGTTTCTTTTGTTCGTTGTCGAAGTTTGGAAGATTATCGTTTACGTTTATTTTATCCTGAACCCACTGAATTACTTGAGGATTTCTCATGTACATGTATTCGATACCAATATGTTGGCAATACACGTTTTTTAAATGCGTTAAAATTTCCTGAAGTGTGGATGGTTTGTGTCCCAATATTTTGGCAGCATCAAAAACCGTGTTTAAATCGGCTGATGTCAATCCGAAATTTTCGATGTCTAATGTCGGCGTCGACTGTCTTCTGGTACGAACCGGATTTGTTTCCGTAAAAAGATGTCCGCGCGTTCTGTAACCGTCTATTAATTTCAGAACATTGAATTCTTTTTGAAGTTTGTCTGAAACCTGCCCATTTTGAGGAACATTGGCAGCGTAATTAGCCAATTCAAGAACCGCATTTTCTTCATTGAAAGTCGTCATTCCGAAGTCGAAACCTTGAAAAAAGGCTCTCCAACTTGGCTCAACGCTATCTGGGTTTTGAAGGTATTGTTCGTATAAATTGGCGAAAAATTCGGTATGTGCTGCGTTTAAAAAGGAAAACCTATCCATGAGAATGTCCTGATTTGTATAATAGTTTCGCAAAAGTACCAATAATTGACAGAAATTAATAATTATTTTAGATACTTTTATGCTATTAAAAAATAAAGAAATCAAATGATGAAATCCACTATATTAATTGACTGTATCAAAACAGTTTCCTTATTTATTCTTTTAGCATTTACAAGTTCAATTTATGGGCAGCAGGAACCATTGCCAAAAGCTAAAACCGGGGATTTTTGGGAACATGTTCAGGTTGGCGGCGGCTTAGGTGTAGCTATCGGTAATGGTTATACAGATATTACCGTAGCACCGAGCGCCATTTACAATTTTAATGATCATTTTGCCCTTGGAACCGGATTGCAATACAGCAATTTGAAACAAAAACATTATTATTCTTCCAATGTTTATGGCGGAAGCTTGATTGGATTATACAATCCGATTGAGGCAATTCAGCTTTCGCTGGAGTTGGAAGAAGTGAATGTAAATAACCAATACATGGATTTGGGAGGCAATTACAAAGAGAGTTTTTGGAATACCGGTTTGTTTGTCGGCGCGGGATACCGTGATGGAAGTGTGACTCTGGGTGCTCGTTTCAATGTGCTTTTTGACAGGGACAAAAATGTGTATGGCGATGCCTTTATGCCGTTTGTCAGAGTGTTTTTTTAGTCTTATTTGGGCGTGACCCCAACAAGTCGGGGTCGGGCCGTCCGCAGTACACGGTACTTGCTCCCATCCCTCACGCAGAAAAATACACAAACTCGCTTTATTTAGTTCCTTTTAGTATTTGTTTCGAAACCAAACCTTCATCCATTCTCTTTTTAAGATTAAGAAAGCTATCTGTTCGGAAAGTTCTATTGTATCAGAACCGTCAAGTTGTTTGACATTGTCTTCAGGAACATCAATGATGTAAAGCAAATTCAATAATTCTGCATATTTATACTGAATCAAACGGTAAATTTTTTCGTGTAATTGAACTTTTAATTCCTGCGGAGAAGTGCTTTGCGGAAAATCTATGGCTTCATTGGCAAGGTTAAAATCCTTGTTGATTTGCTCAATCAATTTGGAATAAAGATTTTCTTTTTCGGCTTCCGAAAGCAAATCATCAGTAGTTATGGGGGCAATAAAACTAGACATTTCTGCTCATTAAGTTTTTACCAAAATTTTTCAAAATCGCTTTTTTATTGGCATCAATATTCATCTTTTCCAATGTTTCAAAAGCTTTGAAAGTAACGTTTTCAATTGCGTTTTGCGTAGCTTCTGATGCTCCTGTCTGATTAAAGATTTCCTTAACAGAATTGATTTTATCTGTATTGTCGCTAGGTCGAATAGAGAAAAGATGCAACAGTTGCTCTTTTTCATCAGCCGAAGCAAATTCCATTGCTTTCAAATACAAATAAGTTTTTTTGTTTTCGATAATATCGCCGCCAACTTGTTTTCCGAAGGTTTCCGGATTGCCGAAAGCATCTAAATAATCATCCTGTAACTGGAATGCAATTCCCAGATTCAGGCCAAAATCATAAATGAGATCTGCGTTTTCTGTTGAAGTTTGGGCAACTATAGCGCCCATTTTCATCGAAGCGCCAACCAAAACTGCGG
>JAZKCP010000018.1:0-4687 GCA_040388035.1 Bacteroidota bacterium | reverse complement strand
AATCTTGTTTTGTTGGTCCTCATTCTCAGCAACTCCCAAACTTTGGCTCATTTTTGATGTTGATGAAACCGCTTCCAGTTTCCATTGTTGGCAAGAAGCAGTATTCCAAGTCCATTGTCTTACTTCGGCGCCATTTGTAGTTAATGCATCTTGAACTTCTAAAGCAAGTCCGCTTGAGCGGGAAATAATTCTGTAATATCCGCTATCTGTTGGTTCGATACTCCATTGTTCGCAAACGCCGCTAACCCAAGGCCACTGCTGAATAAGCGCCCCAGCTGAATTAGAACATCCCACAATATCCAGTGTTTTATTGCTGTGTTGTGCGGTTAATTTATAATAACCACTGTCTGTAGACTCGACTTTCCATTTTTGACAAGCGCTATTCAGCCACGGCCATTGCTGTGCTAATGCACCGTCAGCAGTATTGCAGCCTCCAATTTCTAAAACCTGATTGCTGTTTCTGTTCACCAAACGATAGGTTTGTCCGGAAGCAATTCCGTTTCCTCCGCTAAGATGTGTAAAAATAAAACCATTGGTATTAAAACCTGGCTGATCTATTGCAAAACGCATTACGTAAGTTCCGCTGTTTAAATAAACTTCTTTATGAACCCATTGCCAATTTTGCCATCCTCCTGTGTTTGGAGCAACCAAAGAACCCGTTACATTTTGTCCGTTAAATTCTAAATGAAAACTTCCACCTCCTGCAGATGCCACTCTTGCATCAATTGCATAAGTCCCACTTTGAGTAACGTTTACGGTATATTCTGTCCATTCTCCGATATCCGAAAAACATAAATTATAATAGCCTTCGGTGCTGTTTTCAATATCTACACCTTCATTACGATATGCTCCAGTTATATTTTGCGGATTAGTATCATGATAAGCTACACCTTCTCCTCCATTATCAAAATTTTCAGCTTCCACAATTCCGGGAAGATTGATAACTCCTGCATAAGGTGTTTGAATACCGCCTCCGCTAAAGTTTCTCCAATCGGGAAGTTCATCCAATGTAATGACATCATTATCCAAAAACATTTTTTGCACAACGCTCGTTGGTTGCCCTGTTAAATAAGTCCCAGGCCAGTTGGCATACCAAGACCACCAAGTTCCAAAAGCTCTAACTTTATCAGGATCCGGAAGATTTCCGGTTTCTGAAAGTGACAACATTTTATTGATTCCGTTAGTTTGCATAAAAGATTGTGTTCCATCCCAATCAACGCTCATACTTGCTCCGGCATTTCCATAAATATCAAGACTAAATATATCCACATAACTATTTCCCGGATACCAGGCTGCATCTGCTGTACCTGTATAAACCCAAATTAAATTATGAAGACCATGATAATTTACTAATCTGTTGTACATAATCTGCCATAATTCTTTGAATGGTCCGGGACCTTTAGCTCCCCACCAAAACCAACCGCCGCTTGCCTCATGTAACGGTCTGAAAAGTACCGGAATATTGGCATTGGCATATTTTTGAAGCTGCACTGCAATAGCATCAATATCGCGAAGCAGTAAAGCATAACGTGTACCATTTTTATCAGCTAAAACAGCCTGAATATCAAAAGTTGTGGCATCTGTATAAAAACCTCTCCACCATTCTTTAGTAGGCTGATCTATTAAATCTGTTGGCGGATTCCAATGCCAGACCAAGCTAATCATTCCTCTGTTTGCTCCTTTTGTCGCCCACGCAATATTGGCTTCTGAACTTGACGGCGTGTATCCGCTTTTTTCTATTCTTGAAGGCGAATAATCCATTAAATCAAAACCTGCGACTGCCGGCTCTTTTCCTGTTGTATTAATAATATATTGAATATCATCCTGCTGTCCTGAAAGTACTTTATTTCCGTAAAGACTTTTCATATAATTATAAAGTGATTTTGTAGCTGCCGTTGCATTTGCATCTGCAAGGCTTGCTGCGGGTGCAATTGGCGGATTTACCGAAGCTGGTACCAGCGTCAAATTATCAATATCAAAATAACCCCAACCCATAAAAACTTTAATAGTGTTTGAACCTGCAGTCAGAAAATATTTTCCTGCTGAAGAATTGCTCCATCCTGTACTTTGCAAAAATGTAGGCTGTGCGTTTTCATTATTAACCTGAAGATCATAATTCTTTGCTGAAAAGGGAGAAGCATATCGAAATCTAATTTCGTACAATCCGGCAGATGGAAGATTAAATGTCCAGGAAACATTATCGCCTCCGTTGTCAAAACTTCCTACATATCCTGTTCCGGAATATCCTGCGGTGGAATTTAAAAATTGCGTTCCAAACAGGTTTCCAGTTTCTGCTTCTATCACTATATCTGCTCTGGAACTGAGTCCTGTGAGCAGAAAAATGCTTAAAAAATAATAGTAGATTTTTTTCATAAATTTTGGTTTAAATAGTTAATTAGTAAAGTAACAGTGTGGTTTTATTTTTTAATGATAAGCTTCTTCGTCATTGTTTTTTCTTCGCTTTTGATTTTAACAACATAAATTCCTGAACTTAAATTTGATGTATCAACATTGATCTGACCGCCTTTGATATTATTTTTTGACTGAACAATTTTTCCGGACATATCCACAATTTGAATCGTTACATTCTCTTCATCATTCTGGGAAAACAAAACCTGAACCTGATTTACTGCGGGATTAGGAAAAAGCAATACATCAGAAATCATTTTTTCATTTTCTGAAAGCCCTAAATTTTGAGTCAATTTTGCTGTAGAGCTAACGGGTTCTAATTTCCATTGCTGGCAGGAAGCAGTGTTCCAAGTCCATTGTCTTACTTCTGCTCCATTTGTAGTTAAGGCATCGCGAACCTCTAAGGCAAGTCCGCTTGCACGGGAAATAATCCTGTAAAATCCATTATCCGTTGGTTCAATACTCCATTGTTCACAGACACCATCAACCCACGGCCATTGCTGAATCAATGCTCCTGCTGAATTAGAGCATCCAACAATATCTAATGTTTTATTGCTGTGTTGCGCCGTTAGTTTATAATAACCGCTATCAGTAGCTTCTACTTTCCATTTTTGACAAGCGCTATTTAGCCATGGCCATTGTTGCGCTACTGCCCCATCTGCTGTATTGCAACCTCCAATTTCTAAAACCTGATTGCTGTTTCGGTTTACTAAACGATAAGTTTGTCCGGAGGTAATTGCATTATTATTATTCAGAAAAGTAAAAACAAATCCGTTGGTATTAAAGCCTGGCTGATCAATGGCAAAACGCATCACATAAGTTCCACTGTTTAAGTACACTTCTTTATGAACCCATTGCCAATTTTGCCAGCCTTCAGTATTAGGTGCAGCTAGAGAACCTGTTACATTTTGTCCATTAAATTCCAAATGAAAATTTCCTCCCGCCATTGAAGCAACTCTGGTATCAATAGCATAATTACCGCTTTGGGTAACATTTACGGTATATTCTGTCCATTCTCCCGTATCCGAAAAACATAAATTATAAAACCCTTCAGTACTTGATTCAATGTCTACACCTTCATTACGATAGGCACCGGTTATATTTTGCGGATTTGTGTCGTGATACGCTATTCCTTCTCCACCATTATCATAGTTTTCTGCTTCAACAATTCCGGGCAAATTGATTACACCGGCATAAGGTGTCTGATTTAAAGAAATTCCTTTAAATTCTGCGATTTTAGTTTTCATTAAATCATAATAATAAGAACCATGTCCGCCTGTCATAGGCTCGATATCAGAACTGTATTCCTGCAGCCACTGATCTACAAAATGTGGCGAAGATTGTGTCCCCCAGTTTCCTGTAATCCATTCGTTCCAGGAATGAATAAAAGCAAACTTTACATTTGCATTTTTTGCAGCATCCATATATTTTACAAAATAATCTCCATTAACTCTGCCTTTTGCTCCTGCGGAAGGATTGATTCCATCTGTCGTCATATAAGTAGCCTGTGTTGCAACAGGGACAGACATTTGTTCCGGTTGCCCGTTATAGTAAAATGGCGGTGGCGGTACATCTGAATTTACTTTAAACTGCCAGTAACTTCCTGTATTATCCAAGCCCCAACAGTGTCTGGCAGTGTAATTTGCATATTTACCATTTGTAGGAACGGCTGGTTGTCCCGGATCTCCTTGTGGAAGATTCATATTGGGCATAGCGGTCAACAATAATTTCTTTCCCAAATAATTGTAAAACATATCTTGACGATAGACATTAAAATAGGTATTCTCTACAATATCTAAAGCGATTTCGTCTTTAACAAAAAATACAATTTTAGGAACCGGTAACCCCGCATTCATTCTTTCCTGCCATCTTTTGCACAATGCTTTTGTGGCAGAAATATAAGACGGTCCGTCAGGAAAATCTAAAGCACCATTTGTAAAATCCAGCACAATAAAATCAATTGAAGCTTGTGTGATTAAATCAGCATGATAATCCAATAATCCATTGTTGGTTTGATTTGGATCTCCATTAAAATAAAAAACATAATTATTTTTGATAGTCCCGTCTCCATGCGTACTGGCATACAAAGGCTTTCCCCAAAAATTAATTACTCCCGGCGGACTGTAAGGCGGTGACTGTTGCTGCATAATCCAGGAATCTCCCGTTGGAGATAATATTTGAGGCTGGTACAAATAATGTCCAAAATTGGAAAAATAAAATATTCCAACCTGTTTCTGAGCACTTATTTTTACTACCGTAAGAAAAATTAGCATTATTG
>JAZKCP010000017.1:0-2740 GCA_040388035.1 Bacteroidota bacterium | reverse complement strand
GAAACAGTTTTTCCCTTGCGTTAAACAGCGATGGACAAATTTGGGCATTTGGATACAATGCAAACGGCATGCTAGGCATTGGAACAGCAACGAATAGTTTGGTTCCTGTTTTGGTAAGTGGCTCGTGTCAGTCTTTATCGGTTGACCAAAATCATGCAATCTCAGAACTAATTATTTATCCTAATCCAACTAATGGAAATTTTACAATTGATTTTGATATAGCTGATTTATTGGGCGAAAAGGAAATTCAGGTATTCAATGTTTTGGGACAAAGAGTCTATAATTCTAAAGTAGATACTGAACAAGCAATAATCTCTCTTTCGGGCAAACCCAATGGTATTTATATCTGCAAAGTATTAACAGGCAATAAAGCAGTTAAAACCGGAAAAATTATTATTGAGTAACCACAAAAAATCCGATTGATATGAATCGGGTTTTTTGTTTATATCAAAATCTTCTTCAACCCTTCCTCTATGCTTCTCCATAAAAGATTATAAAATGATTTTTCAGGAATACGTGCGACCTCAATATGCGTATCCTTGAGTTTGTCTTTGGTGTCTTTTTTGACAAAAATCCTGGCGAGGAAAGTCTTCAGCTTATTTTTCTTTTTAGGATTGTCTTTTTTGTAAACAGTGAATTTTAAGTTGTCATATTCAACTTTGAATTCTCCAAAACTTCCTTTGTTATTTCCGGTAAAATTGAAACGAACTTCGTCAATAATCCCTTTTGTCGTTACATTAACATAAGGTTTGGAAAACGGAATTATCTTATCCGCCTCAAAATTGGTGAGCCTTCCGCTGATGTTAAATCCATCGGACTTATCCATTACGTTAAACTTCCAATTGACTGCCAAAGGGCAATTATTCATAAATTGGCAATTGATTCTTATTTTTAAATCGGGCAATTCTTTTTTCTTAAATCCGCTGCGGATAGAAGTTGCCGTAAGATTGAATGGATTGAAAATTAATTTGCCCGCGCCCAGTTCAACAGATTTTTCTTCTTCATATTCCAAAATAGAATTGCGGACTTTGAGGGTATCAATCTTTAAATCAAATTTCAGATCACGAAGCAGTTTGTTGTAAAGATGTTTTTTAGTCAAATCATCCGGCGGCGCTTTAGAACGATAAATGTTAGCGGCAGCATTATTTAATTCAATCAAATTGCAATGAAAGAAAAAATCATCTTCTTTAAAACCCCAATTGATTTTGTCAATTTTTATTGATTTACAACGCAAAGTATGAAGATCTTTTTCTTTCGGAATTTTTGCTACAAATTCACGTCGGGAATAGGTTGGAAGCATTTCGAACTTATCAATATTCAAATCCGTTTTTGTAGTTTTTATTTTGTTGGTTTTGATATGATAAAATTCATTCGGATGATAATAAAGACTGTCACAACTTACAATATAGTTCCTGAATTCAAAAGGAATTTTATTCTCTAAAATCTTATCTGTTATCCGTATTCCATCTATTTGAAAATTGACGTTATGTACACTTAAAACGGCTTTATTGCCTTTGACTTTGATGATTTTAAAATCGCCATGATTCAGGAAAACGTCTGAAACTGTAATGATTTTCTCGAAAGGCTCAGCAACAGAATTTCGGATATTATCTTTATTGTTCCTTTGATAGAGAACCACTTTTGGTTGATGAACAGTGATGCTTTTAGCTTTGAGCTTATCGTTAAAAAGGAGGTTCAGCACTTTGAAACCCCTAATTTCCAAAGCAGCAACTTTACCATAAATTCCGGATTTGTTTATCGAATCTTTTAGCGCGGCTTTTGGAACTATGACAATTTCATGCGCTTTGATATTACTGTATAATACAGAAACCTCAAGTTTTTTATAGGTAATGAAATACGCAGAATCGTTTTCGTTATTTATTATTTTAGGCAATTGGAATTTAACCCAAACATTTATACCAAAGTTGACAATTAGAATCAACAGTATGAAAGAGCAAATACCTATGAGAAGTTTATAATACCATTTCACAACAGCTGATTTAGTGTTAGTTGACCATAAATTTAAGGAATAGCTAAAGGAAAAGCTTACATCATTTAGCGATTTATTTATAAAACAAAAAACCCAAATCTGACGATTTGGGTTTTGGTTATTCTTATTTCTTAACTACCGGAAAACCTCTTGCTCTCATCAGGGCATCCGTTTTAACCTCTCGGCCGCGGAATTTTTTATACGCAATTTCAGGATCGATAGTATTTCCTATGCTGAAAACATAATCATGTAATCTTTTAGCAACTTCCTTATCATACAAACCGTCTTTGGTTTCGGTAAAAGCTTCGGTTGCATCGGCACTAATCGCATCTGCCCACAAATAACCATAATAACCTGCAGCGTAAGCATCGTCAGAAAAGATATGCCCAAACTGCGGGATACGATGACGCATTACAATTTCCTTTGGCATATTCAGTTTATCCAAAGTTTCTTTTTCAAATTGTTTTGGATCAATTTTTGGGTTTTCCAACAAGTGTAATTTCATGTCAACCAAAGCACTTGCAATGGTTTCAACAGTTGAAAATGCTTCATTAAATGTTGCTGCCCTATTATTTCTTTCAACCAAAGACATTGGCATTGGTTCATTTGTTTTATAGTGCAAAGCAAATTGATTCAATACCTGCGGCGTCGCTAACCAACGCTCCATAATCTGCGAAGGAAACTCCACATAATCTCTTGGTGTATTGGTTCCTGACAGACTTGGATAAGTCACATCGGAATTTAAACCGT
>JAZKCP010000016.1:22758-28585 GCA_040388035.1 Bacteroidota bacterium | reverse complement strand
TGCAGCCATTGCCAATGGATTTCCTGACAAAGTTCCAGCCTGATAAACCGGTCCGAGCGGCGATAAATAATTCATGATTTCATTTCTGGCAGCAAACGCACCAACCGGCAATCCACCGCCTATAACTTTACCAAAACAAACTATATCCGCTTTGACATTATACAATTCCTGAACGCCACCTTTTGCCAGTCGGAATCCGGTCATTACTTCATCAAATATCAGCAATGTATTGTTCTCGTCACAAAGTTGCCTTAGCGACTGCAAAAAGCCGGCAGATGGCGGAACGCAACCCATATTTCCGGCAACAGGTTCAATAATGATTGCGGCAATCTCATTTTTATTGGCTTCAAATAATGCTTTTACATTTTCTAAATCATTAAATCCTGCAAGTAAAGTATCTTTCGCTGTTCCTTGGGTAACTCCGGGTGAGTTTGGTGTTCCAAAAGTACTCGCGCCACTACCGGCCTGGATTAAAAAAGAATCCGAATGACCATGGTAACAGCCTGCGAACTTTATGATTTTATCTCTTTTGGTAAATCCTCTTGCAAGGCGAATAGCGCTCATACACGCTTCGGTTCCTGAATTTACAAATCGTATTTTATCAATATTTGGCACCATCGAAACTGCCAGTTCAGCAATCTTTGTTTCCAATTCTGTCGGCATTCCGAAAGAAGTTCCCTTTTTAGCTTTTTCAATTATGGCGTCTACAACCGGCTGAAAAGCATGGCCCAAAATCATCGGTCCCCAGGAATTTATATAATCAATCAATCGGTTACCATCTTCATCGTAGAGATAAGCTCCTTTAGCACTTTTGGCAAAAATTGGTGTTCCGCCAACGCCTTTAAAAGCCCTCACGGGAGAATTTACCCCACCTGGAATCACTTTTTCGGCTTCAGCAAACAGCTGACTGCTTCTTTGATAAATCATATATTATTTTGAGATTATTTGACAATGATACTTTGTCCTAGAGAAATCGTGTTATCAATCAAATTATTTCTTTTTTTCAATTCATCGATTGAAATATTGAATCGTTTAGAAATCGAGTATAATGAATCGCCTTTTACAACAGTATATTTTTGGATAGCATCAGCATAGGCAATTGGTTTATTGGCAACAACGGCCACAAAATCTTTACCTAAAACTTCGGCATCAAATCTTGCCAATTGATACTTTTCAATTAACCCAATTAGCTTGTCCGGATATTTTGAATCGGTTGCATAGCCAGCAGCTTTCAAACCATAAGCCCAGCTTTTGTAATCATCTTTTTGAAACCCAAAAAGCTCTGCGTATCTTGGCCTGCTGGTTAAAAAATAAGAATGGTCCTGGAAAGATTCGCTTGGCATATCGTATTTTCTAAAACATTCATTTTCTTCGTCGTCAGTATACTTTATACTTGCGCCTGTCCATTCTTTATGGCATTTTATGCCAAAGTGATTGTTTGCCTGAACGCTCAACGGACCTGTTCCCGCACCCGATTCTAATATAGCCTGGCCCAAAGTGATACTTGCAGGAATTCCGGTTCTAACCATATTATCTTTGGCAACGCTTTTGTAATTGTCAATGTAGGCTAAGACCATTGCCGTGGTAACTTTTACCCTTGTAGTAGCTTCTAAAACTTCAGTAGAGTTTGGGTAATTTGTAACAGCTGGCGAATCTTTTTTTGTAATTGCTACCGGGTTATTTACAGTAGCGGGCCTGTAAATTGGTTTTCTGACTCTCTGCACAACAGGAGTTTCTGTTTTTCTTGGATCAGGCTTGGTAGTTCTTACAGTAGAATGATTTGCACTGCAGGATGCGACAAAAACCATAAGTAGGAGTAAAAGGGCTTTCTTAATCATAAATATTAATTTGTAGTTGATTTTTTTGTTTTAATAAATTATTCATTCCGGCTATTCCTTGTAAACCGCCTGTATGGATAACCAGTATTTTTGAGTTTTCGGGAAAATAGTTTTTATTTATTAAATCTAAAATCCCAAACATCATCTTTCCGGTATAAATTGGGTCTAATGGTATTTTATGATTTTGATAAAATTCATTAATAAACAAAATTAATTCTTCCGAAACTTTTGCATAACCGCCAAAATGATACTCTGTAATCAAATCCCAGTTTGATTCGGAAACAAATTTACAAATATCTTCTCTTAAAAAGTCACCCTTTAATGCGGGAAAACCCAAAACTTGTTGACCATTTTTTGAACAATTTATTAGTCCTGAAATGGTGCCGCCGGTTCCCACTGCACAGCAAATATAATCGAACTTTTCATCGCTTACTGTTAAAATTTCCTCACAGCCTTTTACGGCCAAAGTATTAGTTCCGCCCTCCGGAATTAAATAAAAATTGCCAAATTTTTCTTCTAAGTGTCGGATGAATTTTGGATTTTCTTTTTCTCTGTAAATTTCCCTGCCTACGAACTCAAAAACCATTCCGTAATCCTGAGCTTTTTGTAAAGTTGGATTTTCAAAAACTTTATCCTTCAGTTCCTCCCCGCGAATAATTCCAACAGTGCTAAATCCTTGTTTCTTTCCTGCAGCAGCAACCGCCAGAATATGATTGGAAAAAGCCCCTCCAAAAGTTAGAAGCATTTTTTTATCTTCGCTTTTGGCCTGCGCCAAATTATATTTTAGTTTCCTGAATTTATTTCCTGAAATCGATGGATACAGTAAATCTTCCCGCTTTATGTAAAGCGAGATATTAGTATTTTCTAAAATGATTTTTTGATTTATACTTTCCAAAGAAATATTTTTTTCAAAAGTAACTTAAGCTAATCATTTTACGCGAAAAAAGTTTATAAATGGCGCGTTTTCAACAACTAAAATCAGTAGCCTTCTATTAGAAATTAGGGATAATTAAGAAAATTATTGAAAAAAAAGTCAAAATTTAGTATTTATGACGAACAGAATATAATATATTAAGATAAAGATAGCAGTATCTTCTTTACGGGAAAAAGCAAAATATGCTGTTCATCGATTATTAAGGTATGATGACTGTTTTATTTTGATTATATATACTGACGATTTACTTTCGATAGTTACCCTTTCGTGTAATATTGGTTATTACAAAATCAAAATATGAAAAATAAATACTTATCGGGAAAAACAAAGATTTTTAAAAATGCAGCTTGGCTATTTCTAGTTTTTTTTAGTTTTAACGCCGCTTTTGGGCAATTAAGTGGATGTGCTACTTCTGGTGCGGCCGGTCAGCTAACCGTTGGAACTAATTGTACATTCACTACCTTTAATTCAACCTTTAACACCGATTACTGGAATAGCGCAACAGGTTGTGGCGCGACTGATGATGATGATGCATGGGGATGGTTTGACGCAACTTCAACGACAACTATCATAACTTATAATAGTTCAGACGATGCTATCCTACACTTATTTACCGGAGCGTGTTCACCAACAATGACATCGGTAGCCTGCGCCGACAATACAACATCAGGTAATGAGACTATTACATACTCTACTACAATAGGTGTTAGATATTTAGTTAGGATACAGAGAGACAGCAGTAATAATAATATGTCTGGCACTATCTGCATATATTCGCCTCCTGTTAACGATATTTGCAGTGGCGCAGTAACATTAACTGTAAACCCAACTTTAACATGCACAACGAGTACAACAGGTTCTACATCGGGCGCTACTGCCAACAATGAAACTGGCGACTGTACTACCGGAACTGAAAAAGCGGTTTGGTATAAATTTACTGCAACCAATACTTCACATATTATTACTGTTGATGGAATTGCGGGTTTCAATGCTGTTGTGGGAGCCATAACAACATGTGGTTCTGCAACAACACCGACAGGCGGAATTTGTACGGACGCCACTTTGGATGACGGGATAGAAACATTAACATTAACAGGATTAACGTCAGGTATTACTTATTATGTACAGGTATATGATTTCAATGGGGACACGACGTCTAACGGATTTACCATTTGCGTGACAACGCCAACCCCATGTACAACGCCAACTGCTCAACCGACTACCCTAACATTCAATACGTTTACGAGTACTTCGGTAAACGGAACTTTTACTGCAGCATCTCCTGCAGCAAGTGGTTACTTAATTGTGAGAAGCTCAAGTGCAACACCACCGACATTAACCAACGGAACCACATATGCCGTTGGCGTAACTACGCTTACTCCCGGAACCACGAGGGTTATTCAGGGTAGCGCTGTTACAAGTAACTCTGTCTCTTTTTCCGATTCGGGACTAACCAGCAATACCAAATACTATTATCATATTTTCTCGTATAACAACGGTTGTACTGGTGAGCCTTATTATTTATCAACCTCGCCTTTAACCAATAGTGCCACCACTTGCCCAGTTGCTCCAACCCTTCCTGTAAATTCTGCTATAACAGGATCTGGGTTTACCGTAACCTGGACGGCCTCGGCCGCAGGTGGAAATGCTGCACCAATTGATTATATCTTAGAAGTTTATACTGACGCCGGATTTACAATTCCCGTAGCCGGTTCTCCTTTTTCAGTTGGAACACCTATAACTTATACCCTAGCCGGGTTAAATACAGGCATTACCTATTATTACAGAATCAAAGCCAATAATGAAAGTTGTGACAGTAATTACCTGCCCGGAAATGCGACTACGACATTATCAAATGATATTTGCTCACAAGCAATCGCCTTAACGGTAAACCCCTCATTGACTTGCAGTGCCAGCACAACAGGTTCGACACTTGGATCGACAGACAATAATGAAACAGGTGATTGTACTACAGGAGCCGAAAAAGCGGTTTGGTATAAATTTACGGCCACAAATACAACCCACTACATTACTGTTGACGGTATAGCGGGATTTGATGTAGTAGTTGGCGCTTTGAATACCTGTGGTTCGGCAACTACGCCAACTGGTGGAGGCTGCACAAACGCTACGGGTGATAATGGTATTGAAACATTAACTTTGACAGGATTGACCGTTGGCGTAACTTATTATGTTCAGGTTTATGACTCTAATGGGGACAACACCTCTAATGCCTATACAATTTGCGTAACAACACCTGCTCCACCGTTAAACAATCAGTGTGTAAATGCAACAACCTTACCTTGTAGCACTTCAAATTTAGCCGGAACAACTGCTAATGCATCCAGTTACATTCATGGTACTGGTTGTCTTATGAGTAATTATGGCGTTTGGTATACTTTTACAGGTGATGGAAATTCCAGCACCATATCGGTAACTACAACGACTAATGACATAGAATTATCTATCTCCATCGGAAGTTGTGGAAGTTTGACAAATATTGCTTGCCAGGATACAGCACTTTCAAATGGAACGGAAACTTACACTTTTACAACAGCTGTCGGGGTGAATTATTATGTATATATTGCCAATTGGTATTCCGCCGGAACAAGCACTGACACAGGAGCATTTACTATTTCCCGAACTTGCGTTGTTCCTTATGATCCGTGTACCACCATATCAAATATAGCTGCTTGCGGCTCAGCCACTAGTGTAACCATTCCATCCGGTACTGGCGGTTATAGTCCTTCATCTTGTGGATGGACTACTCCGGGTGTTGAAAAAATTTATACGTTTACACCAGCGTCTACTGGAAATTTTACTATAACTCAAACAAGTTCATTTGATTATATCAATTATCAATTCAAGCCAGTTTCTTCAGGCTGTAGTAGTTCCGGCTGGACTTGTATTGATGAACTCGATGGTGCCGGTACTAGCTCGAGTTTCACGTTAACTGCAGGAACACAATACTATATTTTATTAGATCCCGAAGTTTCAACAGGCGGCAGTGTTAACTTTACTATTAATTGTCCAACCACAGCTCTTGTTAATGACGACC
>JAZKCP010000016.1:0-22748 GCA_040388035.1 Bacteroidota bacterium | reverse complement strand
GTAGTGCTATTTCGCTAACGGTCAATACAAGTTGCAGTTATTCTTCATATACCAATTCTGGCGCAGCGGCAAGCGGCGGAATTACAGCTCCGGGATGTGCTAACTATGTTGGTAGCGATGTTTGGTTTTCCGCAATAGTTCCTGCAACAGGAGTTCTTACTGTAGATTTACAAACTGGAGTTATGACCGATAGTGGAATGGCTTTCTATTCAGGTACGTGCGGTTCATTGACTTTGTTAGAATGTGATGATGATGATAGTACTAATGGGCTAATGTCAAATATATCTATGGTAGGCTTAACACCAGGGCAAACTATATTCATCAGAGTATGGGAATATGGAAATGATAATAATGGAACATTTGGTATTTGCGCAACAACTCCAAGCTGTCCGCCTCCTTCAGATTTGTACGCAAATATTTTATCTACGACTAGTGCGACAATAAATTGGGCAAATACAACTCCTCCTTCTTCCAACGGTTATCAATATTATATTACCACCACTAACACGCCACCAACAACTGGTTCGACTCCAACTGGTTCAACTCCTGCCGGAGTAAATAGTGTAACACTTACCGGTTTAGCATCTGGCCAGGTGTATTACTTTTGGGTGCGTGCCTTTTGCGGAGGTACTGATTATAGTTCATGGTTTGGTCCAACAAATTATACTCCTTGTAACGTTGGTAACGGAAGTGGTACAACAACACTTTCATGTCCTTCAGTGCTTTCCGGAGGGTTAGGATTAAGCGGCGTGGATCCAGCAGCACTTACTTGTTCGGTATCAAATTGTACTAACTTAGAAGCTACTTATTTGCAGCTTAACCAAGCTACAAATTATACGGTTGCGCCAATTACTTATGCGCCGCCTTATCAATATACTTGTTTGCAAAACCCAGTAAGCGTAAATGTTGATGATAAATGGTCCCCTATTATTGATTTGCCTTTTGATTTCTGTTTTTATGGAAATAATTACGATAAATGTTTAATCGGTTCTAACGGCACAATCACATTCGACACTACAAGCAATACACCTGGCGGGTATTCAACCTGGTCATTTAATACAGATTTACCGAATACTTCGCTCTTTAAGAACACTATTTTTGGTGTTTATCATGATATTGATCCTGGTGTCGGCGGAAAAGTCGCGTGGGAATTAATTACATTAAATACGGGATGTAGAGCGCTTGTAGCTTCATGGGACAACATTCCTATGTTCTCCTCAACCTGTAACTCTAGTTTCTATACAGGAATGATTGTTTTATATGAAAATACAAATGTCATTGATGTCTATATTAAAGAAAAGAATATCTGTGCAACCTGGAATAATGGAAATGCCATTGTAGGTGTTCAGAATTCTACCGGAACGGCAGCTGTGGTTGCCGCAAATCGAAATGGTTTAAGCACGAATTGGGCAGTGACAAATGAAGCTTGGCGATTTACTCCATCCGGGCCATCACTAACATCTATCAAATGGTATGAAGGAAACGGCACTACAGGTACAGTAGTAGGAACTACAGATGTTGTAAACGTTTGTCCTTCCGTAACAACAGTTTATACAGCCGAAGTAACTTACGCCCTTTGCGGCGGAACCGAATTAAAATATACCGATAATGTCCTTGTAACTGTTACCGGTACTAAAATTTGGGATGGATCCACAAGTACAAATTGGAATATTGATGATAACTGGACACCAAGCGGTGTTCCAACTAGCGCTAACTGTGTTGTAATTCCTGATGTAGCAAATGACCCAATAATTTCAGCAGCACCTGATGCTGTCGGATACAACTTATTGGTATATCCGAATGCTCAGCTAACAATTAACTCCAATCAAAATTTAACGATTACTGATAAAGTTACCATACAAACAAGCGGTATTTTCACAATCAACAACAGTGCGAGTTTGATTCAGATAAACAATGTTTTAAACTCGGGGAATATTACCTATAAAAGAGAATCGCCAACTATCAGAACCTTGGATTATACTTATTGGTCTTCTCCTGTTGCTGACTTCAATGTAAATAATATCGTCTCGCCATATAGTTTTGGCTTAATCTATAAATGGAATACAACACTTGCAAATGGAAATGGAGGACAGGGTTTCTGGCAAAGCGCTTCTGGCGATACAATGATTGCTGGAAAAGGATATATTGCAAGAGCGCCGGGAACAGCACCGTTTAACAATACCACATACAATGTGCTAAGCGGAAGTTTTACAGGAGTTCCTAATAACGGAAATATAACAATTCCCGTTGAAAGAGGAACCGACCAAAACCTGGCAACTCATTACGGCACTAATGGAGCGCAAATAACAAATTTCAGTGACAATTGGAATTTGCTTGGAAATCCATATCCTTCAGCCATTCGTGCAAGCCAATTTTTATTTGACAATAACACTAAAATTGAAGGTAATGTTAGGCTGTGGACACATGGCACATTGCCATCCACTATTGAAGCAAGTCCATTTTACGGATCCTATGTTTCCAATTATACTCCGGGTGATTATCTAACCTATAATTTTACCGGTACCTCGTGTTGTCCTGCAGCTGGTTCTGATTTATTTATTGGAGCCGCACAAGGATTTTTTGTGCAGATGGTTGATGGAACTCCGGTATCGTCAGCAGATAATATTACGGTTGGTTTTACCAATAGTTTACGAAGCGCAACCTACAGTAACAATACTTTTTATAGAATGCAAAATCATACGACCAGTGTATCATCTGACGTTAACAACATGGAGCGTAACAGAATATGGCTTGATTTAGTTAATCCAGACAACCACACCGACAGGACATTGTTCGGCTATATAGAAAATGCCACGATGGGAAAAGACAGTTTCTACGACTGTGCAACTCAAAACACAGGTGGAACCCAAATCTATTCTCGCGTTGATGAAACCAAATATTTGATTCAGGGAAGAGCCTTACCTTTTGACGTAAATGACGAAGTTCCAATAGGAATAAGTATTCCGGCGGAAGGAAATTACAAAATTGCAATTGCCGGCGTTGACGGATTGTTTACCTCTCAAAACATTTACCTGAAAGATGATTTGCTCGATATCACTCACGATTTAAGGCTAAGTCCATATGAATTTACCGCTTCCACTGGAATCATTGATAATAGATTTAAAATAGTTTATATCAACAATGCCTTAGGAAATCCCGAACATTCTATCGATAATACCATAAAAGTAATGGTGAATAATGAAGTGGCAGTAAGTTCAAATAATCTACAAATGGAATCGATTATTGTATTTAATGTTTTAGGTCAAAAATTAAACACTTACAACAATATAAATGACAATCATATTATACTTTCAGGCTTGCACAAAAACAATACAACCCTGTTGCTAAAAATAAAATTAGTAACAGGTGAAACTGTAACCCGGAAAATTATTTATTAATCACAGATAACTTAAAAATTTCCAAAAAGACCTTTGCTTTAAATAGTTAAGGTCTTTTTGTTTTGCATACGCTTCCCGCTCAAAAGATATATTTCTATAGGCGGTATTCTTATTTTTATACATAAGCCATTTAATCAAAAACTCTATTCCATACCAAACAAAAAACGGCAAAACGAACAACTCGATTTGTTGCCTAATGTGAATTTTTTCGTGGTTAATGGTTACTGTATCCTGCTTCAAATTTGGCCCCGAAACTATGATAAACGGAAACAAAGTGATTCCACTAAAACCTTTTGGAATTAAATATTTTGAAACGATTACAACCATTTGTTATAATGCTTAAATTTGCGGTTATGAATGAGCAAAATAATGAAAATAAACTAATCGAAGGCGAAGATTTCTATTACACACCCGAAGGTTATAAATGTTTCACCGAAAAATACCACCTAAAACGCGGCTATTGCTGCAAAAGTGGCTGCCGTCATTGTCCTTACGGATACGATAAAAAAACAGGAACTATTAAGAAATAATTGGGCATTACCCCGCCTAGGCGCGGTCGGGCTTTCCGCAGTACATGGTACTTGCTCCAATCCCTAATGCAGAAACATTAAACGACAAAAAATGACTTTTCAAGAGCAAATAGCACAAGGAATTCCTTCTATTCTACCAACCCCAAAACCATACGAAACCGAAATAAACCACGCGCCAAAACGCAAGGAAATCCTTTCCGACGAAGAAAAAAAACTGGCATTGAAAAATGCGTTAAGGTATTTTGAGCCTCAACATCACGCAACATTACTTCCTGAATTCAAGGAAGAATTAGAAAAATACGGTCGCATTTATATGTATAGTTTTCGTCCTGATTACAAAATGTATGCGCGTCCAATCTCAGAATATCCGGGAAAATCGGAGCAGGCAAAAGCCATAATGTTGATGATTCAGAATAATCTCGATTATGCCGTGGCACAACATCCACACGAATTAATTACCTATGGCGGAAATGGAGCCGTGTTCCAAAACTGGGCACAATATCTTTTGACGATGAAATATCTGTCCGAAATGACAGACGAACAAACCTTAACGATGTATTCGGGTCATCCAATGGGTTTGTATCCATCACATAAAGATGCACCCCGATGTGTTGTGACCAACGGAATGGTGATCCCGAATTATTCAAATCCGGACGATTGGGAAAAAATGAACGCTCTCGGAGTTTCCCAATACGGACAAATGACTGCAGGAAGCTATATGTACATTGGTCCACAGGGAATCGTCCACGGAACTACAATAACCGTTTTAAACGGCTTCCGAAAAATTAAAAAAGTACCAAAAGGAGGTTTGTTCGTGACTTCCGGACTTGGCGGAATGTCAGGTGCACAACCAAAAGCAGGCAACATTGCAGGCTGTGTAACCGTTTGCGCCGAGGTCAATCCAAAAATCACGCATATTCGTCATTCACAAGGGTGGATTAATGAAGTTATTGAAAACATTAATGATTTGGTTCCAAGAGTCAAAAAAGCCTTGAATAATCAGGAAACGGTTTCTATCGCTTATCTCGGAAATATCGTGGATGTATGGGAAAGTTTTGACCAGGAAAATCTGCATATCGATTTAGGGTCCGATCAAACTTCACTTCACAATCCTTGGGCTGGTGGTTATTATCCTGTCGGAATATCGTTTGATGATGCCAACGAAATGATGGCGAACAATCCGGCAAAATTCAAGGAAGAAGTCCAGAAAACATTACGTCGCCACGCAAAAGCCATCAACAAACATACCGAAAAAGGAACTTATTTCTTTGATTACGGAAATGCTTTTTTGCTGGAAGCGTCACGAGCTGGTGCGGATGTCATGGCTCCAAACGGAATAGATTTCAAATATCCAAGTTACGTTCAGGATATCATGGGTCCAATGTGTTTTGATTACGGCTTCGGGCCTTTCCGTTGGGTTTGTGCTTCAGGAAAACCGGAAGATTTAGCAAAAACAGACAAAATTGCCTGTGATGTTTTGGAAGAAATGATGAAAGACTCGCCTTCCGAAATAAAGCAGCAAATGGCCGATAACATCCAGTGGATAAAAGGCGCACAGGAAAATAAATTAGTCGTTGGCTCTCAAGCCAGAATCTTGTATGCTGATGCTGAAGGAAGAATCAAAATCGCCGAAGCTTTCAATCAGGCGATTTCCCGTCGTGAAATTGGCTATGTAGTTTTAGGCCGCGACCATCACGACGTTTCCGGAACGGATTCACCTTATCGTGAAACTTCAAACATATATGACGGTTCGCGTTTTACTGCTGATATGGCAATTCAAAACGTTATTGGAGACAGCTTCCGCGGTGCTACCTGGGTTTCCATTCACAATGGCGGCGGCGTTGGTTGGGGTGAAGTTATCAACGGTGGATTTGGTATGGTTCTTGATGGTTCTCCGGACGCGTCAAGACGCTTAGAATCAATGCTTTTCTGGGATGTGAATAATGGAATTTCGAGAAGAAATTGGGCAAGGAATGAAGGTGCAATTTTTGCAATAAAAAGGGCTATGGCCACGCAACCTTTATTAAAAGTTACCATCCCTAACATAGTTGATGATGGATTGTTGGATTTTTAGATTATTGGATAGCAGACTGTCTAAAAGATTCGAATTCAGATTATTTAAAATCTAACAATCTAGAAGTCTAACAATCTAAAAATCTAAATTATGAAGACACTTAAATTTTTACCATTACTCCTACTCTTTATTATTTCTTCGTGCAGTTCTGTAACTGTGAATTCCGATTATGATAAAAAAGTAGATTTTTCACCTTATAAGACTTATGCTTTCCACAAAGCGGGAATTGACAAAGCCGAAATTTCCGATTTGGATAAAAGAAGAATCCTTCGCTCTATTGATGAAGTGATGAGTTCAAAAGGCTTTACAAAAAGTGAGAATCCTGATTTATTGATTGCCTTCTTTACCAAAGAAAGAGAGCAGGTTAATGTAAACCAATACAACGCCGGTTGGGGTTATGGCTGGGGTTACGGCTGGAATCCCTATTTATGGGGCGGAAGTTCAACTGTTTCAAGATATACTGAAGGAACTTTATACATCGACATCATCGATGCTAAGAAGAAGGAATTAATCTGGCAAGGTGAAGGCCAAGGCGCATTGACAAAAAATGTCGAGAAAAAAGATGAGAAAGTAAAAGAATTTGTTACTAAGATTTTAGAGCAATATCCACCGCAGAAGAAGTGATCAGCCTGCCTGCCGGCAGGCAGGTGGTCAGTAATTAATTGGCAGAAAACATAAAAGCCGCAGTCTCGTTACAAAACGAAATTGCGGCTTTTTTATTTATATTTTTTCTTAGCCCAGATTGCAGTGGCATCCTTTTTCTTTTAAGAAAAAGATAGAATGGAAAGCTGGAAATTGCTCCTAATAATTATAAGATTCCTCCTTTGTCGGAATGACAAAATGAACGAAATGACAAGTGTGTTAATTTGAAACATTCGACTGAACACTTAATACTGATCACTGAACACTAATAGCTCATCAACTCCTCCATCTTAGCTTTTACCTTTTCCGCATTCGGAACCATGGTAAACTCCAAAGTGCTGTTTAGTGGAATTGCAGGCATATTCTCGGAACCAATAACCATTACCGGAGCATCAAGGTGTTTGAAACATTTTTCTTGTATCAATCCAGCCAAACTACGGGCGAAAGAGTTATTCGTCGGTTCTTCAGTTACAACCAAACATTTCTTGGTCTTTCTCACTGATTTTAAAATGGCTTCTTCGTCTAATGGGTACAGCGTTCGTAAATCAATAATCTCCACATTTTGCTTCATGCTTTCTGAAGCATTCAATGCCCAATGAACACCCATTCCGTAAGTAATGACCGAAATGGTTTCTTCTGTTTCCTGCTCCCAGATTTCCTGAATTATATTGGCTTTGCCAAATGGCAATCTGTAATTTTCGCTCGGCTCATTTACCTTGGCTGTATCTGTCCCTTTGACTTTGCTCCAGTACAATCCTTTATGTTCTAAAATCACGACAGGATTCGGATCGTAATAGGCTGCTTTTAGTAATCCCTTTAAATCGGCACCATTGCTTGGATAAGCGATTTTTATCCCGCGAATGTTGGTCAACACACTTTCTACAGAAGAAGAATGATATGGACCACCACTGCCGTAAGCACCAATCGGTACACGCAAAATCATACTCACCGGCCATTTGCCATTGGTCAAATAACTGGAACGGCTTACTTCGGTGAACAATTGATTTAAACCCGGCCAAATATAATCGGCAAACTGGACTTCAACAATAGGCTTTAAGCCTACGGCTGACATTCCTACTGTTGAGCCAACTATAAACGCTTCCTGAATTGGTGTATTGAACACACGTTCGTCACCAAACTTTTGTGCTAGAGTCGCAGCTTCCCTAAAAACACCACCTAAACGTCCGCCTACGTCCTGTCCGTACAACAAACATTCCTTGTGGGATTTCATCAATTCTTCCACCGCAAACAAAGCACAATCAACCATCACGACTTTATCTTCACGTTGCGGATTTCTTTCTCCAACTTCTTCTGTGATTGGCGTTGGCGCAAAATCATGGGTAAACAAATCCTCAGGTCTTGGATCTTCTGCCAGTTGTGCTTTTTCGAAGTCTGATTTTACTTTGGCTACAGCCATATTTTCTAAAATCTGAATTCCGTCCGCAGTAAATCCTGCTTCCATCAATTGTTTCTGCAAAACAGGAAAAGGATCACGCGAATTTGCTTCTTCCAAATCATCGCGATACCATTCCATACGAACACCCGAAGTATGGTGATTCAGCAACGGCACTTTGGCATGAACCAAAAATGGGCGGCGTTCTTTACGGATTGTATCAACTACTTTTTCAATAGCCAAATAGCTTTCGGTAAAATTGGCGCCATCAATTGAAATCGCTTCAATGCCATGAAAACCTTTGGCATATTCAAAGGCATTTTGCGCCCGGGTTTCGGCAGCATTAGCTGAAATATCCCAACCGTTATCCTGTACCAGATATAAAATCGGTAATTGCTTCAAAGCCGCCATTTGAAACGCTTCGGCTATTTCACCTTCTGTTACTGAAGCATCACCAAGCGAGCAAACCACAATTGGTTTTTTCTGGTCTTTTTCTTCAATGCCAATATTTTCCTTGTACCAAAATCCCATCGCCGCTCCGGTCGCCGGAATGGCCTGCATCCCGGTTGCTGACGATTGATGTGGAATTTTAGGCTTATCAGCATCTCTCAAACTTGGATGACAATAATATGTTCGTCCACCCGAAAATGGATCATCTCTTTTTGCCATCAACTGCAGCATCAAATCGTAAGGCTGCATTCCAATTCCCAATAACATCGCATCATCACGATAATAAGGGAAAGCATAATCCTGTGGCAATAAATGCATCGCCATCGCAATCTGAATGGCTTCGTGCCCACGCGAAGTGGCGTGAACGTATTTGGAAACTATCTTAAAATTATCTTCATACAAATTGGTCATCGCCTTGGCAGTGGCCATTGTTGAAAATGCTTTTTCGAGTATGGATTTGTCTAAATTCATTATTTTAATTAGGAGCGATTGGCTCGGGCTTTATTTGGAATCCTTATTCCCGCTTTGTAATCGGGGCTAGATTGGAAACCATTTGCATATTTTGTAAATTATTTTGCTTCAACTAACCAGCCGAATTTATCTTCAAACTCTTGTGTTTTGATTCCTTCTAGAGTATCAGCTACCATATCAGAAACCGGATTTTCAGTCGGGAATTTTATTGATAATTCTTTATTACCAATTTCTTCAATTCGGGCTATTCCTACGGCAGTTCCGGCACCAAATGCTTCTTCCAGTGTTCCGTTTTTCGATGCTTCAATAATTTCGGTCAGCGTTATTGGACGTTCGGTAACTTCGTATCCTTTGTCGCGCAAAATATCGATTACACTCATTCGGGTAATTCCGGCCAAAATGGATCCACTCAAATCTGGTGTGATGAACTTGCCTGCAATTTTGAAGAAAATATTCATTGTACCAACTTCCTGAATGTATTCGAAATGTTGGGCATCCAACCACAACACCTGGTCATATCCTTTGGTCTTGGCATGTTCCGTTGGGCGAATGGCACCAGCGTAATTTCCGGCAGCTTTAGCTTCTCCTGTTCCGCCATTTACCGCACGAACATATTTTCTTTCGGCATACAATCTGATTTTTTTATGGAAGAAAGGTCCGGTCGGTGAACCCATAACAATGAACTTAAAGCTCGTCGCCGCACGCATTCCGATAAAAGGTTCATCGGCATACATAAACGGACGCAGGTACAAAGCGCTGCCTTCCTGCGTTGGAATCCATTCCTTTTCTATCGCCACAAATTGCTTTAATGCATCCACGAATAAATCTTCCGGAAACAATGGCATTCCCATTCGGTTCGCACTGAAATTCATTCGTTTGGCATTTTCATCCGGGCGGAATAATAACGGTGTTCCGTCTTTTCCGATAGTCGCTTTCATTCCCTCAAAAATCGCCTGGCCATAGTGCAATGCCATGGCTGCTGGATGTGTCGGAATCATAGCTAAAGGTTCGATTCTCGGATTTTGCCATTCGCCGTTTTGATAATCGCAAATAAACATATGATCCGAAAACCGGGTGCCCATAACGATGTTGTGAAAATCAACTTCACTCGCTTTGGATTGCGCTACTTTCGTTATTTTAATTGAGTGTGTCATTACTTCTTGCATGATATTATAGAGTTGTGTTTGTTTCAAATTGTTCTAAATAATCGCCCACTTTTCGCAGGAAGGATCCGCCTAAAAATCCGTCAACCACACGGTGGTCAAACGAAAGCGACAGGAACATCATACTGCGGATGGCTATTTCATCGCCTTTCGAAGTCGTAATCACTTCAGGGCGTTTTTTAATAATTCCCAATGCCAGAATAGCAACTTCAGGCTGGTTGATAATTGGCGTTCCCATTAAGCTCCCGAACGTTCCCACATTGGAAATCGTGAAGGTGCTGCCTTGAATTTCTTCTGGTTTGAGTTTGTTATTTCGTGAGGCATCCGCTAAATGATTTACGTCTTTTGCTAAGGCCGGCAAATCTTTTTCATTGGCGTTTTTCACCACGGGAACTATTAAATTTCCGCTTGGCAATGCTGTCGCCATTCCCACATTAATGTCTTTGTGTACAATGATGTTTTTTCCATCCACAGAAACATTTATCATCGGAAAATCTTGGATAGCTTTGGCTACAGCCTGAACAAAAACTGGAGTAAAGGTTAATTTTTCGTTGTATTTCTGTTGGAATTTGTCTTTGTTTTCGTTTCTCCAGTTCACCAAATTTGTCACATCCACTTCAATATAGGAAGTCACGTGTGGCGAAGTTTGCTTGGAATACACCATATGATCCGCAATCATTTTGCGCATGCGGTCCATTTCCACGATATGGTCTTTTCCTTCGGTAAAATTGATTTTCGGCTTTGGAAAAGTTGAGTTAGGCATCTCGACTGCGCTCGATGTGACAGATGGTTTACTTTGCAATGGATATTTCCTGTTTTTTAAATAATGGAAAACATCGCTTTTTTGGACTCTGCCATCGGCTCCTGAACCCGGAATACTTTGTAATTCTTCAATGGAAAGATTTTCTTTTTGGGCAATACTGATGATTAATGGAGAAAGAAAAGCGTCAGGATTGGATTTGACTTGCGGTTTAGCTTTGTTTAGTTCGGCTGCGCCTCGGGTTACTTCTGCCTTTTTGATTTCAGCCGGCATTGACTTGGTTTCCGTTTTACCAATCGTGATTTTCTTTCCCGCAGCTTTCTCATCAGAATCGATTAATGCCAAAACTTCACCAACGCCCACAACGTCATTTTTCTGAAAACGAATTTCAGTAATCTTTCCCGAAACCGGTGATGGCACATCGCTGTCGACTTTATCTGTAGCAACTTCGACAATGGTTTCTTCGGCGTTCACAAAATCGCCTACGTTTTTCAGCCAGGCAATGATGGTCGCTTCGGAGATGCTTTCACCCATTTTGGGCATTTTGAATTCTATTATACTCATTTTTATAGTGTTAAGTGTTCAGAATTTAGTGTTCAGTCAAGCATTTTCTGCCAACTAATCACTGAATACTGATTACTTTTTCTTAAATTCTTCTAATGTTTTGTAAAACGCTTCCTGTGTTGGTCGGTTAGCTGGAATTTCACGCAAAGGTTCGACTGCTTTTAATGTCTCGTAACAGGCTGACGGCAATTGTTGATATAAAGCCGTTCCTTTTGTTTTCCAGTCAATCATTTCATCTGAAACGTCTTTGATAATAACGGCAGGATTACCAACCACCATTTTTCTATTTGGTATTTCCATTCCGGCTTTGATAAAACTCAACGCACCGACGATACATTCATCGCCAACATTGACATCATCCATAATCACGGCATTCATTCCGACAAGGCAATTTGCGCCAATATTTGCTCCGTGAATAATGGCTCCGTGACCAATATGTGCTCCCGCTTTTAAAACCATACTTTTCCCAGGAAACATATGAATGGTACAGTTTTCCTGTACGTTGCAGCCGTCTTCAATAATGATTTCGCCCCAATCGCCACGAATAGCTGCACCAGGACCGACGTAAACGTCTTTCCCAATAATCACGTTCCCCGTAACCGCAGCCTGCGGATGGATAAAACTACTTTCGTGTATGATCGGAATAAATCCCTTGAATTCGTAAATCATTTTTCAGACTGTTAGATTTTTAGACACGCTATGCTTTTAGATTATCAGATATAATTATTTAAACTTTTTTAATGTTTCTTTAGTAAAATCAGACAATACCAATTTTCCGCTGACGGCTGCTCTTTCTGCTAACAGATCGTCCCAATCATCAGTTCCGCGCCAAAATTTGTTTTTCATTTCCGACATAGCTTCCGGATTGTAGGTGCACAAATGTTTGGCGAAAACTTCAACGGCTTCATCCATTTCTTCAATGCTTTCATATACACTCGCATACAATCCTTTTTCCCTCGCCCAGGATGCTTCGTAAAATGTATTGGCATCGATAGCGATTTGCGACATAGCGGAAACACCCATCTTTCTTTCGATTGCAGGTGAAACAACGAATGGCCCGATTCCGACATTCAGTTCACTCAACTTAATTGCGGCAAATTGCGTTGCCATGCAATAATCAGTCGAAGCAGCAATGCCAACTCCGCCGCCAACGGTTTTTCCCTGAATACGACCGATGATGAATTTTGGGCATTTACGCATGGCGTTTATTACGTTAGCAAAACCAGAGAAAAATACTTTTCCGGCAGCGGCATCGTTGATGGCCATTAATTCCTTAAAGCTGGCACCGGCACAAAACGTTCGGTCGCCGCCACTTTTTAGGATAATCACTTTTACATCTTCATGGTTGCCCATATTGGTAATAGTTTCGGCTAATTGTGCCAGAATAGTGCCTGGTAAAGAGTTCTGCTCCGGATGAAAAAATTCAATCGTGGCGATGTTGTTATCGATATTATGTTTTACGTAAGCGTCGTTCATTTTATGTTTGTTAAAATACCTGACAGCCACTGGCTGTCCTCCTTTTAATTTCAAATGTAAGCGTCCATTATTTTATTTTTTTAGCCCCGATAGCAGTGGAAATCCTCGAAGAGATTGCAACGGATAGCGGGAATAGCTCCTAATTATTATAATATTCCGAATTGCTCAAAATGATGGTTCAGGTGTTTCCTTTCCAACAAATACGATTCGTATCGGTTTAATTCGCCGAAAACCATGTTTTTTAAGATGGCATCCGGGTTTTCCTTGAAGAAGGTTTTATAAGCTTCCCTAGCTTCAAAAAATTTTGCTTTTGCTGTTTCAAAATCGGGATGAACCAAATCTTCCAGTTCTCCTTTTTTCATTGTTGGAAAAGAAGAACCTTTTGGGAACTTATCGTAGTTGTATAACGAGTGGTGCACCTTGTCTAAAATCTTTTCAGGCGTTACAATATCAAAATCCTGAATTTCTCCAGACATGATTTTGTACCCAACTTCCAAATGTTCCATTAAATGCTGTGGTGTCAAAATTCCCCATTTTGGCTGCAAGCCCTGCGCGAGCCTGCTTAGGGATTCTTCAATTTTTTCATCAGTCATTTCAATGAAAACTTCCTGTTTTTTCTGAACCATTGTCAAAATAGTGGCAACGGCTACCAATTCGTTTTCGGCATCAAAAACCTCAACAAACCATTTTACTATACCGCTTGGATGCTCGGCAGAAGCGACATCTCTTTCAATTTTTTGCTTGCAGGTCAGGCGTACATAAACGGTGTCGTTGTGATACAATGGGCGCAGGAAACGGCATTCTTCCAAACCGTAGTTGGCGGCAACAGGTCCTTTATTTGGGTGGACAAATAATCCCGCAGCAGCAGCTAAAATGAAATAACCGTGAGCGGTTCTTTTTTCAAAAATGCTTCCGTCAAGCGAAGTAATATCGGTATGCGCGTAGAAATGATCCCAGGTCAGATTGGCAAAATTTATAATGTCGGTATCCGTGATGGTACGTTTATGTGTTTTTAAGGACATGCCCGGTTGAATGTCCTCCCAATGATATTGAAAAGGATGTTGGGCAGCTTCTTTATATTTCGAGTTTGGCTGGTAAATACCTGTGATTTCTGTCAAAGTCGTTGGTGACCCTTGTACGGCACAACGTTGCATATAATGCTTGATGCCACGCACTCCTCCCATTTCTTCTCCGCCGCCTGCACGACCCGGACCACCGTGGACTAATAGCGGTAGCGGCGAACCATGACCGGTACTTTGTTTTGCGTTTTCCCGATTCAATACCAAAATCCTTCCATGATGCGTTGCGGCATTAATAACGTAATCTTTGGCAGTTTCGTCGGAATTGGTTACGATAGAAGACACTAATGAACCTTTTCCAAGTTTGGCTAATTCAATCGCTTCGTCTAAAGTTTTATAAGGCATAATCGTTGCCACCGGACCAAACGCTTCGGTTTCGTGAACTGCCAAATTCGTAAATGGATTTTCTTCGCGAAGCACCATCGGACTGATAAAAGCACCATTGCCATTGGCTCCGATTAAATCTAATTTATCAAAATCGCCATATACCAATTTTGCGGTTTTGGCAATTTCGTGTGTCCTGGCTTTTACTTCTTCTACCTGGTCTTTGGAAACCAACGAACCCATGCGCACTTCCTTCAATCGCGGATCACCAATGGTTACTTTGTCCAAAGCTTTTCCGAGCGCGGTTTGAACGTCGTCCATTAGTTTTTCCGGAACGATAATTCTACGGATGGCGGTACATTTTTGGCCACATTTCACTGTCATTTCACTTCGAACCTGGTTTACGAACAAATCAAATTCGGGTGTTCCCGGAATGGCATCTTCACCTAAAATAGAAGAGTTTAAGGAATCGGCTTCCATATTGAACGGCACCGATTCGTTGATGATTCTGGTGTGCGCTTTTAGCATACGACCTGTAGTTGCTGAACCAGTAAACGTAACTACATCCTGGCTTTCGACAGTATCTAAAAGTGTATTCGCCGAACCACAAATTAATTGTAAAGCACCTTCCGGTAAAATATTGGAAGCGATGATTTCCCTAACTACAGCTTCTGTCAAATAAGAAGTTGAAGTTGCAGGTTTTACCACTGCCGGCATTCCGGCCATCCAGTTTACGGCACATTTTTCGAGCATTCCCCAAATAGGAAAATTGAACGCGTTGATATGAACGGCTATACCTCGTTTTGGGACCAAAATATGATGCGCCATAAAACGACCGCCTTTGGACAAATCAATCGGATCGCCTTCTACGTGATAGGATTGGTTTGGGAATAATTTACGCAGTGACGCATTGGCAAATAAGTTTCCGAATCCACCTTCGATATCAATCCAGCTGTCAACCCGTGTGGCTCCGGTTCTATAACTAATTTCGTAGAATTGTTCTTTTCGTTTGGTTAAATAAAGAGCCAAACTTTTAATCATATTTCCACGTTCCTGAAAGGTCATTTTACGAAGTTTTTCGCCGCCTTTGGTTCTTCCATAGTGAAGAATTTCTCCAAAGTCCAAACCTTGTGTGGAAGCATGGCCAACGATTTCTCCGGTTACCGAATCGAACAATGGAACGCCATCTCCAGCACCTGAGGTCCAATTCCCTATTATGTAGTTTTGTATTTTGTTCATACTTTTATTTTATAGCCACGAATGCACGAATATTGTTGTGATGCGTGAATTTAAACTCTTTCAATAATCGCTGCGTATCCTTGTCCGACACCGATACACATTGTAATCAGTGCGTAACGTTTTCCGGTTAGCTGTAATTCCAATGCTGCAGAATATGCAATTCTGGCTCCTGTAACTCCCAGTGGATGTCCGATAGCGATCGAACCTCCATTTGGATTTATTCTTGGGTCGTTGTCTGCAATTCCCCAGGCACGTGTGCAGGCCAAAGCTTGTGCGGCAAACGCTTCATTCAATTCAATGATATCAATTTGATCTAAGGTTAAACCCGCTTTAGCCAAGGCTTTGTTTGTCGCTTCAACCGGACCAATTCCCATGATTCTGGGTTCTACGCCCACTACAGCTGAACTTACGATTCGGGCTAACGGTTTTAGATTGTATTTTTTTACGGCTTCTTCTGAAGCTATTATTGTTGCAGCTGCTCCATCATTTAGGCCAGAGGCGTTTCCGGCGGTTACGCTTCCGTCTTTTTTGAAAGCCGGACGTAATTTGGACAAGCCTTCTAAAGTGCTGTTTGGTTTTATAAATTCGTCTTTTACAACTAGTATCGGGTCGCCTTTGCGTTGTGGAATTTCTACCGGAACAATTTCTTTGGCCAATCTTCCTGAGTTTTGTGAGGCAGCAGCTTTCATTTGGCTATTCAAGGCAAAAGCATCTTGGTCCTCGCGGGAAATATTATATTTATCTACTAAGTTTTCTGCCGTTTCACCCATCGCATCCGTGCCATACATTTGGTGTAATTTCGGATTGATGAATCTCCAGCCAAAACTGCTGTCATACATTTTGGAATCGGCTCCGTATGCGGCTGATGGTTTGGAAACCACTAATGGTCCACGGGTCATGTTTTCAATTCCGCCTGCGATGAATATGTGCCCGTCGCCAGCTTTGATAGCACGATTGGCATGGATTACTGCGGATAATCCTGAACTGCATAAACGGTTCACGGTTTCGCCCGGAACGGTATATGGTAAGCCTGCTAAAAGTAACGACATACGCGCTACGTTGCGATTGTCTTCTCCTGCTTGGTTGGCGCACCCCATAATAACATCATCGTAAGCTTCTTTTGGAATGCCTGGATTTCTATCAGTTACCGTTTTGATAACCAAGGCCCCTAAATCATCGGGGCGAACCGATGCCAGTGAACCTTGATAACTTCCGATTGGAGTACGGACTCCGTCTATGATGTATGCTTCCATTTTTGAGTTATGAATTATGAGTTATGAATTATGAGTTCTTAACTATAAATTTTATTTATAATACGTTTGCTCTTTAGCCCCGATTGTAGCGGCACCTTGTAGAGCGGAAAGCGGGAATTGCCATTCCTGGAACTGCCCAAGCCACTCGCTCATTACTCCCATTCTTTTCCAGTTCTATAAACTACGCCTTTGAATAGTGCTACCATTTCATCGCCGCGTTTGACTTCGATGATGTTGAAGCCCAGTTTATTATTTATTTTTTCGATGACGGATTCGGCGACCAAATAATCACCTTCGTGAACCGCTTCGATATGGTTGATTGATGTTTCGATAGAAACGGCGAACCTTCCGTGCGTGTTGGCAGCAAATCCAAAAGCGGTATCCGCCAAAGAATATGTGATTCCGCCGTGAGCTTTGTTCATGCTGTTGAGCATTTCCTTACGGACAGTCATTGCCACTTTGCAGCTTCCGATTTTACATTCTAAAATCTGGATTCCGAGCCATTGACTGTATGGGTCGAGGCTTAACATTTTGTATGGTATTTTGGTTCCTTCCATTTAGAAAAAGGTTTTATTTTCTTTACTCATTCGTCTCAAAATCGGGCTGCAACGGTAGCGGTCTTCGTGATACTCGTTGTATAATGCATCGAGTTTTTCTACGCACCATTTTATCCCTAATTCATCTGCCCAGGCTAATAATCCCTTTGGATAATTTACGCCTTTAGTCATGGCATTGTCTATATCCTTTGCCGATGCGATTTTCAAGAAAAAGGTATCAGCAGCTTCATTGATAAGCATGACAATCACACGTTCGAATATGATTTGTGCCAATGCTAAATCTTCGGTTGGCTTAGGCAATTCCTTGCTGTAATCGTAAAAACCTCTTCCTGATTTTTTTCCTAGGAAACAAGCTTCCGTTAAACGCTTTTGTGTAAATGAAGGTTTGAATTTTGGGTCAAAATAGAATGCAGTAAACACGCTTTCTGTTACAGTATAATTGACATCGTTTCCGATAAAATCCATTAGTTCAAATGGACCCATCCGGAAACTGCCGATAGTTTTTAAACTCCAGTCGATGGTAGCAAAATCGGCTACACCTTCTTCATACATTCGCAGACTTTCGCTGTAAAAAGGCCTTGCCACACGATTCACTATAAATCCCGGAGTATCTTTTACCACAGCCACTACTTTTTTCCAGTCGGATATGGTTTGGATTGTAGTTTTTAAAACTTCCTCGCTGGTTTGCACGGCCGGAATAATCTCTACCAATTGCATTAAGGGTGCCGGATTGAAAAAATGGATTCCAATGACACGCTCTGGTTTTTCACAGGAAGCCGCTATGAAAGCTATCGATAATGACGATGTATTGGAAGCCAAAATAGTTTCGGGGGACACATAATTCTCGAGTTCCGAAAACAATTTTCTTTTAATATCCGCATTTTCGACTATGGCTTCAATAACCAAATCGGAATGCGACAAATCGCCTAAAGCGTGAGCATAGGCCATATTTTGGGTGATTCGGAATTTTTCGCTGTCGGAAATTTTTCCTTTTTCCACTAACTTGGACAAAGCACTTTCCAAAGCCGCTTTGCTTTTAGATAAAGCATCCTGATTGGTGTCGTAAATTTTTACTTCACAACCGGCTGTGGCAGCTACCTGCGCAATGCCGCTCCCCATAGTTCCCGAACCTATTACTGCTACTATCATATTAGTTTCCTTTAAAATCAGGTGTTCTCTTCTCTACGAATGCGGTTACTCCTTCGTTGTAATCGTACGATGAACTAGCTTGAATCTGCAAATCACTTTCCAGTGCCAACTGTTGTTCCAGTGAATTATTCATGGAAGCATTTAGTGCTCTTTTCGTTAAACCCAAAGCTGTTGTTGGCATTTTAGCTAAGGTTGCTGCTAAATTCTGAACCTCTTCTTCAAAAATTCCCGGAGCAATTATTTTGTAAATCATGCCCATGTTTAAAGCTTCCAATGCACTTATTTTATCGCCCAACATCATTATGGCGGAAGCTTTTTGGAACCCAATTAATCGCGGCAAAAAATAGGTTCCGCCACTATCGGGTATTAATCCAATTTTGCTGAATGCCTGAATAAAACTGGCGTGTTCCGATGCAACAACAATATCGCAAGCCAAGGCAATGTTAGCTCCGGCTCCGGCTGCTACACCGTTTACAGCAGCTATAATCGGCTTTTCTATTGTTCTTATTTTTTGGATAATCGGGCTGTAATGTTCTTCCAGGATTTTTCGGAAGCCAGGATTTATTTCGGGTGTTGTGACTTCTTTTAAATCCTGTCCGGCACAAAAGGCTTTTCCGCTTCCTGTGATTACAATAGCACGAACGTTGCCATCTTTGCTACAGGCGTCCAGTTTATTTTGCAATGATAAAGCCATTTCCCTGTTGAAACTATTGAAAACTTCCGGTCGATTGAGTGTAATCCACGCAACGCTGTTTTCAATATTGATTTCTATTGAGTTGTTACTCATACTTTTTATTTTAAACATTTGAAGTAGTCAAAAGGCTCCAGGCAATCCTCGCACTGAAAAAAAGCTTTGCAGGCTGTTGATCCGAACTGACTGACTAATTTTGTGTTCAATGAACCACATTGTGGACATTTCACTACTTTTTTATTTCCTAAAAGCGCTTCTTTATCCGCTTCTGCAGATAATGGTGCTGCTATTCCATATTCTTCTAAGGCTGCGCGTCCTTTTGGCGTAATCCAGTCGGTCGTCCAGGCTGGTGACAGGATTAATTTTACATTCGCATGAAATCCTTTTTCCTTAAATGCCGATTTAATATCATCACCAATCACATCCATTGCCGGGCAACCGCTATAGGTTGGTGTAATTTCAACCTCAACTATATTATTGACCAATTTCGCCGAACGTACTACTCCCATTTCCACTATGGAAAGTACAGGGATTTCCGGATCGGATACGGTTTCGAGTATATCGAAAAGTTGTTGGTCAATATGAAGTTCGGTTGCTGTCATTTACCAATTCATATTGGGATATGTCTTTTGCATATATTGTAAATCGGCTAATAAATAACCCATATGTTCGCTGTGAATCCCTTGCTTACCTCCTTTTTGGAAGTATTCAATGGTTGGTGTTTGTAAAGTTGCCTCTTCTAAAACTGCGCTTACTTTTTGGCAAAAACCTGATTTTAAAAGTGTCACATCTACACCGATTCCTTCAGCTACCATGGCTTTATCAGCGTCTGTTTGGTAGAATAATTCATCGGTGAAAACCCATAAATCATTTATAGCAGTTTGGATTCGGTTATGGCTTTCTTCGGTTCCATCGCCCAACCTTTTGATCCAATCGGAAGAAAAACGTGTGTGGTATAAAACTTCTTTAATACTTTTTTTGGCAATAGCCGAAAGCATTTCTTCTTCGCTGTTTTGCAATTCTTCCAACAAAGCCAGGTGAAAGATATCGAACAAGAATTGTCTTCCGATCGAATAGGCAAAATCTGTGTTGGGTTGTTCAACCAAAAGAACATTTTTATATTCACGTTCCAAACGCAAAAAAGCGATGGTGTCTTCAGTAACATCACCTCCTTGAAGTTGCGCTGCGTATTGGTAATAGGTTCGTACTTGTCCCAGTAAGTCGAGAGAAATATTAGTCATCGCGATGTCGGTTTCCAAGCTTGGGCCGTGACCGCAAAGTTCACCTAAACGCTGCCCCAAAATGAGGGCGTTGTCGGCAATTCCGTAGATGTATTGCACTAAATTGTCTTTCATCTTACATATGTTTTAATTCGTCTGGAAGTTCATAGAAGGTCGGATGACGATAGGCTTTATCTTTTGCAGGTTCAAAAAACTCTGCGCTGTTTTCAGGATTGGAGGCTGTGATTTGAGCCGATGGAACTACCCAAATACTCACACCTTCCATTCGGCGGGTGTATACATCGCGTGCATTTTCTAATGCCATTGTGGCGTCGCTCGCGTGAAGCGAACCGCAATGACGGTGTTCCAATCCGTTTTTACTTCTGATAAATACTTCCCAAAGTGGCCAGTTTTTCATAGTTATGAGTTATGAGTTATGAGTTATGAGTTATGAGTTTTTGAAAAAACATAATTTCATAATGATTATACAGCTTGTTCTAATTGTTTGTTGGCTTGTTTTTCAGCGTAAGCCATGGCGGCATCACGAACCCATTCGCCATTGCTCCATGCTTTTTTACGCGCATCGATTCTCATTTTGTTGCATGGGCCGTGGCCTTTTACCACTTGCCAAAACTCATCCCAATCCAGTTCACCGAATTCGTAATGTTTGGTTTTTTCGTTCCATTTCAATGTTGGATCGGGAATCGTTAAGCCAATCATATCGGCTTGCGGTACGGTTTGATCTACAAATTGCTGACGTAGTTCATCATTGGTTTTGCGTTTCAGTTTCCATTTCATGGATTGTTCTGTGTGAACGGAAGCATCGTCTGTTGGGCCTAGCATCATTAAGGATGGGAACCACCAACGGTTTAAGGCGTCTTGTGCCATTGCTTTTTGTTCCGGAGTTCCTTCTGCCAACATCATCATGATTTGAAAACCCTGACGCTGGTGGAAACTTTCTTCCTTGCATACACGCACCATAGCTCGGGCGTAAGGTCCGAATGAAGTTGCGCATAACGGAACCTGATTGATAATTGCGGCACCGTCGACCAACCAACCGATGGCGCCCATGTCGGCCCAGGTTAATGTTGGGTAATTGAATATACTGGAATATTTGGCTTTACCTGAATGCAGTTGTTCGTACAATTCTTCGCGGGAGATCCCTAAGGTTTCACAGGCGCTGTATAAATACAATCCGTGTCCGGCTTCGTCCTGAATTTTGGCGAGTAACGCTACTTTTCTTCTCAATGAAGGCGCACGTGTTATCCAGTTTCCCTCGGGTAACATGCCGACAATTTCGGAATGCGCGTGTTGCGAGATCTGACGGATGTGTGTCTGGCGGTATTTTTCGGGCATCCAGTCTTTGGGCTCGATTTTTTCGTCACGGGCAATTCGGGCATCGAATTGCGCTTCTAAACTTTTAATTTCCTGTTCTGACATACTCTTTCAATTTAGTGTTCAGTTATTTTTTTCTTTTTAGCCCCGATAGTAGTGGAAATCCTTTTGTTGCTTTTAGAAATAAGCCCTTCGACTGCGCTCAGGGTGACAAAGCAATAAAAGATTGCAACGTATAGCGGGATTAGCTGCTAACCACCAAAATCGACCACCACTTTATTGGATGTTGGTACGGCTTGGCAGCTTAGTATATAATTTTTGGCCACTTCGTTGGCGTCTAGTGCGTAATTCACTTTCATTTCGGCGGTTCCTTCTACGATTTTGCATCGGCATGTGCTGCAGACTCCACCTTTGCAGGCAAATGGCAAATCGGCTCCGGCGGCAATGGCGCTATCGAGGATGTTGTCGTAAGCTTCATCCATAACGAAGTGGAATTCTTTTCCGCCATCGATGATGGTGACTTCGGTTCCGTCGACTTTTTTCTCGACTATTTTGCTTATTCTTTGTTTATCCTCCTCTGAAATTCCGGTGTTGAACAGCTCGAAATGAATTTTTTCTTTTGGCAATCCTGCGGCGGTTAACTCGTCGCGCAACAGGTAAATCATTTGTTCCGGACCGCAGATGAAACAATCGTCGGTATTTGGAATATCTATTATTTTATCAGTTAGGATTTGAATTTTTTCTTTGGTAAACCTACCGTTCAAAAGTTCAATGTTTCGGTGTTCTTTGGTTAAGAAATGAAAGATTTCAAAACGACCGAAATATTTGTTTTTGAGTTGTTCAATTTCCTCTTTAAAGATAATTGATTTTACGGTTCGATTGAGATAAAACAGTTTAAAAGTGCTGTTTGGTTCGGCAGCCAAATGGGTTTTGATGATGGAAAGTATTGGCGTTATTCCACTTCCGGCAGCAAAAGCAAT
>JAZKCP010000015.1:0-3836 GCA_040388035.1 Bacteroidota bacterium | reverse complement strand
AAGATGGCAGAGAAATTCAACATACCTGTAGTAACCTTAATTGACACTCCGGGAGCTTATCCGGGATTAGAAGCTGAAGAGCGTGGACAAGGAGAGGCCATTGCAAGAAACATATTTGAAATGGTTCGTTTAAAAGTGCCAATTATTTGTGTTATCATTGGTGAGGGTGCTTCCGGTGGAGCTTTAGGAATAGGCGTTGGTGACCGCGTCTTAATGATGGAAAACACTTGGTATTCTGTTATTTCTCCCGAATCGTGTTCTTCCATCTTATGGAAAAGCTGGGAATATAAAGAACAAGCTGCCGAAGCTTTGAAACTGACTTCTACAGATATGAAAAAATTAAAGCTGGTTGACGATATCATCCCGGAACCACTTGGCGGTGCCCATTACGATAAAGAAACGGCTTTCAAAACAGTTGAACAATATATTATCAAAGCGTTTAACGAACTCAAAGATTTATCAACAGAAGAACTAGTCTCTCAGAGGATGGACAAATACAGCAAGATGGGCGAATACAAGGAGTAAATTCTTATAAAACATTTAAAATCCGAAGCCCAATGGTTTCGGATTTTTTTTTGGTTGTTAACAAAAAAAAGAAACTTATAAACACATCTATCTTATAACTAGATTACAATTAAACTAACAAAAAGTTTACTTTCGCTTCATGGAAAATCTCAGAAATATGAACCCTGTAAGAGTAGATAAAACTACTATTATAAATTTAGAAAAAGGAAAGCTGCCACCACAGGTACTCGATTTAGAGGAAGCGGTGTTAGGCGCGATGATGATTGATAAAAAGGGGGTTGATGAGGTTATTGATATACTACAGCCGGATGCTTTTTATAAGGAAGCACACAAGCACATTTTTGAAGCTATTTTTCAGTTATTCACAGATTCTCAGCCTATTGACTTATTAACAGTTTCGGCACAGTTAAAAAAGAACGCAAAATTAGATTTAGCGGGCGGCGATTTTTACCTGATCCAGCTTACCCAAAAGATCTCTTCTTCGGCTCACATCGAGTTTCACTCGAGAATTATTCTGCAGAAATACATTCAGCGAAGCTTAATCAAAATCTCTTCTGAAATCATTGAAGAATCGTATGATGAAACTACGGATGTTTTTGATTTATTAGATAAAGCCGAATCAAAACTATACGAAGTAACGCAGGGAAACATCAAGCGTAGTTCGGAAACCGCACAAAGTTTGGTAATCCAGGCTAAAAAGCGAATTGAGGAAATCGCCAATAAAGAAGGTTTAAGCGGAATCGCAACCGGTTTTGAAAAACTCGATAAAATAACTTCGGGTTGGCAGCCATCCGATTTGATTATCATTGCGGCTCGTCCGGGTATGGGAAAGACAGCTTTCGTACTTTCAATGGCAAGAAATATTGCTATCGATTTTGGACAACCTGTAGCGCTATTTTCTCTTGAGATGTCTTCTGTGCAGTTGATTACCCGTCTGATTTCTTCCGAAACGGGTTTGTCTTCTGAGAAATTGAGAACCGGAAAATTAGAAAAACATGAATGGGAGCAACTTTCCACGAAAGTGAAAGATTTGGAAAAAGCACCATTGTATATTGATGATTCACCATCGCTTTCGATCTTTGATTTAAGAGCCAAAGCACGTCGTTTGTCATCGCAACACGGAATCAAACTTATTATTGTTGATTATCTTCAATTGATGACTGCCGGCGGAAGCAACGGAAAAGGAATGGGCAACCGTGAACAGGAAATCTCAACCATTTCCAGGAATTTAAAAGCCTTAGCAAAAGAATTGGAAGTTCCGGTTATTGCATTATCACAATTATCCCGTGCTGTTGAAACCCGTGGTTCAAGCAAACGGCCATTGCTTTCTGACTTACGTGAATCGGGTGCAATTGAGCAGGATGCAGATATTGTTTCATTTATTTATCGTCCTGAATATTATAAAATTGATGAATGGGATGATGAAGAGCAAACGCCAACCGCGGGCCAGGCCGAGTTTATTATTGCCAAACACAGAAACGGTTCGCTTGAAAATATTCGTTTGAAATTCATCGGAAACCTTGGTAAGTTTGACAACCTTGAAGAATACGGTAGCGCTTTCGACGATTTGCCATCAAAAATGAACCATGATGACAATCCGTTCCAAACGAAAAATTTGCCATCGCCGAACGAAGCTTTTGGAAGCAATATCAATTCCAATGATGACGATAGCGATGTTCCATTCTAAAATATAATCCCGATTGCTCGGGATTTTTTTATGTTTTTCTTCACACTTAATCTACTATCTTTGACTTTAAATTATCAAAAAAAATGCTTTTCAGAAAGTCGCTATATATTTTACTTTTTCTATTCTCTTTTTCCGTTAAGGCAAATTTTATACTATTGCCAATGGATGAATCTACACAAAAGAACCATCTTAAAGCATACGGAATAACGTATTGGGCATTAGACAAACAATACAAAGCCAGCTGGTTGCTAAACTATCGTGGCGGTTCTTTTTTGCTACCCGATGTTCCTGAAATCAGAAAGGAATGTCAAATTCGGGGCGTGAGTTTTGAAGTTTTATCTGATGCTGAAGAAGCTGCTATTTTAGCAGATATTTCCAGTCCATCACAAAATATGGAATCGGTAGTGCTTGAAAAAGCGCCAAAGATTGCAGTTTATTCGCCACCGGGAAAACAGCCTTGGGACGATGCCGTAACTATGGTTTTGACTTACGCTGAAATTCCGTTTAAAGTGGTTTACGACGAAGAAGTTATGAGCGACCAATTACTGTTATACGATTGGCTGCATTTGCACCATGAGGATTTTACAGGTCAGTATGGAAAATTCTACGGTGCGTATCGAAATGCGCCTTGGTATATCGACCAAAAGAAAGATGCCGAAGCATTGGCTGCAAAATTAGGCTTTGCCAAAGTTTCACAGGATAAATTGGCTGTTGCCAAAAAGATTCGCGATTTTGTTATTGGAGGTGGATTTATGTTTGCCATGTGCTCGGCAACCGATAGTTTCGATATCGCCTTAGCGGCAGACGGCGTGGATATTTGCGAACCAATGTTTGATGGCGATGACAGTGAACCAAATTATCAGTCTAAAATAGATTACAATAAAACCTTTGCTTTCAAAAATTTTATCTTGGACAGAAAACCCGATCACTATGAGTTTTCCGATATTGACATGACTGAAAAACGCCGTATTCCTTTTGAAAAAGATTATTTTACTTTGATGGAATTCTCAGCAAAATGGGATGTTATTCCGAGTATGCTTTGCCAAAATCATACACAATTAGTGAAAGGGTTTATGGGGCAGACCACCGCTTTTGACAGTGAATTAATTAAATCAAGCGTGTTGGTTTTGGGAAAAAACGAACTCAATGACGAAGCTCGATACATTCACGGACAAAAAGGCAAAGGATTTTTTACCTTTTATGGAGGTCATGATCCTGAAGATTATCAACATAGGGTAGGAGATGAGCCAACCGTTTTGGATTTGCATCCAAATTCGCCGGGTTTCCGATTAATTTTGAATAATGTATTGTTTCCTGCTGCCAGAAAGAAACCGCAAAAGACTTAAACCTTTACAATATCCTCAATTATCTTAAAATGATGTTTGGTATGCAATTTTAAAAACCAAATTGCCGATTTTAATTTTAGGTCACCAAAAAACGGATGCGTAAAATAACTTTTAGCAGGAAGTGAATTCAAGTCGGAAATGTTCTTTTTAGCAAGTTCTAGTTTAGCTTTCAAATCTTCAATCGTAGCAACATCAATCGGCTTGACTGATTTTGGCACTCTGACTCTACCGCGTGGGATTTTATTGGTAATTTGAATTAAGAGCCTAATCTTATTAAA
>JAZKCP010000014.1:0-4688 GCA_040388035.1 Bacteroidota bacterium | reverse complement strand
ATCACTACTTCTTCGCCTTTTTCACGGGCGTAAGTCGTTTTTTCTTTCTCTTTAAAAGAAATTGTGGCAATATCCTTTAGGTAAACTGTACCTCCATTGTGTTTTACAATTACGTTTTCAAGCTCTTTCGGATCTTTGATTTCACCAACAATACGGATATTATTTCTCGAACCCTGTGAAGTCAGGTTTCCACCCGAAAGCGTCATGTTTTCATATTTCACGGCATTTTGAATGTCGTCAAAAGATACCTGAGCCGCTGTCATTTTGAAAATGTCTACAGCAATTTCTACTTCCTTATCGTCAACACCAAGAATGTCTACTTTCTTAACTTCAGGGATTTCTTCAATATCGTCCTGTAGTTTTTTACCATAATCTTTTAACTGTTGCGTGGTATAATTCCCCTGCATATTGATATTCAAAATCGGAACCTCTTCTGAAATATTGAGCTCAAAAGTGTTCGGCTCGACTTTACTCCCGTTGTCTAAGTTTGGCCAATCGGTATCGGCTTTTACGATATCGACTTTGTCCTTGATTTTGCTTTTTGCTTCCTCAATGGTAATTTTATCGCCAAACTCAACGATAATCATTCCATAATCCTGGAATGAACTTGCGGTTACTTTTTCGACACCACTGATATTCTTGATTTCTTTTTCGAGTGGCTTAACGATAAGTTTTTCAACGTCTTCGGCAGAGTTACCCGGGAAAACCGAAGAAATATAAATTTTGTTTTCAATGATTTCAGGGAAATCTTCCCTTGGCATAGTCGTGTAGGCAATCAAACCTGTGATTGTAACTAAAAGCGTCAGGATGTAAACCGTGACACGATTGTCGACAGCCCAACTTGATATACCGAATTCTTTACTTTGATGTGACATTTAATGTTAGATTTTAGATTTCAGATATTAGATTTTTATATTTAATATCTAAAATTGGATATTAGAAATTCAGTTTCATTCCGTCAGAAATAGTATTCACACCTTCTGTAACTATGATGTCATCGGTAGATAAACCACTCAAGATTTCAGTAACGTTGTTCGAAGATTTTCCGGTTGTAACGATAACTTTTTTCGCAGTTCCTGTTTTTCCATTGCTTTCTTCAACAACGTAAACATATTTGTCGCCTTTTCCGTCTTCCTGGATTACATTCGTTGGAACTACAATCGCATTTTTACTTGTATAATCTGTGATTTTCAACTTTGCAACCTGATTTGGGCGTAAAAGGTTTTCCGGATTTGGAACGCTTACTTCAATGCCAAAAGTCCTGTTATTTGGATTGATATAGTTCCCAACCTGGCGTACTTTTCCTTTATAGGTTTTTCCTAATGAAGTCAGATAAACATCAACCAAATCGCCAACTTTTAATTTCCCGATATAGGTTTCCGGAATTGAGGTCGATACAAACATATTCCCAAGGTTTACAATTCGCATTAAGCCGTTGGGGCTGCCTGGAGAAACAACTTGTCCTCTTTCTACAAAAACCTCGTCAATAGTACCAGTGAATGGTGCGCGAATTACTGTTTTTGACAATTGCGCTTTTGCCTGAGCCACCTGTTTTGACAAGCTTGTCATTTGCGTCTGCGCCTGCAGGTATTGGATTTCAGAACCGATTTTCTTATCCCAAAGATTTTTTTGTCTTTCAAAAGTGGTTTTTGCCAGTTGGTATTGGCTTTCCAGATTCGCAACTGCCTGGCTTGAGCCACCGTCATCAATTCTTCCCAGAACTTGGCCTTTGCTTACGCGTTGGCCTGCCTTCACATTTAGCGTTATTAACGTTCCCGGGACTTCGGGCTGAATAAGGATATTTTCTTTGGTATCAACATTTCCCTGAATGTCAAGATAGTGGTTGAAAACAGTATCTTTTACGGTTAAAACCGAAACCAGGGCTTCTTCAGTTTTTATATCCAAAGAAGCTAAACCAGCTTCAATCTTTGCAATTTCTGCCTGAAGTGCGGTTTTCTTTTCGTTTAGTGCTTTGACGTTTTTGGCTTTAATTAAATCGTCAATGCTCTGTGTCTTTTCTCCTTGGGAACAGGCAAAAAGTACCAATGATAGTGCGGATAATATGATTATTTTTCTCATTTGTGAAAGGTTAGTTTTTGTTTATTATTTTTTCTAAAGCAGCTTTTCTGTTGATGATATTCACCATTGACTGCAGGTAATTCTGTTGTGCGGTATACAATTGTCTTTGTGCTTCACTGAAGTCAAAACTTGATGATAATCCTTCGGTGAATTTGATTTGCTGTTTTCTTTCAATACGTTCAGCCAAGTTCAGATTACTTTTGTTGGTTGCATATTCTTCAACACTGAATTCGTAGTCGCTTTTGGCTTTTTCGTATTCCAATTTTAACTGTTGCTCTGTTTGGGTAAGTTGTGTTTTTGCCTGGTCTAATGCAATTTTAGCCTGTTGGGTTTTAGCCTGTCTTCCAAAGCTGCTAAAGATTGGTACATTCAAACTGACGCCCAGATAAGAATAATTCAGCCATTTTTGGTCTTGAGTGAAAAACTTGAATTCGTCATTAAAAGCATTATATCCAAAATTATAATTGGCTGCCAAAGATGGCAACGCTTTGCTTTTTTGCAATTTCAATTCCAATGAACGTTGCTCGGTAAAGTTTTGAGCTATTTGATAATTAATATTATTGGTAACCGTAAATTCTCCCTGGCTAAAAGCCAAATCTAAATTGGATACTGAAAGATTGTCAAGTTTATCGGTCAATGTCAAGTCGTCATTGATATCCATTCCTAAAGTGAACTTTAGCATTTTCATCGCAACATCGCGAAGTCTTTTGGCATTATTTAAATTACTGTTTACTGTTGCCAAAGTGATTTGCAACTGCTCTACATTTTCCTCTTCAATCAGACCATTATTAAAGGTTTCCTGGGTATCTCCTAAGGTTTTAGACAATGTAGTTTTATTTTTTTCCAGAATTGCAATACTTTCTTCAGCCAATAAAACATTTCCATAAGCATTGACAACCATTTCCCTGATTTCGGTATTGGTTTTAAGTTTCGCATTTTCATAATATTTCAAATACGTTTTTGCTGCCTGTAACGCTACAATGTAAGAGCCATCGAAAATTAGCTGGCTCAATGTGGCTCGGGCATTCATGTTCTGTTTTGTGCCGAAAGCAACTTCAGCAAATTCACCTGGATTTCCACCAAAAAACTCGGCGGGAACAACAGATTTTTGTAATTCAAAATTGTATTGGTAATCTACAGCGCCATTTATTTGAGGCAAACCTGCTGCAGTGGTTTCCCATTTCTTCTGTTTGGCAGAAGCAATATCCCTGTTTGCATTGATAGCGCTATAATTGTGCTCCAAAGCATGATCAATGGCTTGCTGCAGGGTAAAAGAGTAGCTTTCTTTTTGTTCCTGCGCCTTTAAAACGCCAACAAACAGTAGAAGCGTTATTAAAATTTTGTTTTTCATAGATTGATGTTTAGTTATTTAGATTGTGTAATTGGTTTTGTAATTCTAAAAGTCCTTTTGAAGTTGCAATAGCTCTGGTGTGATACTCCAACGCTTTGGCTTCGAGTTCGTAAGCGTCTTTTTCCATCATGGTGTTTTCGTTGATGGAAAAAATAAGGGTGTAATAAAACTTTACGGCTGCTTCAACATCAGTTTCTGCACGATACAGCCCTTCGGCAATTCCTTTTACGATATTCTGACGAAACATCTGACTGCAATCTTCGATTTCGTTGCAGATCATTTTGTCATAAATCTCAGGATAATGTTTTTTAAGCTGGTAAGCCGGAGAATGGTCGAACGACTGAAACATTTGTTTGAACATTTCGCGCATTTGAAAATTCTCGGCGATGGCGTTGTGATTTTGTGCAATCACTTCTTCCATTAGGGTATGGATTTTTTGATGTATGACTTCAGTTCCTTCTTCAATTAACCTTTCCTTATTACTGAAATATTTGTAAATTGTTTTTTTGGAAATACACATCTCACACGCAATATCATCCATGGTAACACTCTTAAAACCAAGTTTTAAGAACATGTCGGTTGCTTTTCTGATGATTTTATCTTTCATGATATGTTAAAAATTTAATGCAAAATTAAGACGGAAACTTTTAACACTAAAATAGTTTCCAAAGTATTAACGTAAATTTAACATTACAAAAACACGATACTTTCGTAATCGGCCAGAATACCTTAAATTAGCCAAAAATATTTTCATGCACGCGATTTCGCATTATCAGGACTTAGTTTCTGCACATTTCAACACTTTAGCTTTAAAAAATGAGCCGAAAAATCTCTACGAGCCCATTCGCTATATTATTTCGCTTGGCGGAAAAAGACTGCGCCCGGTTTTGACATTATTGAGCACCGAAGTTTTTGATGTTGATTGCAAAAAAGCTTTGGCAGCAGCGACAGCAGTTGAGGTTTTTCATAACTTTTCCTTAATTCATGATGATATTATGGATGATGCGCCTTTGCGAAGAGGAAATGAAACGGTGCACGAAAAATGGAGCATCAACACCGGAATCCTTTCCGGCGATGCGATGTTAATTTTGGCCTATCAGTATTTTGAAGAATACGAACCAACTATTTTCATGGATTTAGCAAAATTGTTTAGCAAAACAGCTTTGGAAGTCTGCGAAGGACAACAGTATGATGTCGATTTCGAAACGCGTGATGATGTGACGATTCCCGAATATTTGAAAATGATTGAATATAAAAC
>JAZKCP010000013.1:6970-25669 GCA_040388035.1 Bacteroidota bacterium | reverse complement strand
AATGATTTCGCATTTGGGTCCGCAAATGGGCGTTGCCGACGGAATTGCATTAGCCAATAAATTAAAAAAGAATGGAAAGGTTACCGCGGTTTTTACCGGAGAAGGAGCAACCTCTGAAGGCGATTTCCACGAAGCGTTAAACATAGCGGCTGTTTGGGATTTGCCAGTTCTTTTTGTAATTGAGAATAACGGTTACGGACTTTCAACACCAACAAATGAACAATACCGTTGTGAAAACCTTGCCGATAAGGGAATAGGTTATGGTATGCAAAGTGAGATTATTGATGGAAATAATATATTGGAAGTTTATACAAAGATTGCAGAACTTAAAGCGTCTATAGCTGAAAACCCAAGACCGGTTTTGTTAGAGTTTAAAACATTCAGGATGCGTGGCCATGAAGAGGCCAGTGGTACCAAATATGTGCCGCAGGAATTGATGGATTTGTGGGCAATCAAAGATCCGATTTCTAATTACAGAGAATATTTGCAACAAATCAGTGTGCTTTCGGAGGAAGATGATGAAAAGATAACCAAAGCCATCAAGAAAGAAATAGATGAGCATTGGGCAATCACACAAGCAGAACCTGAAGTTGTTGCCAGCTTAGAAGAAGAATTAGGTGATGTTTATAAACCGTATGATTTTGAAGAAGTTAACCATTCCAATGAAGTTGAAAACATTAGGGTTGTTGATGCCATTTCGAATGCCTTGCGTCAATCAATGGAACGCCATGTTAACCTGGTTATCATGGGACAGGACATTGCTGAATATGGAGGAGCCTTCAAAATCACGGATGGTTTTGTAGCCCAATTTGGAAAAGAAAGAGTCCGCAACACGCCAATCTGCGAAAGCGCTGTAATTTCCGCAGGAATGGGACTGTCAATCAATGGACACAAAGCCGTTGTTGAAATGCAGTTTGCTGATTTCGTTTCGAGCGGATTTAACCCAATTGTAAATTTATTGGCCAAGCAACATTATCGTTGGAATGAAAAAGCCGATGTTGTAGTGCGTATGCCTTGCGGCGGCGGAACACAAGCCGGACCTTTTCATTCACAAACCAATGAGGCCTGGTTTACCAAAACTCCCGGACTTAAAGTGGTTTATCCTGCATTTCCCTATGACGTGAAAGGATTATTGAATACTGCGATTAACGACCCCAATCCGGTGATGTTCTTTGAACACAAACAATTATATCGATCGGTTTATCAGGATGTGCCTTCGGACTATTATACGATTCCGTTTGGAAAAGCTGCTTTATTGAAAGAAGGAACACAGGTAACGATTATTTCGTTTGGTGCCGGAGTCCATTGGGCACTGGACACATTAAATAAACATCCTGAAATCAGTGCAGATTTATTGGATTTGAGAACGCTGCAACCTTTAGATACTGAAGCTATTTTTACATCGGTAAAGAAAACCAACAAAGTAATTATCCTGCAGGAAGACACCTTATTTGGTGGTGTTGCCAGTGATATTTCATCAATGATAATGGAGCAGTGTTTTGAACATTTGGATGCGCCGGTGAGACGGGTTGGTAGTTTGGAAAGCGCTATTCCGTTTGTAAAAGCCCTGGAAGATCAGTACTTGCCAAAGGAAAGGTTTGAAAGAGATTTGTTAGGGCTGATAGCTTATTAGAAAAAAGAGGCTCAAGCAATGAGGAAATAGAATAGAATATAGAAAAAGGCGCTATCGAATAGCGCCTTTTAATTACATTTTATTGATATGTGCCTCGAGTCTCTTCTCGATGACCTGCAAGGGTGAAGCTATAGCATTAATATATTGAAAATTCCCGTCACGTTGGTTGTTGATTGAAAGCTGGATCGGACAGGCTTCGCTTTGGACAGCATTTACTTTAAATGCATTTGATTTAGGATCATAAACTACATAAGGCGCACCCGAAGAACCAAATCTAAAATAGCCTTTTATCAAATAGCGTAACCCTTCGAGATTATAATTTCCGCCAATGTGGTCCTGATATATGGCAAAATGTTCTGTAAAACCTTCTATTTTGGCTTTATTGAGCAACTTTCCAATTTCGCTCATAGGCGAACTTTGTAGGCAATAATAATTTTCCTGATTGTCCTCTAAAATAGTATAATCTACTTCAAAACTTGGTATGGCGTCAATAACAGCCTGTGGGGTATTAACTATCTTGTATAAAGCGATATCTTCATTATAAAAAGCTTCCACCAATGCTACTTCTACCAAAAAAGTATGGCGGTTGATAGCTGGCTCAGCAAAAGAAGTTGTAGCATTAAAATGAGCCGTTATTTCGGGGCTGTTATAAAACAGATTGTCCTTGAATTGCACTACTAAAAATGGTTTGCAAATAGAACGTTCCATCATCGTTATCCATCGTGTGTCAAAATTGATTTGCCTCAGTGTATCGACTACTATTTGAAAATCATTTGGGTTATTGCTATTCCAATATCTTTTTCCCGTCGCGGTATCCAGCGGATAACAAGTTTCGAATAGTTGGGCCTGAGTGGAGTTCAAATAAGGAAAAATATTGGTCAGATAAAAAGTGTTTTCGATCGACTTGAAAGTCCTGGCTTCGGTCTTCAGATTGTGGGCAACGGATAATATATAACCATTCCCAATATGAAAAGCACAAATATTATTTTCAAAATGCCTTCTGTGAGGGTCATTACTATTTTGTACCCACATAATCCTGAACAGCGGAGAAGTCTGTTCGTGGGTTAATTCTAATTGTTTCTGGAGCATGCTGTTTTTGATCATTGGATTTGGGCAAAATTATGCTTTTGTTCTTTCCAAAGATAACAAAGAAAACAAACAATAGATAACTGCAAATTTGAATTTAAATATTTAGTATCTTTACTTTGAAAGAAATAAAACTCCCCATTTCTCAGCTTATTTGGTACCCAATTGCTTGACCGTCTAACTTCACTGGTAGTTCACTAACACATTAAAATGCCAATAATATGGAACAACAATTAGAAGAAATCCGTGAGCAGCAAAAAGCGTCATGGAACAAATTTTCTCCGGGATGGAAAAAATGGGATGACCTGATGATGGATTTTCTAAAGCCAATGGGTGATGAAATCATTAAATTATTGAGGTTAAAAGACACCGATACTGTTTTGGATATCGCTGCGGGAACAGGCGAACCGGGATTGACTATTGCCAAAATAGTTACCAACGGTAAAGTAGTAATCACCGATTTATCAGATGATATGCTCGAAATAGCACGCGAAAATGCGATGCTTAAAGGGATAAGGAATATTGAAACCTTGGCTTGTGATGTTTGTGAATTGCCTTTTGAAGACAATACTTTTGATGCCATAAGCTGTAGATTTGGTTTTATGTTTTTCCCGGATATGCTTCTGGCTGCCAAGGAAATGCAGCGTGTTTTGAAACCGGGTGGACGAATAGCTACTTCGGTTTGGAATGGCCCTGAGAAAAACTTTTGGGTAACCGCAGCCATGGGAACCATAAACCGAAATATGGAATTACCACCGCCACCGCCAGGTTCTCCGGGAATGTTCCGTTGTGCCAAAGACAATCAAATGGTAGAATTATTTCAACAGGCCGGATTTGCCAATGTTTCTCAACGTGAAGTTACCGGAAAATTAAAAAGCAATACCACAGATGTTTACTGGAGTATGATGACTGAAGTTGCTGCGCCTTTTGTTGCCGCGTTAAGTAAGGCAGATGACGCGATGAAAGAAAAAATCCGAAAAGAAGTTTATCAGCAGGTCAATGAAAGATATCCTGACGGTAATGTCCAGATTGATTCGAGTGCCTTGGTTATTTATGGCGAGAAAGCTAATTGAAGTAAAAACAAACAATTCAAATATTAATTTAAAATAAGAGATTATGCCAAAGTATGTTATTGAAAGAGAAATTCCAGGCGCCGGTGATTTAACTCCTGAGCAATTAAAAGGAATTTCACAAACCTCTTGCGGTGTCTTAAGCAAATTAGGAACCGATATCCAGTGGGTAGAAAGTTTTGTTACGGGTGACAAAATTTATTGTGTTTATATTGCCCCGAATGAACAACTGATAAAGGAGCATGCTAATCAGGGTGGATTTCCAGCCAATAGCATTTCAGAAGTCAAGTCAATTATCAATCCCGTTACTGCTGAGTAACATTAAAACCGGAACTGTTGTTAAAGGCAGTTTCGGTTTTTTATTTATTCCAAAATGTTAGTTCTCCAACTAACTTATTAACAAGAAAATAGTTCATAAATAAAGTTGACTGTAAATATCTCAAATAATTAATTTGTTAAATTTGAGACTGATAGCAATAAAATCAATAGTAATCATTTCCCCACTTGATTCGATTTTATAAAGCTGCATTCATCTCAATTGTAACATTATGAGCGAAAAAAATCTTTTTAAATCGGCTATTTTAACCGTGGTTATTGTAGTTATCGTTGTATTAGGCTTTGAAGTTTATTTACGGAATAATGGTGTTGTCATAGACTATGACGATGGGCCACCGCTTTGGTCGGACAAACGCGCGATGGTTTACGAGCCTTCAGATAAAGCGGTTGTTTTTATCGGTTCTTCGCGAATCAAGTATGATCTTGATTTGGCAACATGGAATAGCCTTACTACTTTTCATCCAATACAATTAGCTATTGAAGGAAGCTGTCCACGCCCTATCCTAGAAGATTTGGCCAACGATCCAAACTTTAAGGGAAAGTTGGTTATTGATGTGACTGAAGGACTATTCTTTTCCATGGCACCGCCCAATTTGGAAACCGCCATTGAACGCGTAAAATATTTTCACGATAGAACACCGGCACAACTCGTTAGTTTTGAAGTGAACAAAGTCCTCGAATCGCAGTTTGTATTTTTAAACAAGGATTACTTTTCCTTAAATGCACAGCTTGATGGCTTGGGAATCCAAAGCAGGCCGGGGGTTTTTGTAATGCCTTATTTTCCTCGAAATTTTTCATTGATCACTTTTGGAAGACAACACTATATGACTGATCAGTTTGTAGCGAACCCTGCCGAAATCAATCAGGTAAAAAGTAATTGGGTTTTCTTTGCCAAGATGGCGATGAGCGCACCACCAACGCCGCCGCAGGTATACGATGCCATATTCAAATCAGTCAAAGAAAATATCAATAAAATAAAGGCTCGGGGTGGGGAAGTAGTATTTGTCAGAACACCATCGAGTGGTGATTACTATAAAGGAGAATCGATGGGCTTTCCAAGAGATAAGTTTTGGGAGCGATTGCTAAAGGAAACGGATTGTCCGGGGATTCATTTTATGGATTATACTGCAATGAATCATTTTAATTGTCCGGAATTTTCGCATTTAAAAGTTTCGGATGCCGTGTTGTTTACCAAAGCATTTTTTAGCGAATTAAGCAAACAAAAAGGCTTCACCGATTTACAATCAAGCAATCCAACCAACTAATCTCAGGCAATTATGGTATTCAATTCCTATACGTTCGTCGCTTTCTTTATACTGATACTTTTTCTGCACAATTTGCCAATTCCGTGGAAAACCAAAAAGGTAAACCTGCTGTTGGCGAGTTATATTTTCTATGCCGCGTGGAATCCGCCGTTTATCTTGTTGCTTTGGCTGTCAACCGTTATAGATTTCTATGTTGGTAGAGCTTTATACACCCAGGAGAATAAACATAAAAAGAAACTTTTATTGGTCGTTAGTCTGATTGGTAATTTAGGAATGCTTTGCTTCTTTAAATATGGTACTTTCCTTTTAGATAACTTTGTCGCTTTAAGCCATGTGGTCGGATTTGATTTTAATCCGGCAAAGCCGAATATTATTCTTCCGGCAGGTATTTCGTTCTATACGTTCACTACGTTGTGCTATACGATTGATATGTATAAAAAGGAAAGTAAACCGGTTAAATCTTTATTAGACTTTTCTCTGTTTGTAACTTTCTTTCCACACTTGGTTGCCGGTCCAATTGTTCGTCCGCCACAGTTGGTTCCGCAATTTGAAAGTCCACGAGTTGCATCGCGCAAGCAAATGATGGATGGTTTATTGCTGTTGACTTTAGGATTGTTTATGAAAGTTGTTTTGGCAGACGGAATGCTTTCTGACACTGCTGATTCGGTTTTTGACAGCCATGATATGCTACCAATGTTAGATGCCTGGATAGGTGTTTTAGCTTTTTCGGGACAGATTTTCCTCGACTTCGCAGGTTATTCTACCTGTGCTATTGGTGTGGCGCTTTGCCTTGGATTTGTATTGCCCCAGAACTTTAATTATCCATATGCAGCGATTGGCTTTACAGATTTTTGGCGTCGTTGGCATATTACATTATCTACTTGGTTGAGGGATTACTTATACATTCCATTAGGTGGAAGCCGAAATGGAAAAGCAAAGATGTATTTTGCTCTAATGATGACTATGCTTTTAGGCGGCTTATGGCATGGTGCCAATTGGACATTTGTAGCTTGGGGCGGTTTACACGGTTTATATCTTTGGGTAGAAAAATTCTTTAAGGATAGAAGAGGAGTGACGTCGGAAAATGATAGAACTGCTAATACGATAACCAACTTTTGTTATGCGATGCTAACGTTTATACTGGTTAATATTACCTGGGTATTCTTCAGGTCTGAAACGTTTATACGTTCTTGGGCATTGTTGCAATCAATGTTCGGAATGGCAGATGGAAAACCATTACTAACCACTTTAGCCATTCTGAAAGTTGCCATTATTATTCCTTGCATTGTAATGTTTCATTGGTTTTTACGAAATACAAAAGTATTGGAAGTGGCTTACAAACTTTCTTGGGTTTGGTTAAGTATCGTTTGGTCAGCAATGTTGCTGCTGCTAATTTGGGCACAGGAAAGTGGTAGTTCGTTTATTTATTTCCAGTTTTAATAAAGGCGTTAGTTGAAAAGATGATATACTTTAATTCATTGAATGATAATTAAAGTTTGATTAAAATAGAACAAATGCCTTTGGTGCCTTTTTAATTTTAATTTACCTTTATCAACTATAAAAAATTGATCGCCAAAATGAAGCATATTTTAATAGTAGAAGATGAAGAAGGAATTGTCCAGTTCCTAAAACAAGGGTTGGAAGAAGAAAACTATCAGATTTCTGCTGCCACTAATGGTTTAGATGGCTTTAAGCTTTTTCAAAGTGAGAAGTTTGACTTAGTGCTTCTAGACTGGATGCTTCCCAAAATGACAGGGCTACAGGTTTGTCAAAAAATCAGGGAAACCAATTCAAAAATTCCAATTATATTTTTAACAGCCAAAGATACAGTTCAGGAAACTGTAGAAGGTTTGAAGACCGGTGCTAACGATTATATCAAAAAGCCTTTCAGTTTTGACGAATTGGTAGAACGAATCAAAGTCCAACTGCGTGACAAAGCCGAACAGGAAACACTTACGCTTGGTACCATAGAAATAAATATACCTAAACATTCCGTAACCGTCGATAAACGCGATGTTTCCTTAACCCAAAAAGAATTTGACTTGCTTTGCTATTTGGTTAAAAATAAAGGGAATGTTTGTTCCAGAACCCAAATTATCCAGGATGTTTGGGACATTCATTTTGAATACGACACCGGAGTTATTGATGTCTTCATGAATTCCCTTAGAAAAAAACTGAACCTCAAAGTCGATGAAGACTATATCAAAACCATTCGCGGCGTTGGCTACATTGCTAACGATTAACTAAAAATGCAACAACTTTCTTTTAAAAACAGAATAGCTTCCAATTATATCATCACCACAGCATTATTGATTTTTGTGGTATTTTTTGTTATCTATTCAATAGTAAGATTCAGTGTTTATATAAAAGTAAACAATGACATTAAGATTGAAGTTGCCAAGCATTTGAAGGAAATTGAAGTCAAGGAAAACTGCGTACTGCTGATTAGGGAAAAACAATGGAAGAAAATACAGTTCAACAAAGTGGATATCAGTCCGGCTTTCATACAATTTGTAGATGAATTAGGAGCACTTGTCGACAAATCTCCAAACCTTAAACAGAAAGAATTAAATTATTATCCTGAAGCTGTCAACAATGTCTTATTTGATGCGAAGTTAGAAAATACTTCAGTTAGACAAATACAAGTTCCACTATATCAGAATACTAAAATTATAGGCTTTATGATTATATCCATGTCATTGGAAGATTCAGTCATGGTGTTAAATAACCTTTTTATTATACTGGTGGTCGCCTATCCGTTAATTCTCTTAGTGCTGTTTCTTATCGCACGATTTATTGCCGGAAGAAGTATTAAACCTATTAGTGCTATCATTCAAACGTCAAATATCATAACCAAAGACAATTTAAAATCCAGAATTCCTTTGCCAATAAACAAAGATGAACTTCATTTGCTTTCAAATACTATAAACAATTTATTGGACAGGGTTGAGAATGCGATAGAGCGGGAGAAGCAATTTACTTCAGATGCTTCTCATGAACTTCGGACACCTTTAGCCGTTATCAAAGGTACATTGGAAGTATTGATTAGAAAACCTCGTAATCAGGAAGAGTATAAGGAAAAAATAGATTTTTGTATTAATGAAGTAAACCGATTAAACCATTTGGTGGATGAGTTGCTTTTATTGGCGCGGTTCGAAAATCAAAAGCAATCCTTAAAAATAGAACGAGTTTCATTAAATATCATATTCCTGGATATTGTTTCGCGAAATTCAACTATTATAAACGAGAAAAAAATCAATTGCGTAGCCTTATTTACTAAAGATCATTATGTCGAAACCGATTCCTACCTGTTTTCGCTAGTTCTCAATAATATTTTGACCAATGCCATAAAATATTCCAAAGTTGGAGGTGTGATAAACTTTGATATTAAGGAAACAAAAGAAGGCATTGTTTTCACTGTTTCCGACAGCGGCATTGGGATTGCATCGGAAGATTTAGGGAAAATATTTGACCAGTTCTATCGTTCAAAATCCAACCAGCATCCCGAAATTAAAGGAACCGGATTAGGTCTGTCTATCGTAAAAAGACTTTGCTTATTGCTTCAAATTGATTTGAAAATCAAAAGCAAAGAAAATATGGGAACCAAAGTTATATTGAGTTTCCCTAAATAGTTTTTGGTGTTGATTTTTAATCAAAATAAATTAACTTTGATTAAACTCTTAATATATAAAACTATGACCGATGCACATTACCATTTAGTAGTCAACCATTTCCCGATAGTCGGAACCATTTTTGGAATTGGAATTTTAATTGCCGGTATGCTTTTAAAAAGCAACTCAGTTAAAAATGTTTCTTATGTCATATTTATTATTTCAGCAATTTTTGCTTTCCTAAGTTTAAAAACTGGTGGTGCGGCTGCAGGTGTAGTAAAAGGAATGCCCGATATTACCAAAGAAATTATCAGTGAACATGCAAAAGTTGCCAATAATTTGGCTTATACGTTATATGCTTTAGCTCTTCTTTCATTAGTCGGATTGTACACAAATATCAAGAATCATAGTAAAGCTGGTTTGTTTTCTTTTTTGATTTTTATAGTTTCTCTTCTTGCAGTTTTCTTTGCGCAACATGTTGGGACTTCAGGCGGCGAAATCCGTCATACGGAGATTAGAGAAGATTACAACGCAAACTTAGAAGATAAAAAGTAGGATAACGATGATTAACTATGCAAATTTTATGCACTACAAAAGAATTGATGGAATTGCCTTAGGTGATTTTAATGTCGAAAGAGCTACATATCTGAGGGAAAACCTTATGATTGATGGAATAGGGCAGATCACAGAAAGGTATTTCGAATTAAAGCAAAGATTTCTGCCTTCAATTCTCAGCAGTAAGCAGTGAAAAAAAGCAATAATATTCGTGGCCAATAAAACCTACACCAAACTCAGCTTTCATTCTCATACTTTCTGTATTTGGAAAGAAATCCCTTTTGTTGAAATCCGTGACTTAAAAATAAACTACAAAAGTCAATCAGGTAGTGAATACATCTTTACTCCAGAAGGCTTGTACCGTATTTCCAATCATTGGGGAAGGGTTGCCAATTGTCATTGGAGATTAATTCCGTTGGCGCAGTTTAAAAGTCAAAACACTATCGTCGGATTTGCCAATTGGACCGATTTCCATTCCAATGACGACACTTCAAAACTGTTTTTTATTAAAGTAAATTTTGAAACTAATGAAGTTAATTTCTATCACAAACTAAGTTTGGAAGATCAGGAAAAAATAGTCTTGCGAAATGCGAAAGAAACTGCGAAAACCATACAAACCATCAAACAGGTTTTAACTGAAATCAATTGGGCAAAATACCTGCAATATGACGATTTGGAAGTTTTGAGAAAGAATGTTGTTTCTGAATTGGTAAATTCTGAAAAGAGTTTCCTCGAGATTAAGAAGCAATATTTATAATTATTTTTCAAACATACCAACCGTTCCGCAAACCCCTTGTCTTTATTGAATTATACACCATCAATTTACTACACTATTGTTCGATAACTTGTATCTGGCTTTTTAAGCGTTCGACAAGCATATTCATCATTCGTTTATTGAGATTGGAAGATATCTGAATGTATTCGGCATATTCCTCTAACGTGAAAAGCGCTATTATCATTCCTTTTAGAGAGTTCCGGAACTTTATATCACGTTGAATAACGTTTTCTATATAGACCATTTTTTTTTCAGGGGTAAGGGTAAAAAAGACATTCTTTTGTTTTATCGCATAATTAATAAACACCTGGATGAATAAATCATTTTGGGTTTTAAGAATAGGGCGAAGCGTTTTATTTTGGAAAACTTCTTCTGACGAAGATTGGTTGGTGATTATTCCAAAGGTTTCACCTCTAAGTTCAAGTACGTGCATATCTCTAGCTTCCATGTGTTTTTCTTTGTAAGTTAAAAAAAAACCTCTGTTGAAAAACAGAGGTTTAATTATAGTTATTAATAATTAATTGTTAACTAATTATTGGATTTTAAAGATTGCTTTACGAACCAAACGTCTTGCCCAGTCAGATTTCTTATCTACCGAATCATCTTCGCCTCTAGAAACGATGGTTACTCTTGATTCGCTTATACCTGCTCTGACTAATATAGCCTTAACATTTTGGGCTCTGTCGTTCGCTAATTTATCGTTGTATTCTGTTCCGCCAATTTCATCAGCGTAGCCGGCAATCTCAACAGTTCTGGTTGGATTGTTTTTTAAATAATTTAGAACAAATCCGATATTGCTGGCTGAAGCAGGATTTGGTGTTGCTTTAGCAGTTTCAAAATAAGCGGCTATATAACCTTCATTTATAAGTTGAAGTATTGCGCTTTCTGAGGCCGCAGCCGCTGTAGTGGTATTGTTGCTTGAAATAGAATTGGTTACATATTTTTCTAACTCATCAGGCACACCATTGTTGTTTTTATCAACCGCTCTTCCTTTTGTATCAACAGCCACACCGGTAATTGAATTTTGTTCTGCATCAAGATAATCCGGCACACCGTCTTTATCACTGTCATTCATCAACTCCTCAATTTCACCAATTCGGTTGTTAAGTGAATCAAGTCTGGCGTCATTTCTATCTTTAATGATTGCCCAGTCACCATGCACTTTTCCTTTTCCTAATGCAACAGAAACACCAAAGGTAACTCTGGACAAACTTCCCGTTAAATTGTTATCGGTTTCTGAATAGTCCATACCATCCCAGTTAAAGTGCTGTCTTAGATTTGAATTGACCGAAAAGTCCAGAAAAATGCTTATGTTTTTATATATATTATATTGTGGTGATAATCCGCCCACAGCACCACCATTCCATTCATGACGGCCAACCAAATGCCCCATTCTTGGAGACATACGGGAAACCTGAAAACCAAAATGGAATAACAAACCAAATCGCTTTGCCTGATTTTGAATGTCAAATAATCTTATCATATTAATAACTCCTTCACCGGACCATTGAAGATGTTCCATTTGAAATGGCAAACTTTCAGAGTTGTTTTGCTCCTGCAGGTTATCCCAGTTGAAATTAGTTTTAACTCCAAATTTTGGACTAAACATATACCTTACTCCAATTCCAAGGTGATTAATTGGCATTCCTCCAAAAACTTTCCTTGGATTGTTTCCATAATAACCTTCCGTATATGGCTTTGAACCTTTAGCTTGCCCAAAATCGGCTTCAATAGACCATCTATTGAAATATTCTCCTGCAAGCTCTTTATCAGTTGGCTCAACAGAAATAAGCTCTAAATCTCTTTTATTTTTTTTGCTATCTTCCTGAGCATTAGACGACAACGAAAAACAAAACAAAGTTGTCAATAATAGTAGGTAGTTCTTCATATTTATTATTTTGGTAATTAGTTATATGGAAATCGTTACAAATATAAATGTTTCAAATTAAAAATCAACTTTTTTCCGTCGAACAACTTCAATTATTCTACAAAATCACTGTTACCTGATGGCATTTCGTAGATTTCTAAATCAAAATAAATAATAGACGCAAAAACATGGTCAAAAATATCGGCCATAATATATTCGTAATTTTCAAATCGTTTATCGTTTGAAAAAGTATAAATCTCTAATGGAACTCCTTGAGGAGTAGGCTGTAATTGTCGGCATAATAAAATCATATCTTTATTTAATCCAGGATACTGACTCAAATATTGAGTAATGTATTTTCGAAATAATCCAAAATTTGTCATGTTCCGGCCGTTAATCAAAACCGATTTGTCAATTCCGTGTGTTTTATTAAACTTTTCGATTTCAGTTTGACGTAATTCAATATAACTTCCAACAAGTTGAATTTTTTTCAGTTCCTGTAATTCATTTTCATTTAAAAACCGAATACTGTTCGCTTTGATTAAGATGTGTCTTTTAATTCTCCGGCCGTCGGAATTCAACATGCCGCGCCAGTTTCTGAATGAATCTGAAATCATGCTGTAGGTTGGAATTGTGGTAGTGGTGTTATCAAAATTCCTAACTTTTACGGTAGCTAAATTGATTTCAATTACATCACCATCGGCGCCAAACTTGTCAAATGTTATCCAATCGCCAATCCGAACCATATCGTTTAATGAAACTTGCACACTGGCAACAAAACCTAAAATTGTATCTCTGAATATTAAAATGATAATAGCAGAAATGGCTCCAAAAGTACCAAGCATCGTTCCAGTTTTAATGTCAAAAACCTTGGAAACAACAAAAATAAAAGCAAAAATCCACAGTACTATCATGATTACCTGAATGTAACTGTCTATCGGTTTATCACTATATCTTGTTTCTTGCTTTAGATGATCCCGCAACGCATTAAAAATGGTTTTTATAATCCATAAACTCAAGAGTACAATATAAATCTCGACAAGTTTTCCGAAAATTGATTCCCAATACACAAAGCTTTCCAAAATTATTGGAACACACTTATATATAAAGAGTAGCGGAATTAGATGCGCTATATATTTAGCCGTTTTATTGGAAACAAGTAAATCGTCAAATTTTGTTTTTGTTTTTCGGGCTGTCAAAATCATGGCTCGAACCAATATAAATCGGAAAACTAAATAGATTGTATAAGCTAAAACAGAAAGAATAAAAATGTTGATAGCCACACTTAAATAAGCAGAAATGGTTTCACCCAAATCCATTTTCTTTAAGAGAGGATAACACCATCCAAATATTTTTTCTACAAGTTTATGCATTTTTTATATATTTTTTTTCCACATAAAATGTTGCAAACGGCAACCATGGAGCCAACTGAACAACAAAAAAATCTTTCATACTCCAATTTTGTTCTTTGCGGATGGCGAATGCCAGAATAACATAGCCAATAAACAACAATCCATGTGTTAAGCCAATTGGGAATAATAAAGATTTATACAATTCGGGATTAGAAGATTTATTGTACAGCATATTGAAAAACAACACTAAATAGGAAATCCCTTCAGCAATAGCAACGAATTTGAAAAGTTTGGTCATGATTTTTAATTTTATGCTGCAAAAATAACGATTATCATCGATTATAGATATCAAGAACCATAAAGTAATTTACTTTTGTAGTTATAAAAAATTGAAATGAGTAAGCGCAATTTAAAAAAGTATTTAACCGAGCTCAATAAAGAGCAATTGGAAGAGCAAATTACGGAGCTATATGACAAGTTCAGCGATGTAAAGGTTTACTATGATTTTGCCTTTAATCCCAATGAGGATAAACTTATTGGCGAAGCAAAGGCCAAAATTTCAAATGAATATTTTCCGGTTAAAGGCAAAAGGGCAAAAATGCGTCGTTCGACAGCGCAAAAATATATTAAACACTTTTTGACGCTCGGTGTTGACGTCACGATGGTAGCCGATGTGATGTTGTTTACGATAGAAACTGCCCAAAGATTTTCGGCTAAAAAACCAATCAAATACGAATCATTTTTTAAGAGTTTTCTGATTGCTTACCAACAGGCGGTTAATTTTTTAATTCAGCATGGAATCTTAAATGAATTTTTAGATAGGGTAGTGGAAATAAAAGAAGAGGTAAATCGCCAGAAATGGATAAACAAAGAGGAGTTCAATGCTTTTGTCGAAAAAGTTGATGATAATTTTTTGTAAATAAGCAGTTTAATTTTGGAGATAACTCTTTTTTAGATGTACTTTTGCAAAATTGTACAAATCGCCATGGCTCAAAAAGATTTTATTAGCGAAATTGAAGAAAAAAAGGAGCTTTACGGCTACCAAAAAGGTGACATTGACAAAATTTTTGAGCGACTTGATAATGCACCAAACGATTATCATTTATTATATCAATTGCCAACCGGCGGCGGAAAAACAGTAATTTTCTCTGAAATTGTCAGACGTTATTTGTCTCAACACGACAAAAAAGTTGTGGTATTGACACATCGAATTGAACTTTGCAAGCAAACCTCTAAAATGCTCAAAGGGTTTGATGTAAAAAATAAAATCATCAACAGTAATATCAAAGAATTACCCGATCAGGATGAATATTCCTGCTTTGTGGCAATGGTTGAAACACTTAAAAATCGTTTGAATGATGAAAAGCTAATGATTGATAATGTTGGTCTGGTCATTATTGATGAAGCACATTACAATTCGTTTCGGAAATTGATGAGTTCATTTAAGAAATCCTTCATACTTGGCGTTACCGCGACACCTTTGAGCTCGAATATTAAGCTGCCAATGCATCATAATTATAGTGAACTTATCGTTGGCGATACGATTCAATCGCTGATTGACAAGGGATTTTTGGCTAAGGCAACTACATACAGCTATGATGTTGGTCTGACTTCCTTGAAAGTGGGAATTAATGGCGACTATACCGTCAAATCTTCAGATGATTTGTATATGAATATGGTAATGCAGGAGAAATTATTGCATGCTTATACCGAACAATCATTAGGCAAAAAGACTTTAATATTCAATAACGGAATCAATACATCTTTATATGTTTATGAAACCTTTAGGGAAGCCGGATTTCCGATAAGGCATTTGGACAACACAACGTCCGTTGAAGACAGGAAAGAGATTTTAAGTTGGTTTAAGAAAACACCAGATGCCATTTTAACTTCTGTTGGTATTTTGACAACAGGATTTGATGAGCCAACTGTTGAAAGCATTATTTTGAATCGCGCCACGAAATCATTGACATTATATTTCCAAATGATTGGCCGTGGCTCAAGGAAATTGCCACATAAAGATAATTTTACGGTAATTGATTTAGGAAATAATGCCTTGCGTTTCGGATTATGGAATGACCCTGTAGATTGGCAGCATATTTTCAGATCACCGGAATATTATCTGGAAAGCCTTAGGGATGATGCCGAAATTGAGAATAACTTTAAATATACAATGCCGGAAAACGTTAGAAAAATGTTTTCTAAGTCAGCTGACATAACTATTGACATTGAAGAAGAATTTAAAAAAGCTGTTGCTCAAAATCTGCGGTCCAAAGAAGTTCTTGAAAAATCGATACAGCAGCATGCTTTAATGTGTGTGGAAAATGCAACCGAATTAGTTCAGGCAAGGATGCTCTCTAAATTATTGTCAGACGATATTGAAAGCCGCGTTAAACGGTTTGTAAATTGTTTGGGTAAAACAAGTAAAAATTACCGTGAATGGTTGATTGAAGATTATAAAGCTAAATTAAGTTTGGCCATTGGAAAAAAATTCAGAGAACTTAATTTTTAAAATTATAACTTTAGAAAAGGTAGTTTATACATATTGATAAACAATAAGTTACAACGTTATTATTGAAATTAAAATATTCATATAATTTGAACTATAATTTATATTATGTAAAATAGAATATTTTAAAACCATAGCGTTATTTGAAGCAATTAGTTTTCAAATGTTTTTAACAAAAGCCTTCTTCTTCCCTAAAGCTTTACTATTTTTGTCTTTAATCAATTTGTTATTTATTCAATAAAACAAACACATGAGTAATTCAGTTGCCGAAAATATTGCCAACTTTTTAAAAGAATATTCACCTTTTAGTTATCTAACTCATGAGGAACTAATTCAGGTTGCTACGAGTATTGGCGTTATTAGTTTAGATAAGCACAAAATTTTATTCCAAATTGACGATAAGCTTCATGATAGTTTTTATGTGGTTGCCTCCGGCGTGATAAACCTTTCCGTTATCGCGGACGCTGAAGAAACACTTTTAAATAAATGTTATCCCGGAGATGTTTTTGGCCTGCGTCCTTTTTTTGCCAAAAACAATTATATGATGACTGCAAAAGCGCGTGAAGACAGCATTGTTTATGCTATTCCTATTGACGCTTTTAAACCATTCGTGGCGCAAAATTCCCAGGTTTTGGATTTTTTATTGGAAAGTTTTGCGACAAACACGCGTAATCCGTTTGATAAAGAAAACCGTGGAAAACTTATCACGGATAACGTTTATACTGAAGGGCAGCAAAATGAAATACAGTACTTTCAATCGTTAGCTTATAATAAAACGCCTTTAAAAGTAGCTGTTTCCGCAATTGTAAAGGATACAGCGCAATTGATGACCGAAAACCTGACCGACAGTGTGCTTATTACTGCTCAAAATCACCCTATTGGCATCGTTACCGATACTGATTTTAGATCGAAAATCGCAAATGGAAGGTTTCCGCTTATCTCGACTATTGATAAAATAATGTCTTCACCGGTAATTACCGTTCCTGAAAATGTTTCTGTTGCCGAAGCCCAGCTTTTAATGTTGAAACACAATGTAAGCCATTTGTGCGTAACGGTGGACGGTTCGGATAAATCAGACGTTAAAGGAGTAATTTCTGAACATGATTTAATAGTTGCCCAAGCCAATAATCCGGGAGTTCTAATTAAAGAGATCAAACGTTCACTTTCACCTAAAGAACTTAAATTAGTCAGAGAGAAATTAACCGACCTAATTCAATCTTCTATAGCGAAAAATATTCCTTTGCCACATATTTATAATATTTCCGGGGAAATTATTACAGCTATTATAAAACGCTCAATCGAATTGTCGATTCTTGATTTAGGTTCTCCTCCAGCCCGATTTGCGTGGTTTAGCATTGGTAGCCAAGGAAGAAAAGAGCAATTTTTACTGTCCGATCAGGATAGCTTTTTAGTATTCGAAGATGTAGCTGCAGAAAAATACAGAGATGTTAAAGACTACTTCTTAAAACTGGCCAAAAGAGCCACTGCAATATTAGAAAAAGTTGGTTATGCTTATTGTCCGCACGGCCATATGGCAAGCAATATGCTTTGGTGTAAATCGATGTCTGACTGGATAAAACAATATAACAACTGGATGAAAACACCGGGTGAAAAATCGAACGATATCGCAAGTATCTTTTTTGATTATGAACTTGTTTTTGGCGAAGGTAAAATTGAAGATCAACTTGATGATTTAATTTTAAAGAACACTAAAAACAATGCGCTGTTTTTTGATTATCTTGGAAATGATGCCTTGCGGAAAAATGCCCCACTAAACTTTTTCAAGAAATTTAATGTGGAAGAAGAAGGCGAACATAAAGGAAAATTCGATATAAAAAACAAAGCCATTATGCCATTGGTTGACGGCGCCCGACTCTTTGCAATAAGTTTAAACCTGAAAGGAAACAATAATACCTATTTAAGATTTAAACAATTAGCTATCGTTGACCCTAAATTTTCTGAAATCTATTTGAATTGTGCGGATGCCTTTTTAATTTTATCAAAATTCAGGACACTTGAAGGCTTAAAAAATGACAGCACAGGCGATTTTATCAATGTCGACGAACTTTCAAAAGTGGATAAGGAAAAAATGAAGAATGCTTTGATTCCAATGAGAGAATTAGAAGAACTGATAAAAGACAAATTTCAATTAACTCAATTTTCATAAAAATGTTAGAGTGGCTTACAGGCAGCAATAAATATCCGGATTTTTGGAAAGCATATTTGGCAAAGTTTGAAACCAAATCCAACCGGTATGTGGTTTTAAGTACCGAAACTACCGGCCTAAATCCAAAAAAAGATGTCATCTTATCTTTTGGAGCTGTTGGTGTAGTTGATGATATTGTACGCATTGGTGACAATTTTGAAGTTGTAATCCTGCAATATAAATACCTTCATGACAATGGATTGTCTAATGAGTTCCTGATTGAAAGTAAATTGACTAAACTAGCAGAACCTCAGGCAATCCAGGCTTTGGTGGAATATATAGGAAATGCTGTTTTAGTTGGCCACCGAATCCATTTTGACATTGAAATGATTAATGATGTTTTGGAAAAAATGGAGTGTGGCAAATTAAAAAATGAAGCTTTAGATGTTGAAATAATGCATCAGAAATTAATGGACATTGCAAACAAGTCGTTT
>JAZKCP010000013.1:0-6960 GCA_040388035.1 Bacteroidota bacterium | reverse complement strand
TCTGCATCCTGGAAAACGATCCAGGTAGACAAAGACATTACAAATAAGTCGTTTTCACTGGAAGATTTAGTTAAACAATATAAGCTTTCTTTGAATGAGCGGAACTCAGCTTCAGATGATGCCTATTCCATTGCCTTGTTATTCGTAAAATTAAAAACCAGGCTGGGATTTAAATAAAAAACCCACTCGAATGAATGGGTTTAGTATCAAAATTAAACAAACAAACTATTTCTTTATAAACATATTAGTATAATATTTTTTTCCAGTTACTTCATCTACCGTAATTGACATACCGATATGGGTATAATCACCTTCAATGTTAGCTTTGTGTTCCGGGCTGTGTAACCACGCACTTATAGCACTTTCCGGGGTTTGATAATTGTAAGCAATATTCTCAGCTACTCTCGTTGCATCCAGTACATCAATCAGGTTATTGGCTCTCTGTTGAAAATAATCGTGGTTTACCACTTTATTATCAATCATATAAATATTGTGTTCCTCAGATTTATAAGAGATGTGATTGATTACTTCAAGCGTATTCAATCCTATACTTTGACGATAATTATTAACTAACGTAATAAGTCGCAACTCACTATCATTGTAATTGTATGTAGTTACAAGTTTTTCGTCTGTTGAAGAACCTTCTGAAGAGTCAGAAGAACAAGATACCATAGTGAACACGATTGCTAACGGCAACAATGCTCTAAACATTTTTGCTTTCATAGTAGTAGGTTAAGTTTTTAATAAAGTAGATGTGGGGCAAACACTTTATTTCGATTAATATTGACAGATTTTAATAAAGTAGATGTGGGGCAAACACTTTATATATTTTATTTTGAAAGAACGTATTGATTTATTTCGTTAGACAATTCTACAAATTTTATCGATTAAAATACAAATAAAATCGATGAAATACACTTTTTTGTAATTTATTAATATATTATTCTTACATATTAACATTTTATTATAATATCTTTAACTTTCTAAACATAAACTTATCGCGAACAACTATTAGAAATATATTTGTGCAATAGAAAATTTGACTCATTTGAAAACAACTATTTCAAACCCTCAATTAACTGCATCCATAAACAATAAAGGTGCCGAATTAATCTCCTTAAAAAAAAATAGCGCTAGTAAAGAATATATCTGGGAAGGAAACTCAATATATTGGGGAAAGCACTCCCCTATCCTGTTTCCAATTGTCGGAACTTTAAAAAACAATTCATATGCCTATAAAAACAATAGATATCAGTTATTTCGTCACGGATTTGCCAGGGATATGGATTTTGATTTGATTGATAATACTGAGAGTGAAGCAATTTTCTCTTTATCATCCAACGAATTAACAAAAGAGAAGTTTCCTTTTGAATTTGAATTGCGGGTAATTTATAGCTTGAATAATTCCGAATTAAAAGTTAGATATCAAGTCATCAATAAAGATTTTAATGAAATGCCTTTTTCAATTGGCGGGCATCCGGCATTTGCCTTAAACGGGAATTTTGAAGATTACTGTTTACAATTTGAGTCCAATGAAAATTTAACCAGCTATCAATTAGAAAATGACTTGCTTTCAGAAAAGACAAAACAAATTGACTTATTGGAAAACAGATTGCCACTCACCTATTCACTTTTTGAAAATGATGCCTTGATATTTAAGGAATTAAAATCAAAGCAAATCCAAATTCTCGAAACTGGAATTCCAATATTGAATTTTAAGTTTAAGGGTTTTCCAAATTTTGGAATATGGACGAAAATTAATGCACCATTCATTTGCCTTGAACCTTGGGCTGGCTATTCTGATGATCTAAATGCTACAGGAAATATTTTAGAGAAGGAAGGAATTCAGACTATTGAAAGCAATTCTTCGAAAGAATTCGAATTTACTATAGAAATTCTATAATTTTACAAAAAAACCGCAACTATGCTTACGATAAATTTTCATCCATTCCAAAATATCGAAACCAAACGATTGCTATTACGCCGTTTAGAACCTAATGATGCTGAAGAAATTTTGGTACTTCGTAGCAATCCTGAAACTATGAAATATATTCCACGGCCGTTGGCAAAGTCGAAGGAAGATGCTTTGGAACACATCGCAACGATTGAAGATAAAATAGTTAATAATACCGGAATTAATTGGGGAATTACAATCAAAGGAGAACCAAAAATCATTGGAATTATCGGTCATTATAAAATTTCACCCGAAAATCACCGTGCCGAAATTGGCTATATGTCTTTACCCGAATTTAATGGTAAAGGATATATGTCTGAAGCCATAAAAGCAGTTGTAGCTTATGGTTTTGAACAATTGAATCTTAATTCCATTGAAGCAATTATTGCTCCTGAGAATATTGCCTCTGAAAGGGTCTTACAAAAAAATGGTTTTGTAAAAGAAGCCCATCTTCTTGAAAATGAATTATGGGAAGGAACATTTTTAGACACCGTAATTTATTCTCTGCTGAGACGGAATTGGAAAATGTAGTTACTTACTTAATTTAGGTAAAGTCCTAACATACAATTCCTCCACTTTTTTTCTGGCCCAATCGGTTTTTCTCAGGAAAGTCAAGCTCGATTTAATACTGGGATTATCAGTAAAACATTTAATTTTTATCAATTCACCCAAAGTATCAAACCCATAAAAATCCACGAGAATTTCCAGTATTCTTTGAAGTGTGATACCGTGAAGCGGATCTTTAGAGATGTTGTTCTGCATTTTGTAAAAATAGCATAAAAAAATTACTCCGAAATTCATTTTGTATTACATTTGCCATCCCATGCTAAAAACAATAAACATATTAAATAAGCGCGCCAAGTTTGATTATGAAATAATCGAAACTTACACTGCCGGCATAGTTTTAACAGGGACGGAAATCAAATCCATTCGTTTAGGAAAAGCTAACATTACGGAAGGGTTTTGTGAATTTCACAACGGCGAATTGTTTGCTATCAATACTCAGATTGATGAATATCTTTATGGTAATCAATTCAATCACAAAGCAAAAAGCGAGCGAAAACTTTTATTGAATAAAAGAGAATTAAGAAAACTGGAAAAGGCATTTGACACCAAAGGATTGACCATTATTCCTTTGAAGCTTTTTACCAATGAAAAAGGAATTGCCAAACTAGATATTGGTCTTTGCCGCGGAAAGAAGACCTATGACAAACGCGAAAGCCTGAAGGAACAAGACACTAAACGTGATTTGGACCGTATTAAAAAATCATTTTAATTTTTATTTTCCAATAAGGGCACAAAACGGAATTCTCCGAATTCATGCTTTTCAAATTGTGTTTCATTCTTACGAATCAGCAAAGTCATTATTTGTTCGTCTTTCCCTAATGGAATCACGAGCCTTCCCCCTATTTTTAGCTGAGCCATAAGAGCTTTTGGTATAATTGGCGCTCCAGCCGTAACTATGATACTGTCAAATGGGGCGTAATTGGGCATCCCTTTGTAACCATCGCCAAAAGATAAATGCTTTGCCCGGATTCCTAATTTCGGCAACAGAACAGAGCTGGTTTTAAACAATTCATTTTGTCTTTCAACAGAATAAACCTTTGCTCCCATGGCAACCAGAACAGCAGTTTGATAACCCGAACCGGTTCCTATTTCCAAAACTTTATGGTCTTTTTTTACTTCCAATAATTGGCTTTGAAATGCTACAGTATAAGGTTGTGAAATAGTTTGTCCGGCATCAATCGGGAACGCTTTATCCTGATAAGCAAAATCTTCAAAACTGGAATTCAAAAACAAGTGCCTTGGAATTTTACGAATGGCATCCAATACATTTTTATCCGTAATTCCTTTTGTTTCTAATAATTTGGCTAATTGATTTCGAAGTCCCTGATGTTTACTTGTATCTTTCAATTTGGGTAGTAATTTATTGCGTAAAAATAACTTTTAAATTTCAAAAAGCAAATAAACTCATAAACCCTGAAACTCGTAAACTTTTCTTTTAAACTTTAAACTAAAATAGTACTTTTGATAAAATTTACTTCTATGCTTAAAGTTGGCGTTTTAGGTGCCGGTCACCTCGGAAAAATACACTTACGTTTATTACAACAATCTGAAAAATATGAACTTGTTGGATTCTATGACGAAAACCACGAAAACGGAGCCAAAATCGAAGCAGAATTTGGATATAAACAATTTGATACCATTGCCAAATTAATACACGCTATAGATGTTATAGATATTGTTACTCCTACTCTTTCTCATTATAAATGCGCCAAGGTTTCCATCAAATCAGGAAAACATGTTTTTATCGAGAAACCAATTTCTACTACTGTTGAAGAAGCTGAAGAAATTATCAACTTGGCAAAAGAATATAATGTCAAAGGCCAGGTTGGGCATGTTGAACGTTTTAATCCGGCTTTTACCGCTGTGAAAGACATGATTGAAAGTCCAATGTTTATTGAAACACACCGTTTAGCCGAATTCAATCCGCGCGGTACTGATGTTCCTGTTGTGTTGGATTTAATGATACACGATATTGACGCGATTTTGAGTGTGGTAAAATCGAAAGTAAAATTTGTTCACGCAAGTGGCGTTTCGGTTTTAAGTCAATCTCCCGATATTGCCAATGCCCGAATCGAATTCGAAAATGGCTGCGTTGCCAATATTACCTCGAGCCGAATCTCACTGAAGAATATGCGTAAGTCGCGCTTCTTTCAAAAAGATGCCTATATCTCTGTAGATTATTTAGACAAAACATGCGAAGTCGTTAAAATGAAAGAAGCTCCGGAAACTCCTGGAGATTTTGATATGATTCTCCAAAATGCTGAAGGCGACCGCAAACAAATTTATTTCAATAATCCCGAAGTGAGCCATAACAATGCAATCCTTGACGAACTTGAAACCTTTGCCGATGCTATCAATAACAACACAGATCCAATTGTAACTTTACAAGACGGAACAGATGCTTTACGTGTTGCTTATATGATAATTGATTCGATGGAAAAAAATAAAACAATCTAACTAAACATAATGAAAACAATTGCTGTAATAGGCGCAGGAACAATGGGCAACGGAATTGCCCACACTTTTGCACAAAGCGGTTTCACCGTAAAATTAATTGACGTTTCCGAAAAATCCCTGGGAAAAGGAATGGCAACCATTGCATCAAACCTTGACAGAATGGTAACTAAAGGAACTATTACCGAAGACGATAAACACAAGACAATTGGAAATATAATTACGTATACTGATATAAAAGATGGTGTTGTCGGAACCGATTTAGTAGTCGAAGCAGCAACCGAAAATGTTGGTTTAAAGCTGCAAATCTTCAAGCAATTGAGTGATGTTTGTGACCATAATGTGATATTGGCAACCAATACTTCTTCGATTTCCATTACACAAATTGCCGCGCAGGTTGTACACCCGGAACGCGTAATCGGAATGCACTTTATGAATCCGGTGCCGATTATGAAACTGGTTGAAATAATTCGCGGTTATTCCACTTCGAATGAAGTCACTAAAATCATAATGGATTTATCCGTGAAATTAGGAAAAACACCAACCGAAGTAAATGATTATCCGGGCTTTGTTGCAAACCGAATTCTGATGCCAATGATAAACGAAGCAATCGAAACATTATACAATGGCGTTGCAGGAGTTTATGAAATCGATACGGTGATGAAACTTGGAATGGCACATCCAATGGGACCATTGCAATTGGCAGATTTCATCGGACTTGATGTTTGCGTTTCGATTCTAAACGTAATGTACGACGGATTTAAAAATCCAAAGTATGCTCCTTGCCCACTATTGGTGAATATGGTTATGGCCGGAAAACTCGGAGTAAAATCAGGTGAAGGTTTTTATGATTATTCAGAATCCAAAAAAGCAGAAAAAATTGCAAAGCAATTTTCATAGTAATCAGTATTCAGTGTGTAGTTTGCAGAAAAAACACTGAACACTAAAAGCTGACCACGAACACTAAATTAATATGAGCAAAATAATTCCTTTCAAAGCCGTTCGTCCCACGCCCGATAAAGTCGCGTTAGTCAGCTGTAGAAATTATGATGATTACAGTTCGGCTGAGCTTGCTGCCTGGTTGAGTTTTAATCCGTACTCGTTTTTGCATGTGATTAATCCCGCTTATATGTATTCGCAAAAGATTACATTAGATAAACGTTTTAAAGGTGTAGCGCACAAATACCAGGATTTTAAGGAAGATGGCATTTTTTTGGAAGAAGATAAAGCTGTCTTCTTTCTTTATGAAATCCAAAATAAAACGCAGTCTTTCATTGGCTTTATAGCCGGCACTTCAATTGAAGATTATAAAAACAATGTCATCAAAAAACACGAAGACACCTTGCAGTATCGTGTGGAATATTTCAAGGATTATTTGCATCAGACAGGTTTTAATACCGAACCTGTTTTGATTACCTATCCTGATAATGAAACCTTGAATTCCTGGATTACCGAAAAGAAAAAGAGTCAGCCGATTTACAATTACTCTACAACAAATAAGGAAAAGCACCAAGTCTGGAAAATAGAAACTGCAGCAGAAATTGAATGGTTGCAAAATCAATTTGAAAAAATTCCGGAATTAAAATCTGCTTTTGAAAAAGGGATGAAGAAATGGAAGGAACATTACTCTAAAGTAATGTATGCAAGGCTTGTTGATACTGTCAATCCTTTATCGTCTACGCTTAAAAAGAAATTCCTGCAATCACTGAAAAAATCCGCGCCTAAACATTATTTGAAATACATTCTGCTCTACCCACTGATGCCTTTCCGCGCATTTCTGAAACAAAAACCTGAGCTGGCTTGAATCTGCATTTTGTAAAAAAGCTGCTTTATAAATTTCAGCAACGATCGTTGGTGCTGATGTATCATAATATCGATACCGTTCCGTGCGATCCATGGGAACTGGCGGTGAGCCCAAAAAATTTTGAGGAACAGTTAAATGTCCTGAAAAAATACCGGGTGGTGACGGCTTCTCAACTGGCGAA
>JAZKCP010000012.1:8889-17346 GCA_040388035.1 Bacteroidota bacterium | reverse complement strand
CTCATATTGAGAGTTTATCAATACATCGCGTTGGAAACAAAAACAAAAATGAAACAGTGTTTCTTTCCGAGCAGCCTTATAATTTAAACGACGAAATTGTTCCTTTGTTAAAGGAATATTTCTTTAAATCGTTTCGCGAAAAAGAGGAAAACTATTTCCAGTTTGCGCACGAAGTTGATTTGGAATACAACGACATGTTCAATTTAGCAACGGAAATTTTTACCGATCCGAGTGCTATCCATGAAGTTTCAAAAAAAATCACTAACCATCTTTTTGAGCAGTCCAATCATCCGCACATCAAGAACGGTGAAGTTTATGTGGCATATTTTACCAACTTAAACATCGATAATAACGTTGTTGATGCTGTTGGTGTTTTCAAAAGTGAAATCATGTCTGATTTTATGCAGTTTGAAGAAAAAGGAAAATCACTTGAAATGATTTTGCAACAAGGAATCAATCTAAATAAATTGGATAAAGGCTGTCTTATTTTCAATTACAAAAAAGAAGAAGGCTATAAGATTTTGAGCATAGACAGCAACCGCTATGATACGCGTTATTGGTTAGAGCATTTCTTAAGCGTTGATGCATTCCAGGATGAAAATTTCATTACCAAAAAGTATTTGAAATTCTGCCAGGGATTTGCCAAGGATGTTGTTTTTCCTGCCGAAGACAAGAAAGAAGAAGTGATGTTTATGAACCGTTCGGTGAATTATTTTGCCAAAAACGATCAATTTGAAGAAAGCAATTTTCTAAACGAAGTTTTGGATAATCCAGACTTGATTCCGGAATTCAAAAACTATAAAGTTGATAAAGGCGAAAAATACAGCATTGAAGATGTTACCACTTTTCCTATCGCAAATGGTGCCGTTTCTGATGCCAGGAAATCGATCAAAAATGTAATTAATTTAGATACGAATATTCAAATAAAGCTTGATTTTATCAATCCTGAAAGTGCAGAGAAATATGTGGAAAAAGGTTGGGATGAAGAAAAACAGATGTATTATTACTTAGTGTATTTCAATAAAGAACAGAAATCATAACGATTTCAATTTTTAAAAAAAAGAAAATCCTCAATTGTTCAAAGCAGTTGAGGATTTTTTGACATAAATAAAACCTTAAATTATGTAAATGCAGATTGTCAAAAGCAACTATATTTGTCCAGTTTGAATTCACGATATGAAATCTAAGTTACTATACTGTTTTTTACTCTTATTCTTTGTGTGCCAAATTTCTCTGGCCCAGGAAAAAAACAGTGGCAACGATTCGGTAAAGGTTTATAAAAACATCGAAAAGATGTCCAAAAAAAGCAAGTTCAACAAACTTGTTTATCGTCTGTTATTCAAATCCAAAAAAAGTAAGGCAACCGCTCAAAAAAATGCCAGGAAAAGATTTTTTATTAAAAAAACTTTTGACAGAAACGAAGGCAAAATCATTCGGGAAATCATAATTGAAACATTAGACCCTTTTGGTTATTCCGTTGATAATTATAAAGAAGAACCTAATCAAGGATTTGAAAAATTTGGAAACCGCATTCACCTCAAAACCAAAAAATGGACCATTCGAAATCTATTGCTTTTCAAAAAAAATGATCCATTAGATTCACTTATTGCTAAAGAATCAGAACGTTTAATCAGAAGGCAACGTTATGTTAGAAGTGTTATAATCAAACCGATTGATATCCCAAACAGCAAAGATTCAGTTGATATTTCTGTTCGTGTTTTAGATTCATGGACCTTGATTCCGTCAGGCTCCATTTCGGGTTCAAAAGGCAGTTTCGAGATAACAGAACGAAATTTTTTTGGTTTAGGCCATGAAATCCGAAATGATTTCACCAAAAGATTTGATGACGGAAAAAAAGCTTATGATGTTCAGTACATTATAAACAATATCAGAGACACTTATATAAAAACGACTTTTGGCTATCGGAATGATTTATATGATAATATAACCCGAAGTGCGCGTGTTGAAAGGCCTTTTTTCTCTCCGTTAGCGAGATTGGCTGGTGGTATTTATTTAGAAAACAGATTTTTTGTGGATTCACTCCCGGATGCTGTTGGTGTTTTTGAAAATCAAACTTTCAAAACGGAAAAACAACAATATTGGGCTGGTCATTCCTTTAAGATTTTCAAAGGCAGAAGCGAAGATTTCAGAACCACAAATCTCGTTACCACTTTTGGATTCCAAAATGTAAATTACATCAGCAAACCAACTCAACAATATGATCCATCACATTTTTACGCGGATGAAAAATTATATTTAGCAACAATTGGTCTTAATACCCAAAAATTTTCTGAAGACAAATATTTATTCAATTTTGGTATTGTGGAAGATGTACCGTATGGTCAGGTTTATGCTTTAACCGGAGGCATTCAGGATAAAAACAATAGCCAAAGAACTTATTTTGGCGGACGATTTGCTTATGGGAATTACTTCAATTTTGGTTATTTGGGAACAAATATCGAATGGGGAAGTTTTTTTAACAGCGGCCGTAGCGAACAAACTACATTGCGGATTGAAACCAATTATTTTACAAATCTCCTTTCTCTTGGAGGTTGGAAAATAAGACAATTTATTAAGCCTACATTAGTTCTTGGAAATCATAGAGCACCAATTATCAAAGACAGAGTAACAATTTCGGAGGAAAACGGAATTTCAGGCTTTAATAACCCTCTGATTAACGGCACTAAAAAGCTCTTTACTGCTTTTCAAACACAGACTTATCTACCCGGAAATTGGCATGGATTCCATTTCAGCCCATTTTTCAATATGACTTTCGGATTACTTGGCGATGAAACCAATAGATTTTTTAATGATAAAGTATATTCTGTTTTCAGTTTGGGCGCCTTGATAAATAATGACTATTTGGTGTTCAATAGTTTCCAGATTTCATTTTCTTTCTATCCTTCAATTCCTTTTCAGGGAACCAATGTTTTTAGGGCCAATACTTTTAGAAACAATGATTTCTCATTGCCTGATTACCAAATCGGTGAACCGATGATTGTTCCATATAATTAATCATTCGAATAAATTTGTAAGTATATTAATTGTAAAACTTACAGAATAATGTATTTCAACGATTAATTTTGTTATTTCATCTATAAATTGTTACGTTTATTTCACCAAACCAACCCGAGGCATGGCCGAACTGTATGGAGCGCAGCGGAATAAAATCCTAATCTCATGGAAACAAATTACATAACTGATGGAATGGTGAAAAAAAGTTATCGCTGTTCCCTGCTTGGACATCGTTTTGTAGAAACCAAAAAGGTAAACAATCATTTTAGTGAATTTGAATGTTCAACTTGTAAAATGCAGGTAACAAACGACACCAGAGGCCATAAAATCACATTGACATCAAGGCTTAAAGAAATCAATGAGACGCTTTTTTATTTAAATTTAAAGAAACAATTTCTTTCTAAATTTTACTTCAGAAAAGACTAGTAACAAAACAAGGTTTTAATCGTCCTATTCAAAACCTTAAAAAAAAGTCTTTGGAATCTACTATACTTTCTATTAAAAATCTCCACAAGCGTTACGGTAAAATCCACGCCGTTAATAACGTTTCACTTGAAATACACAAAGGCAATGTCTATGGAATCCTTGGGCCAAACGGCTCCGGAAAGTCTACAACTCTAGGTATTGTATTGAATGTTGTAAATAAAACTTCCGGCGAATACAGTTGGTTTGACGGTAATATGCAAACTCATGAAGCGTTAAAAAAAGTGGGAGCCATTATTGAGCGCCCTAATTTTTATCCCTATATGTCGGCCAAGGAAAACCTGGAATTGGTTTGCAAAATAAAAAACATTGATTATTCGAAAGTGAATGAAAAGCTCGAAGTTGTTGGGCTTATCGATAGAAAGGACAGCAAATTCAAGACCTTTTCCTTGGGAATGAAACAGCGATTAGCGATTGCTTCTGCCCTTTTGAATGATCCTGAAATTTTAATCCTGGACGAACCAACTAATGGTTTAGATCCGCAGGGAATTCATCAAATTCGCGATATTATCCGTTTGATTGCTTCTCAGGGAACGACAATTTTATTGGCTTCGCACTTATTGGATGAAGTTGAAAAAGTATGCAGCCATGTTTTGGTTTTGCGCTTTGGCGAAATCCTGTATAGCGGAACTGTTGATGGCATGACCAACCAAATGGGATTTTTCGAATTACAGGCAGATAGTAATTCCAAACTTATAGAAGTTTTAAAAAATCATCCTGAAGTTGAAAAAATTTCGGAAACAGAAGGAAAAGTTATCGTGCATTTTAAAAGCCAGTTTGATCCTTCGCTTTTGAATCGCTATTTGGCGGAAAAAGGAATTTATCTTAACCATTTGGTGCTTAGAAAAACGAGTTTGGAAGAACAATTCCTTGAATTAACAAAAAACTAATATGAAAAGATTACTCGCCATAGAATTACAAAAAATCTGGAAAAGCCGCTCCAGCAGGATATTGACACTGACTTATTTTATTTTCCTTACTTTTTTATCATTAATTGCTTCCATCAAATTTGATATTGGTCCAATTCACATCCGGTTAGCCGATCAGGGGATTTTTAATTTTCCTTTCATATGGCACTTTAACACCTATTTTGCCGGGTGGCTGAAGTTATTTCTTGCGGTGGTCATCGTTTCAATGATGGCTAATGAATATAGCTATGGAACACTAAAACAAAACCTGATTGACGGAATGAGCAAAAAGGAATTTCTAACCTCAAAAGTGCTGACCATTATTCTTTTTTCGGCAATATCAACCCTGTTTGTATTTGTTGTCTCATTAATTTTGGGATTGATTTTTTCTTCATTTACTGAAGTTGATATCATTTTCTCAAGAATGGAATACCTAATGGCTTATTTTGTAAAATTAGTAGGATTCTTTTCTTTTTGCTTATTTCTTGGAGTACTGATAAAAAGGTCTGCTTTTGCATTGGGATTCTTATTGTTATGGTTTGTTTTCGAATGGATTTCATATGCCGTAGCATACAATAACCTCAGAAATACAGAACTGGTTACCAAAATTTGGGACTTTTTCCCTCTAATGTCCATGTGGAACCTGATAGAAGAGCCCATTACTAAATTAAATGCAATACGAACAATTGGAAATCAGGTCGGAGTTGACAATACGAAAGATTATGACGTTCATTTGTCAACTATTTTAATTGTACTTGCCTGGACCGCTATTTTTATTTTCTCATCTTATAAAATCATTCAAAAAAGAGATTTATAATTCAATCATCAGTCAATTCTTAAAGAAAACATAAATAGACCTAGTTCTCTTTATGTTTTCTTATTTATTTGCTAATTTTAGCGAATGAAAATGAAGCCCTTTTATTTACTTTTTGTTTTGCTTTGTTCGTTGAATTGTTTCTCGCAGTTTAGTAAAACCCACTATATACCGCCACTTTCCGGTTCATCAAGTGTAGCTCCTGAAGAGCAGTTTTTATATATATCGACTCCAAACGTAAATCCAGTAAATTTTAGGATTATTGAGCTTGGAGGAAATACAATTTACGCAACAGTTTCCCGAGACATTCCTTATGTTTACGATATTGGATTTGGCAGCGATACTCAAATACACGTAGACTCCGGCATGGCAAGCGCGGTTATGGACAATAAAGGCTATATTATCGAGGCTGATGATTTGGTTTATGTTTCGGCCAGGATTATTGCAGGAAGTGGGAATCAAGCCGGAGAGCTAGTTTCAAAAGGATTGGCATCACTGGGATTGCGTTACAGGATTGGCGCTTTTGCTAATAATTTGGTAACCAATTATTTTGATATTCATTATACATTTGTTTCCGTTTTAGCAACTGAGAATAATACAACTGTTAATTTTAGTGACATAAAACCTGGTGTGCAATTGGTCAATAGCGGAACAGGAAGTACTCCATTTAGCATTGTTTTGAATAGAGGTGAAAGCTATGTGATGGCGGTTCAGGGACCAAACGATGCCAATAGAGATGGATTAATTGGGTCATTGGTTTTGTCAGATAAACCGATAGCTGTAAACTGCGGTTCTTTTGGAGGAACCAATGCGGTAGGTAATCTTGATTTGGGTTTTGATCAGATAGTTCCTGCCGAGAGATTAACAACCAACGATTATATATTCATCAAAAGTACCGGAATTGATGCGGTAGAAAAAATCCTTTTGGTAGCTGATGAAGATACCCAAATAACACTAAATGGCTCTACACCGGTATTTAATTTACTTGCCGGCGAATATATAGCATTAACCGGAGCAGATTATACTGCCAATGGAAACTTATTTGTTAGTTCAACCAACAAAATTTTCGCCTATCAAAGCGTTGGTGATGATGGTGCTGTAGATCAGAGAAACCAGGAATTGTTTTTTGTCCCGCCATTAAGTTGTCAAACTCCCAGAGTGATTGATAACATTCCGTTTATTGATTATATTGGAACCCGTCAATTTACCGGAAGAGTTACCATAATTACCACAACTGGTGCGACGCTGAATTTTATTATTGATGGTGCGAACTACACTTTGGCAGGTTTAGCGGGAATTGGAGTGACAGTAGATGGTCCTTTAACAGTAACCGGAAATCCAAATTATGAAACCTATGTACTTACCGGGGTGACTGGCAATGTTTCTGTTTATTCAACAGGGGAATTATACTTAGCTGCTTATGGATCTGAACAGGCGGCAACTTTTGGCGGTTACTATTCCGGTTTCACTTTTAAACCCGAAATATCCTTTAACGAAGTCGACATTACACAATTGGGTTGTATCCCAAATTCTATTTTAAGTGTAAATTCCCTTAGTCCTTTTGATGTATTTCAATGGTATTTTAACGGAAACCTGATTCCCGGCGCAACAAATAATACTTACCAGCCTTTGAATGCTCCGGCAGGTTTTGGTCCTGGCTATTACTATGTTTCGGCTACTATTGCTGGTTGTCTGGCTCCGCAAGATTCAGATAATATTCCAATAAGTTCATGTCCAAATGATAATGATAATGATGCTGTAAATGATAACGTTGATCTTGATAATGATAATGATGCTATCCCCAATTGTGCCGAATCTTATGGAAATCAAAGTTTTAATTTTTTCAATACGACATCCGGATCAATTTCAATCGATACTTACAGTAACTCATATACTGGTACAATTACTTTTGCAGGAACGGCAGCGCCTTCCATTACACCAATTTTTGGAGATGCCGGTGGCAATTTTGTAACAGAAGCAGCACAAGGAAAAAATAATTCTGTTAGTTATACCCTTAATTTTACTTTACCAATTAGTCTTTCTGTTTCATATGCCGATATTGCAGCGGCAAGTGATTTATTTACTTCTTCAACAGAAATCAGAATTACAGCTCCGGTCAATAAAACATTGACAATTTTAAACCCAACAAACCAATTACTAATTGATACAAATTATGATGGAATTTTCGAAAGTGGCATCACACAGTTTTCATCTTTTGAAATTCGTTTTCGATTAAATGACAGCGTTTCATTACCTGCCGGAACCGGTACTTTTTCTATAAAAGGAAATCTTGTAAATTCAATTAAAATTACCAATATCAATCTTTCTGATGCAAGCACAAGCAGAGTGGCTTTAAATTTATTTGCAACATGCATCCCAAAAGATTATGATGGTGATGGTGTTGCTGACCAAAACGATCTGGATAGTGACAATGATTCTATTCTTGATTTAGTTGAAGCCCAAGGTCCCACTTTCTTGGCGTTATCTAATATAGATTTAAATGAAGACGGAATTGATGATGTTTTTGGAACAGGAATTTTTCCTCCTGACAGTCCTAATGCTGATGTTGATGGGGATGAAGTTCCAAATTATTTAGATTTGGATTCAGACAATGATGGAATCCACGATTTGGATGAAGCTGGTTTTAATGTCACTGATGCTGATAGCAATGGTGTAATTGATGGCGGAAATTTTGGCACCAACGGATTGTTTAATACATTAGAGACTTCTCCTGACAGTGGAATCATAAAACCTATCTATGTCCTTGCCGATACCGATGCTGATGGAATTTACAACGCCATAGAATTGGACAGCGATAATGATTTATGCAATGACGTAATCGAAGCCGGTTATTCGGATAGTAATCTTGATGGATTATTAGGGGGAACCACACCTCCAACAATTAATCCTAACAACGGATTGGTAACAAGTGGCATAGGTTACGGAAATCCGAATCCGGATTATATAACCGCAGCTCCAATAGTTATTAATACACAACCTCAAAGCAGTTCTGCCTGTGAATTTCAAAGCGTCACTTTCTCAATCAGTACTAACGCAGTAAACAACTATCAATGGCAAGTATCAGCGGATGGCGGCGCAACCTGGACGCTTATTTTTAACAATGCTACATATTCGGGTGCGGGCACAAATGCTTTGACGGTTTCCAATGTAACACCATCAATGGTTGGCTATCTGTATCGGGTATTTTTAATCAAGAATGGAAATGCCTGTGGTTTG
>JAZKCP010000012.1:7541-8809 GCA_040388035.1 Bacteroidota bacterium | reverse complement strand
CAGTTGTTCTTACAACGTATCCTTTGCCGGTTGTAACAACGCCAATTACTCTAAAACAATGCGATGATGATACGGATGGTATTTCATCTTTTAATCTGACACAAAAAAATGATGTGATTTCAGCCAATTATCTGAATGAAACATTTACCTATTACACCACACTTGCAGCTGCAAACACTGAAAACAGCACTTTTTTAATTTCTAATCCAATTGCGTATGCTTCCGGAAGCGGAAGTATTTATGCTCGAGTTGAAAATAGCAATGGTTGTTTCAGAGTAGCACGAATAGATTTACTGGTGTCGGTTACACAAATCCCGGCAGGCTATATCGTGCCAAATCAATATTTATGTGATGATTATCTGGATGCGGTCAACGATGACAGGGATGGAATTTCCGGACCATTTGATTTTACCGGCATTACCAGCAATCTGCTTGCTTTTCTACCTGGACCAGCCTCGAATTACAGCATAAAATACTATAAAACTGAAGCCGATTTCCTTGCAGAAACAGACGCTTCAGGAAATTCATTGGAAATTATAAATACTTCAACCTATAGAAATATTGGTTATCCAAATACACAAACCATTTGGGTCCGTGTAGAAAGTACTACCGACAATTCATGTTACGGTTTTAAAACATTTGATGTTGTTGTAGAGGCATTGCCTACAGCCAATCCTATAAATGCTACCAATATTATTCGTCATTGTGACGACAATCAGGATGGAATTTATGGTTTTGATACCTCAGCAATTCAAGCTGCTGTCTTGAATGGACAAACCGGTGTTAACGTAAAATATTTCCGATCTAGCGGTGTTCAACTTTCAACTCCGTTGCCGAACCCATTTTCAGTAAATGGTACGGAAATTATTACTATAAGAGTGGAAAACAACAGTACACAAACCGGTGGACAACCGTGTTTTGATGAAGAAACGCTACAATTTATTGTTGACGATTTACCCGAAGCTTTTGCCATTTCGTCAAACCTGACTTCAATTTGCGATGAAGAAGTTAATCCTGTTTACCAAAATGGAATGCACGATTTTGATACTTCTACTTTTCAGTCAACGATTCTTGGAAGCCAAACCGGAGTAAACGTGTATTATTTTGATCAGAACAATAATCCGCTTCCAAGTCCGCTGCCCAATCCATTTACAGCAGGAACACAGAACGTAAGAGTGGTTGTAGAAAATCCAATTAACACAAGCTGCACGGCACAATTAACCATACCGTTTGTTGTTTATCCAACGCCAAAAATCGATTTGGAAGAA
>JAZKCP010000012.1:0-7531 GCA_040388035.1 Bacteroidota bacterium | reverse complement strand
ATATTATTATTTGTTTACCGGCTACACAAGCCTTGATAGATGCCGGAATTCTTGATGGAACACCAACTAGTGATTACACATTTCAATGGTATACCAATAATGTTTTGAATGGTGTTACAAGTCCGACAATGACAGTAAACACACCAGGAACCTATAGTGTTGATGTTACGAATGCTTTTGGATGTACCAAAACAAGGGTAATAACGGTTACCGGTTCTGAAGTAGCTACTCTTCAATCTATAGATGTAGTTGATTTGGTAGATAGTAATACAATTACAGTTAATGTGACCGGCTTGGGCGATTATGAATTTGCTCTTGATGATGTGAACGGACCATATCAAGATAGCGACTTCTTTGATAATGTGCCAATGGGTCTTCACGATATTTATGTCCGGGACAAAAATGGATGTGGTTCGATTGGTCCAATCACGGTTGCGGTACTCGGAATTCCGCATTATTTCACGCCAAATGGTGATGGTTATAACGATTATTGGAATGTAAAAGGTGTCAGCGCCCAATTTAATTATCGTTCAACGATTTACATTTTTGACCGTTTTGGAAAATTATTGAAACAAATAGGAACTACAGGTTTGGGCTGGGACGGAACGTTTAACGGGCACCCAATGCCTGCCGATGATTATTGGTACAATATCACATTTGAAGATGGTAGAAGTGCTAAAGGACATTTTACTTTAAAAAGATAGTTATTTGATATTAAAAGGAGGAAACTCTGTGGGCTTGAGGTAAAAAAACTTTAGTTTTTCTTTTTTAAGAGTGGACATTCGACATTATCGAGTTATTTTTACCACCGCAAATAATACCACAATGCTTTTCAAAAAATTTCATCTCCTACTTCTATTGATGTATGGGGCAGTTTCTGCTCAATACATTTCAACAGATGAAATCCATACTCCGCTTCAGCTTGTTGAAAATGTCCTGATAAATTCAGGATGTGCTTCTGTTTCCAATGTTTCGGTGTCAGGGGGAAATTTTACAACAGGCGAAAAAAGCTGGGGATATTTTAGTGCTAACGGTTCAACTTTTCCTTTTGCGGAAGGAGTGATTCTGAGTACCGGAAAAATTATCAATGCGCAAGGCCCAAATATCTCTATTTCAGATGATACAGAATCAGGCTGGACTGGCGACGCCGATTTAAATACGGCATTAGGCATTTCTAATTCTATAAATGCAACCGTTTTGGAATTTGATTTTATCCCTTTGGGAAACCAGATAAGTTTTGATTATATTTTTGCTTCGGAAGAATATCATGGAACTGCTACCTGCACCTACTCTGATGGTTTTGCTTTTTTATTAAAAGAAGTCGGAAGCCCCACTTATCAAAATCTGGCGCTAATTCCGAGTACAGCTATTCCAGTTAAGGTAACAAGTGTACATCCTGATATTCCTGGTGCCTGTTCCGCACAAAACGAACAATATTTTGATGCCTTTAATCCCAATGAATATCCAACAAATTTTAATGGCCAAACCAAAGTTTTAACAGCACAATCTGCAGTAATCCCAGGACATCAGTACCATATAAAACTGGTCATTGCAGATGAGGGGAATTACAGATATGATTCGGCTATTTTCTTAAAGGGAAGCAGCTTTGAGTTTGGAGTTGATTTGGGACCTGACCGGACTTTTGCCAATAATAATCCGATATGTCCCAATGAAAGCCTGACTTTAGATGTGACTACTCCGGTTGGTGTACAATTGTATCAATGGAATTTCAACGGGAACCCCATTATAGGAGAAACGGGAAGTACATTAACATTTAATCCACCCTATACAAGTGCTCAAAACGGAACCTATTCGCTAACTACAACTTATTCACCAAGCTGTACAACAGTCGCAGAAATTGATTTGGATTTTGCTCCACAACTTATCATTGATAAGGATATTTATACATTTTGTGATGCAGATGCCGTACAAGATGGACTTTCCACAATAGAATTTTTAAGCTATCTTGTTCCGACTTTGTTTACAAACTTGCCTTCAGGTTATCAGGTTCGTTTTTTTAATAGTCCAACGAGTACAACTCCTTTACTGGATTCATTTCAGAATACTACGGCATTTCAGCAGGTCATATATGCAAAAATAATTGACAGCAATTGTTATCCTGCTTTCCCGGTTACTTTAAACGTTAGTGTTTTCCCGGAAGATATTGCACACGAAACTATTGGCATTTGTAATAATGATTCCATAACCCTTACAGCTGATGGTGGTTTCAAATCTTATCTTTGGAATACTGCCGCCGGCGATGAGACACAGTCCATTGAAGTTGCTATGCCCGGAATTTACGAGGTTACAATAACAAATGCTGCTGATTGCACTAAAGTAAAGACCTTCACGGTTGTAGGTTCAGAAATTGCAAGTATTGATAACATTATTGTACATGATTTAAATTACAATAATTCGGTTGAAATTGTAGCTTCAGGCACTGGAAATTATGAATATTCCATTGATGGAATTCATTATCAGGATAGTCCTGTTTTCAATAATTTAAGCGGTTTGGTTTACACGGCTTACGTTCGCGACAAAAATGGCTGCGGCATTGCTGAGCAGGAATTTTATCTAATCCAAATACCAAAATATTTCACTCCGAATGGTGATGGATTTAATGAATATTGGAATATAAAAGACGGCAATCCAATGTCACAAAATGTAGGTTCTATCATTTATATTTATAATCGTTTTGGGAAATTATTAAAGCAAATCAGTGCTGGTGGTTTTGGTTGGGACGGAACATATAATGGTAAACTAATGCCCGCAGATGATTATTGGTTTACAATTCAATTACCTGACGGAAGGGCTACCAAGGGACATTTTACTTTAAAACGATAGACATAGCCCGGATTGTAGTGGCATCCTTTTTTGTTTTATTTAAAAGCCCTTCGACTGCGCTCAGGGTGACAAAACAAAAAAGATAGAACGTAAAGCCGGAAACAGCTCCTAACAAAAAACCCTCTCATTTCTGAAAGGGTTTCTTTTTTATTGTAAACACAATTATATCTTATTACGTTTTCTATCGTTTTCTGTCAAATAGATTTTTCTTAAACGAATAGATTTTGGCGTAACCTCTACATATTCATCTTTTTGAATGTACTCTAAAGCTTCTTCCAATGAGAAAATGATTGGCGGGATAATCCTTGCTTTTTCATCATTTCCTGAAGAACGAACGTTTGACTGTTTTTTAGCTTTGGTGACGTTGATAGCCATATCATCGCTACGGGAATTTTCGCCGATAACCTGGCCTTCGTAGATTTCGTCGTTAGGATTCACGAAGAATTTACCACGATCCTGTAATTTATCGATTGAGTAAGGAATTGCTTTTCCGTTTTCCATAGAGATTAACGAACCGTTGTTTCTTCCGGGAATTTCTCCTTTAAATGGTTCGTATCCGATGTAACGGTGTGCCATGATAGCCTCACCCGCGGTTGCCGTAAGCAATTGATTTCTTAACCCAATAATTCCACGAGATGGAATGTTGAATTTAATGATCATACGTTCGCCTTTAGCTTCCATGCTCAACATTTCCCCTTTACGGATAGTAACGAATTCAACTGCTCTACCTGATAGATGTTCCGGTAAATCGATGGTTAATTCCTCAATTGGTTCACATTTTTTACCATCAATTTCCTTGATGATAACCTGTGGCTGTCCAATCTGCAATTCGTATCCTTCTCTTCTCATTGTTTCGATAAGAACCGATAAGTGAAGAACTCCACGACCGAAAACCATGAATTTATCAGCTGAATCGGTTTCACCCAATTTCATTGCGAGGTTTTTCTCCAACTCTTTTGTCAATCTGTCTCTGATGTGACGTGATGTCACAAACTTTCCTTCTTTACCAAAGAATGGCGAATCGTTAATGGTAAACAACATACTCATTGTTGGTTCATCGATTGCAATGGTTTGCAATGCTTCAGGGTTTTCAAAATCGGCAACCGTATCACCAATTTCGAAACCTTCAATCCCAACTATAGCACAAATATCTCCGGCAATTACGCTTTCCACTTTTTTACGGCCAAGACCTTCAAAAGTGTGTAATTCCTTGATTCTTGATTTTAATATTTTTCCATCTCTTTTAACTAAAGAAATTGGCATTCCTTCTTTTAACTCACCTCTTTCCAAACGACCAATCGCAATACGACCGGTAAATGAAGAGAAATCTAAAGATGTAATAAGCATTTGAGGTGTTCCTTCAGAAACTTTTGGAGCTGGTACATGTTCTACAACCATATCCAACAAAGGCTCAATGTTTGTCGTCATGTTTCTGAAATCATCAGACATCCAGTTATTTTTAGCCGAACCATAAACGGTTGGAAAATCCAACTGCCATTCTTCTGCACCTAATTCAAACATCAAATCGAAAACTTTTTCGTGAACTTCTTCCGGAGTGCAGTTTTCCTTATCCACTTTATTGATAACGACACATGGTTTTAAACCTAAGTCGATTGCTTTTTGCAATACGAAACGTGTTTGTGGCATTGGACCTTCAAACGCATCTACCAATAAACAAACTCCGTCAGCCATATTCAGTACACGCTCTACTTCACCACCAAAATCGGCGTGACCGGGAGTATCGATAATGTTGATTTTTGTTCCTTTATATACAACCGAAACGTTTTTAGAAGTAATTGTAATTCCTCTTTCACGCTCTAAATCATTATTGTCAAGAATTAAATCGCCGGTATTTTCGTTTTCACGAAATAACTGACAATGATACATGATTTTGTCAACCAAGGTAGTTTTTCCGTGGTCAACGTGAGCAATAATAGCAATGTTTCTAATAGCTTCCATCTTTGTTTTTTTTCAAGGTGCAAAGGTACACTTTATTTTCAGATAAAAAACCAATAAGCAATTAGTTAACTTTTTTATTAAAAAAGGAAGGTTGGTTAGTAAAAACCTTAATAAGTTTTCGGTTAAATTTTAAAACTTATTTGAAATTATATATATTTGGAGTAATGAAAAATAATTCAAACAAAATTACATTAATTTATGTCCTTATTTTAATGTTTATGGCAATAATTGGCCATAAATTATTTGTAATTTATTTTTCAGATTCAGCTACCGAATCGCTGTTTAACTACAATTATTTAAAAGATATTCTCTTTATTCTTTTTTCCGGACTAATTTTAAAGTTCATTTTATCTCAAAATGAAATCAGGAATAAATCCGTTTTTGAAAAACTACAACGCACCAATATCGAAATTAAGGAATCAAACGAGCGATATGACATTGTAGCTAAAGCAACCAGCGATACTATTTGGGATTGGAAAATGGAAGATGACAGCTTTATATGGAATAAAGGTATACAAGGTGTTTTTGGTTATAAAAAAGGAGATATAGGTTCGACATCTAAATGGTGGTTTGACAGGATTCACCCTGAGGACAGTTTAAAGATGTCGGTTAAATTGTATTCTTTTCTGGAACAAAAAACTGAAAAATGGCAGGATGAATACCGTTTTCAATGTGCCGATGGTAGTTATAAGTATGTTTTTGACAGAGGCTTTTTAGTTAAAGATGCCAGTGGAAAGCCTATTAGAATGATAGGAGCAATTCAGGATGTTACCAAACAGAAAGAGGAAGAGCAACGATTACGATTACTCGAAACGGTAATTACACAATCAAAAGACGCAGTAATGATTACCGACATTGATACTTCCAAAAGTGCCATTCCGAATATTATATTCGTCAACTCAGCTTTTACAGACATGACCGGTTATCCGGCAGATGAAGTGATAGGAAAATCGCTTGAAATCTTCTTCGGAAAAAAATCAGATATATTAGAATTCGATAAACTCAAGACGGCCATTCAGGAATATAAGGAATGTTTTATCGAAACCATAAGTTATAAAAAGAATGGTGAAGAGTTTTGGGTTAATTTTTCGATGATTCCCGTAACAGACAAAGAAGGAGAGCATTCGCATTGGATTTCAATCCAAAGAGATGTTACCGAAGAGAAAGAGAGAGAAAAAGAAAGAGAACAACTTATTCGAGAATTGACACAGAACAATAAGGATTTAAAACAGTTCTCTTATATCACTTCTCACAATTTGCGGGCGCCTTTATCCAATTTAACGGGATTGCTTAATCTTATTGAAGATATCTCTATTGAAGATCCTGAATTGAAAGAAATAATCAACGGATTTTCAAAATCAACACATTTGTTAAATGAAACAATAAATGATTTGGTTAAGGTAATAATCATCAAGGACAATCCTTCTATCCAAAAAGAAAAAGTATTGATTAAAGACGTATTCGAAAATGTTTTTAACCAACTCAGTTTCCTGATTAGCGTTCACAAACCAATTTTGAAAATTGATTTAGAAGACGTGACTATTTTAGACATAAACAAGTCATATTTAGAAAGTATTTTTCTAAATTTACTAACGAATGCTATAAAATATAGAGAACCTAGTAGACAATTAAGAGTCAATATTGCGACAAAAGTAGTAAATGAGAATTTGATTATAACATTCAAGGACAACGGAATAGGTATAGATTTAGAAAAGAATAGCGATAAGATTTTCGGGCTATATCAACGATTCCACAATTACCCGGACAGTAAAGGATTGGGGCTGTATTTGGTTAAATCACAAGTAGAAAGTATGGGCGGAACAATTTCAGTTGCCAGTACTGTTGGAAAAGGAACTACCTTTACTATTGTTTTTAAGTATAATTAAAAGATTTATGTTAGATAAAATACTCTGTGTAGATGATGATCCAATAACGCTCATGCTTTGTAGAAAAGTTGTTGAGAAGGTTGAGTTTGCCAAAGAAATAATTACCGCCAAGAATGGTGTAGAAGCAATTGAGTATTTTGATATTCTATTCGAAAAAAGAAAAATAAACGAATCTATTGAGTATCCAAAACTGGTTCTTTTAGACTTAAATATGCCGGTAATGGATGATTGGGAATTTTTAGAAACTTATATGCGTAAGGAATACCATGAGATATTTGTATCAACCCGATTCATAGTCCTTTCTTCCTCCATCGACCCTTATGACATTAATAGGTCGAAGACTTATCCTGTCATAGGCTTTTTATCAAAACCGATAACCAAGGATATGTTGGAAAATTTGAAAAATCAATTTCAATAAAAAAAGCACTCAATTTTGAGTGCTTTTTTTATTGTATAAAGTATTTCAATTATAGTTTTGAAACGTGTTTAGTCAATTTTGATTTTAGGTTAGCTGCTTTGTTATCATGAATGATATTTTTCTTAGCTAATTTATCAATCATAGAAACAACAGCTGATAATTTAGCAGAAGCATCTGACTTATCTGTAGCTAATCTTAACGCTTTGATAGCATTACGAGTAGTTTTGTGTTGGTATCTGTTTAATACTCTTTTCTTTTCGTTACTTCTGATTCTCTTTAAAGCTGACTTGTGATTTGCCATTTTACTTGATTTTTTATTTTAAAATTATTTATAAACTATCAGTTAAAAAAGAAAAACCTCCCACAATCAAATGATCACTTTGGTTTTAACTAATAAAACAAAAATCGAGACACCAATTTTTAT
>JAZKCP010000011.1:0-5219 GCA_040388035.1 Bacteroidota bacterium | reverse complement strand
TGTGGATATCCTGAAGCGTTTGGATAAAATACCGGTGAATAAACTTCTAAAGTATTATTATTTGTATCACAATTTCCACCATTACAGTATGGGCCAACTAAAACTATACCTTGACCACTTGGGGAAACCAAAGTGAATTGAACTCTTCCTTTTCCTTGATTGGTTTCAAATGCCAAAGCAACTTTTTCAATATTTGCTGCTGTTAAGTCATTAAAACCTGTAATATTGAAATTAAAGTAGTTACCGTTTCCTGCATTTACAGAACCTTCATTGAAGTTTCCAAAACAATCAGCGTCAGTAAATGTTACCGTTGGATTAGGATCACAGTTATCACTAACATTAGATACATTTCCTGTTGTTGCCGGATTTAGATTTGCATTACAACTGGCGTCAGCATTTACAGTGATATCAGCTGGTACAGTAAATGTTGGCGGTGTTGTATCATCCACGGTTATAATTCTTGTAACCGGAGCTAATTCTCTTCCACAACTATCTATTGCTGTCCAAGTTTCAGTTATTTTTCCATTACAATATCCTGTTACAGTTGTTGTAAAAGTTGAAGGGTTTGAAGTACCACTTATTAAACAGCCATCACTTAATACATTGCTGAAAGAAATTGTGCTTGATGTTGGTACAACACCACAAGAAATAGTTATCGGAGCCGGAGCTGTCATTGTTGGCAAAGCAGCTGGGCTTACCGTAATTGTTCTTGAAACTGAATCCAAAGCTCTACCACAAGAATCTGTTGCAGTCCAGGTTTCAGTAACTGTTCCACCACAATTAGAAGGTGAAGTTGTAAATGTCGAAGGATTTGAAGTTCCGTTTATTGCACAATCACCAGTTAATCCATTAGAAAATGAGATTGTACTTGCCGCTGGTATCGCGCCACATGCTACCGTTGTATCAGCGGGAGCTGTCATTGTTGGCAGTGAAGCCGGACTCACTGTTATTGTTCTTGATACCGGAGCCAAAGCTCTACCACATGAATCTGTTGCTGTCCAGGTTTCTGTAACGGTTCCGCCACAGGCTGAAGGAGTTGTTGAGAATGTTGATGGATTTGACGTTCCGCTTATTGCACAATCACCAGGTAATCCATTACTAAAAGAAATTGTACTTGGTGCAGGCAATGAACCACAAGCTACAGTTGTAGTGGCCGGAGCTGTCATTGTTGGCAATGCAGCCGGATTTACAGTAATAGTTCTTGAAACCGGAGCCAAAGCTCTACCGCAAGAATCTGTTGCAGTCCATGTTTCTATAACTATTCCACCACAGGCAGAAGGAGTTGTTGAAAACGTTGAAGGATTTGAAGTGCCACTTATTGAACATCCACCACTTAATCCATTCGAGAATGAAATTGTACTTGGTGAAGGCAATAAACCGCAGGCTACTGTTGTAGAAGCCGGAGCTGCCATTGTTGGTAACGCAGCCGGGTCAACAGTAATTGTTCTTGAAACCGAAGCCAAAGCTCTACCGCAAGAATCTGTTGCTGTCCATGTTTCTGTAACTATTCCGCCACAGGCAGAAGATGCTGTTGAGAATGTTGACAGATTTGAAGTGCCATTTATAGCACAACCGCCGGTCAACCCATTACTAAATGGAATTGTACTTTGAGCAGGTAAAGAACCACAAGCTACCGTTGTATTTGCGGGAGCTATCATTGTTGCTAACGAAGCTGGGCTTACAGTAATTGTTCTCGAAACCGGAGCCAAAGCTCTACCACAAATATCTGTTGCAGTCCATGTTTCTGTAACTGTTCCACCACAGGCAGAAGGAGTTATAGAAAACGTTGAAGGATTTGAAGTACCACTAATTAAACATCCACCACTTAATCCGTTTGTGAATGATAGAGTAGTAGGAGCAGGTAATGCACCACATGCTACTGTTATATTTGCCGGAGCTGTCATTGTTGGCAATGCGGCCGGGCTTATTGTTATTAGTCTCGTTTTTGTAATAGTTCTTCCTAAAGCATCTGTGTAAGTCCATGTTTCAGTAACAACTCCACCACAGGCGCCCGCAGGGGTTTGACTGCTAAGTGTAGAAGTAACAGAACCATTTATCAGACAAGTACCTGAACCATTATTAGTGTAAGTTAAAGAACTTGTTGTTGCTCCGCCACACGGAACAGTAATATCACTTGTATTTGCAAATGTTGCAACAGTAGGAGTAGTTGCTCCGATTGTTCTGGATTTCGTAATAGTACATCCGTTAGCATCAGTTATAGTTACGGAATAATTTCCCGGAAGTAAACCGGTAAGGTCTTGATTGGTTGACTGCCCAGGTGGAATAACACCTCCGGCAGAAGCTGTCCATAAATATGTATAAGGCGCAGTTCCTCCGGATGGAGATAAATCAATCGACCCGGTAGCTGAACCACATTGAGAATCTATCAAAGCAAACTCTCCATTCACACCTCCGTTTACGGTTATTACAGGTACCGTTCCGCACTTAGGCGAAATGTCATTTGGATTTAGAGGACAAGTTGCTCCAGGTGAAGCTGAAGTCCAGGCTAAATATAAATTGGTGATTTTTAATATATCGCCACAATTATAAGTAACCGTATTATAACTTAATGTAGTTATTGTATTTGGAGGCAGTGGCCCGTTACAGCCATTAATTACTGTATTAGAAATCAAAAGCCCAGTTGTTCCACTATAAACTTCCAAAACTCCCCAAAAGGCGAAAGAAGTTCTTGTAGAACCTGTAGTGTTATTGATAGACAGGGTTAATGTTCTGGTTATTGTCGTTGCTGTTGGACACGCGTTGCATAAACCTCCACCAGAGAGGGTTGCGCCAACTAATGTCAAGTCACCAGAAGTACATGATGTACCTGGTGGCGGATATGTCTGTGCGAATGATGTTGAGATGCTTAGCAGGCTAAACATCAAAAACACAAACAGTTTTTTTGAGATAGTAATTTTTGTTTTCATACAATTAAATTTAGTAGAATAATTTATTGATAAATGGCATTTCGGGCTGTGAAGTATTTTTGAATGTAGGCTTTGCAAGAGATAGTGTGATTTGGGTTATACTATTTGAGGGCTAAATTAAATACATACCAGTAACCAACCCAATTTTTTCCACGAATAGCTCAAATACTCGTTTAAATGACAATTTTCTGTCATTCTAAACTTTTAATCGGGATTTTTTGTTGTTTTTGTTATTTTCAAATAGGCTATAAACGAAAGAAACACTTGATTTTACAAGTGTTTCTTTCATTTTAAATTATAAAAACTATGTCTCTTACAATGCTGTAATTATAAATTCTGAACGCCTGTTTAGCTGATGTTCTGCTTCTGTACATTCTACATCATCGGCACATTTGTTTACCAACTCTTTTTCACCTAAACCTTCTGATGTTAAGCGACTTGCGTCGATACCGTTTTTAACTAACCAATCTTTGGTAGATTTGGCTCTGTTTTTCGATAATATGTCATTATATTTATCAGAAGCTCTACTATCCGTATGCGAACGAATGTTGATTTTCATTGATGGATTTTGTTCTAAAACATCTAATAATTTAGCTAAGTCGATTGCCGCATCAGGTCTGATATTCCATTTGTCCAAATCAAAATAGATGATATTGATCTTGAAACAGTCTGCTAAGTCATCACCGATTTTAACTTTACAACCTTCCGGTTTAAGTTCAATGTTAAGTTCTGTTTTACCCGTTTCTTTTCCAATAATTACTGATACCTCTTTAGTGGTATATTCATCATGAGAAGCTCTTACATAATATTTTGTACCACATTCCACTTCGGTAAATTCATATTTTCCTTCTGTGTCAGAAATGGTTTCTTTAAGTTGGTTGAAATTGTCATCAAATAGTAATAGCTTCGTATTTGGTAAAACCGCTTTAGTTTCTTCATCAGTAACTACTCCGAAAAGTATTTGTTCACACCAAATAGGTTTTGTTTCAACGAATTTATAGATATCGTCATTTCCTTGTCCGCCATCCCTGTTAGAACTTACGAAACCATTCTTTGTTTTAAAATTAATGATAAAGGCGAAATCGTCTTTTGGACTATTTGCTTCCTCACCAATATTTAAAACTTCTTTGAAATTAAGGCTGCCGTCTTTAGGGATTTTGGTTATGTAAATATCCAAACCACCTAAGCCAGGCTGACCATCCGAAGCAAAATATAATTCGTTATCATCAGAAATAAATGGATAGGTTTCCCTTCCTTCTGTATTAATGGCATCGCCAAGATTTTCGGTAGTACCAAAGCTGCCATCCTCATTTATTTTCACCCTGAATATATCCGACTGACCTTTTGTTCCAGGCATATCAGAAACAAAATACAATGTTTTTTCGTCCGGTGACAGAGCAGGATGTGCTGTTTGATAACCATCGCTATTAAAAGGAAGTGCAGTGATGTTATCCCATTGTCCTTCTTTGTTGACAGTAGCTTTATAAATTTTCAACAGTGTTACTTTACCGGCATCATAACCTCGTTCACCAGAATTATAATTGTTACGGGTGAAGTAAACTGTTTTTCCATCTTTCGTAAAAGTCGGAGTATCCTCGTGGAATTTGGTATTTATTTTTTTGCCAAATTTACCAACAACACCAAGAGAACCGTCTTCTGATATAGGAGAGTCATACAGATTGGTGAAATATTGACCGGTCCAGGTATGGATTCTTTTCGAGAAATTTCCGGTATCACGGGCAGAAGAGAACACAACTTTTGTTCCCATAAAGGCTGTACCATAATCAGAATACTTTGTATTTATACCGGCATTTTCAATTTTATAACGACCGGAATTCTTTTTGATTTCCGCTAAATAATTTTTGTTTTTATCAAAAATTTTGGCGCGTGCATCGTCACCTTTTTTCTGCACAAACATAGCCATCATAGCATCGGATTTGTCGTTTTCCTTTACGGCTTTAAGCGTTTGGGCATGACGATAATAGAATTCAGGTTCCTGCTCCGGATTTGTAGCGTAAAGTTCAGCATACCATTTGTTTGCCTTTTCCAATTCAGCATTGAAATAGTAAGCGTTACCTATTTTTAAAAGCATATCAGGCGATTTATAACCTTTTTCGTAGATACGTTCATAGGTTTTTATGGCATCGATATAAGCGTATTTTGCATACTCCTTATTTCCTTTCGCCTCTGTTTTATTAACGACCTGCGAATAACTGCTCACACTAGTGATAGCTAAAAGTACTAAATATGTAATTTTATTTTTCATAATTGGGGATATTAGAAGAATCTAGG
>JAZKCP010000010.1:35459-37705 GCA_040388035.1 Bacteroidota bacterium | reverse complement strand
ACGCCTATGACACCACTTCATTTGTGGCAGGAAATACTGTTTTATTATCCAACCCGTATCCAAGCGCCGTTAATGCAAGTTCTTTTTTAACGCATTCCAACAATACTGAATTAGGAGGAACATTATTCTTTTGGACATCAGTTACATTATATTCCGGAAGTGGTCCCTACTCTGTTACTGATTATGGAAGCTGGAATTTATCTGGTGGTGTTGGAACAGCACCTGCAAGCGATCCTACCAGCACCAGTTTAAAACCTAACGGTAAAATTGCCGCCGGACAAGGTTTCTTTGCTCAGCTTCTTGGTGATGGTCAAATTAGTTTTAATGATAGTATGCGTGTTCCTGATTTTAATTCACAATTCTTTAGAATCGGAAATAGCGTGCAAAACGAAGAGAAAAACAGAATTTGGCTGAATCTTTATAATGACACTACTTTCAAGCAAACGCTTGTTGGCTATATGGATAATGCCACCGACGGTTTTGATAAATTTTATGATGGTGACTCTTTTACGAATAACGAAATAAATATTTATTCTCTGTTAGGAAACAGAAAATTAGTAATTCAGGGAAAAGCATTACCATTTGATGAAAATGACGTAGTGCCATTAGGTTACAAAATTACCAACGCTGGTGTTTATTCAATAAATATAGATGAATTGGATGGTATTTTTAGTGTTCATCAGGATGTCTATTTAAGAGACAAATTATTGGCTATTGACCACGATATAAAAGCATCGGCTTATAATTTTACTACCGAAGCGGGTACATTTGAGAACCGATTTGAACTAGTATATGTAAGCAACGCATTAGGTACAAACAACCCTAGTGAGATAAACACATTTGCCACTATTTCCAATCATATAATCAGAATAGAATCGAGCGAATTGATAAAACAAATCAGCCTTTATGACATATCCGGAAAACTAATAAATAAATATTCCCTCACCGAGTTTAAAAAGCAATTTTCTGATGCCTTCAACTATCCTAATGGGGTTTATATTGCTAAAATTACTTTAGATAATGATGTAGTGGTTACCAAAAAATTGATCCATTAAAAGATGAATTTTAAAAAAAATTCCGTCTTGTTCCAAAAAACGAGACGGAATTTTTGTTTTATAAACCATGACTATTTTCAGGTTCTTCTGTATCAACATTGAGCATTTCCCAAAGTTTGTCTTTTAGTTCCGTTAATCCTTGCTGCGCGACAGAAGAAATAAACATAAACGGAATATCTTTGAGTTCCTTTTTCAGCTGTGCTTTTAGCTCGGCTTTTAATTCATCGTCAAGCATATCACATTTGGAAACAACCAATAATTTATCCTTGTCTAACATTTCAGGGTTGTAACGACGTAATTCGTCCAGCAGGATTTCATATTCCTTTTTGATATCATCAGCATCGGCAGGAACCAAAAATAACAAAGTAGAATTTCGTTCAATATGACGCAGGAAGTAATGCCCCAATCCTTTTCCTTCGGCTGCTCCTTCAATTATCCCGGGAATATCAGCCATAATGAAAGATTTGAATTCACGATACGCAACAATTCCTAAATTAGGCTTCAAAGTTGTAAATGGATAATCCGCAATTTTTGGCTTGGCTGAAGTCAGCACCGAAAGTAAGGTGGATTTCCCTGCATTTGGAAAACCTACTAAACCAACATCTGCCAAAACTTTTAACTCTAATATAATATCCAATTCTTCGGGAGGCATCCCCGGCTGGGCATAACGCGGTGTTTGATTGGTTGAGCTTCTGAAATTCCAGTTTCCTAATCCGCCTTTTCCACCTTTGGCTAGGATTCTTTCTTCACCGTTTTCGGTTATTTCAAATAAAATTTCGTCAGTTTCCTTATCGCGGACTACAGTACCCAACGGAACTTCAATTGTAATATCTTCGCCATCGTGACCCGTACTTCTTGAACTTCCACCATCGCCACCATGGCCTGCTTTGACGTGACGTGCAAACTTTAAGTGAAACAACGTCCAAAGACTTTTGTTCCCTTTTAAAATAACGTGTCCGCCACGACCGCCATCACCACCATCAGGGCCACCTTTTTCAATAAATTTTTCCCTATGTAAATGCGAAGAACCCTTACCTCCTTTTCCGGAAGAAACATATATTTTTACGTAGTCTACAAAATTTCCTTCTGTCATAATTTTTAGTTTACAGTTTACAGTTTACAGTTTACAGCGACAATTTTAAAACTGTCAACCGTTAACCAACAACTGTTAACTATTCTTTTAGCGCTTTT
>JAZKCP010000010.1:13758-35449 GCA_040388035.1 Bacteroidota bacterium | reverse complement strand
CTTTTATCAGCACTTTATCAATCTTCACGCCATCCATATCAATGATTTCAAGCTCTAATTTATTCCAAACCAATTTTTCTCCGGTTGTTGGTATTTTTCCCATTTCGGTCATAATTAATCCGCTGACGGTTGTCACTTCATAATCATTGGTCAACTCATCCATATCAAAATAAGTAAGGAAATCATGTAGCGAATACAACCCATCAACCAACCAGGTTCCATCTTCGCGGGCGATTAATTGGTATTCATCTTCATCAAAATCGGCTGCATCACCAACCAATGCTTCTAAGATATCATTTAGTGTAATTATTCCTTGAAAAACACCATATTCATCGGTAACAAAAGCATAATGCACTTTCGACTTTTTAAAATTCTCCAATGCTTTATAAGCCGAAGTATGCTCAATCAGATACACCGGTGTTTTGGTAATTGATTTTAAATTGAACTTTCCTTTTTCAAAATTGGCAAACAAATCTTTCAACAAAACGATACCTTCAACATCATCCATATTGTCTTTGCAAACCGGATATACGGAGTGTAATTCTCCCAAAACCTTTTCCTTCAATTCTTCAAGCGAATCTTCAAGCGAAAGATAAACGATGGATTGACGATGTGTCATCAACGAATTGATTTTTCGGTCTCCGATATGGAAAACCCTTTCCACAATATCCTGTTCAATTTCCTGAACTTCGCCGCCTTCTGTACCTTCTTTTATAATGGCCTTGATTTCTTCTTCGGTCACTTTCCCGTCCGCTGTTGGACGAATTTTCAGGAGCTTCAAAATCCCTTCAGTAGAAATCGTCAATAACCAGATAAACGGAGCAGTAACAATTGAAATCATTTTCATTGGAACAGCAACAGCTTTGGCAATGGATTCCGGATAATTCAGTCCAATCCTTTTTGGAAGTAACTCACCCAAAACCAAAGAAAAGAATGTTAGAATCACTACCACAATTCCAACAGCAATACTATCTGAATAAGGTTTCAAGGTCGAAAAACCTTCAACAAAGAGCCTAACATCAGTAGTTATCTTATCGCCTGAATATATACCTGTCAAAATCCCGATAAGTGTTATCCCAATCTGGACTGTCGAAAGAAATTTGTTAGGAGAATTTGCTAAATCTAATGCGACTTTGGCATTTCTGTTTCCTTTTTTGGCTGCGGTTTCCAAACGGTTTTTACGCGCCGAAATCAACGCGATTTCCGACATCGAGAAAACTCCGTTGAGCAGGATTAAAAAGAGTATGATGAGGATTTCCATTTTTGAGTTATGAGTTATAAGTTATGAGTTTGTAATAACCAATAACAAAAAATTGTTTTTTTAAAAATTGTCAAAAACGTTTGTCAAACGTTCTGTTACTTCGTCAATAGATCCAATTCCGTCAACTGAGTGAAACTTGCCTTGCTCCTGATAATAATGCATTAATGGAGCCGTTTTCTGGTTGTATTCGTCGTAACGGTTTCTGATTTTTCCTTCGTCCTGATCGTCTGGCCTTCCTGATGTTTTTCCTCTTTCTAACAAACGCTGCACCAAAATATTGTCATCAGCTTCCAACGCAACTGTAGCGGTAACGACTTGATTTTTTGATTTTAAAAACTCGTCCAGAGCAACTGCCTGTGCCAGAGTTCTTGGAAAACCATCAAATAAAAACCCTGCTGATTGCGGATTTTTGTCTACTTCGCTTTGCAGCATTTGAATGGTAACTTCATCAGGAACCAAATCGCCTTTGTCCATATAAGTCTTGGCTAGTTGACCTAATTCTGTATTATTCTTGATATTATATCTAAAAATATCTCCGGTTGAAAGATGTGTCAGATTGTATTTTTCTTTTAAAAATTCAGCTTGTGTGCCTTTTCCTGCACCTGGTTTTCCGAAAAGAACGATGTTAATCATTTTTAATAATTATAAGTTATAAATTATGAGTTATAAGTTATTTAGCTAATTGATAAATATCCGGTAGGTTTCTTCCCAATCCATCGTAATCTAAACCAAAACCAACAATGAATTTATTAGGAATCCTGATTCCGACATAATCAATTTTAATATCTTTTTTATAGGCTTCCGGTTTGAAAAACAAGGTGGCAATTTTTAAATGCTTTACCTTTTTTTGCTTGAAAATCGCCTTCAATTCTTCAACTGTATTTCCGGTATCAACGATGTCTTCCACAACTACCACTGTTCGTCCTTCCAAATCCTGGTTCAATCCAATCAATTGTTTTACCTCATTGGTAGTTGAAGTTCCTTCATACGAAGCCATTTTCACAAAACTCACTTCACACATGCCTCTGTAATGTTTCATTAAATCGCTCATCACCATAAAAGCGCCATTCAAAACACCAACAAAAACAGGCACTTCGTCAAAAAAATCATCATCCATCTGTTTTGCCATATTTTTGAGCGCAAAATCGATTTCTTCAGAAGAAATAAACGGTTCGAAAGTTTTGTCGTGAAGATGTATCATGTGGTTTTCGTTTTAAATAAGCTGCAAAGATAAGAACTTGGAAGTTAGAAGTTAGGACTTGGAAGTGAAAAATCTTAAATAAAAATGTATTTTTTATATTTACAGTATGGATATGACTTTTTTTAACCGAATCAGCAAAAGCAGCGCCAGCACCAATTCCCGAAATGATAATCGCGATTTTGTTATTAAAAATCCCGAATATCTTAAGGATTTAGTAACATTTGCCACCGATTTGACGAACAAAAATCATTATAAAGCGGTTTGGATTATCGAGATGCTTTCCGAAACACATACAGATAGGCTTCTTCCTTTTGTTGATGCAATCTGCGAAACCATTTCAAAATATAAACACGAGTCTGCCATCAGGGGAATGTCGAGAACCGCTTTTTTTCTGAGTACTACCAAAACAATTTCACTGACTGATTATCAACAGGAAAAATTAATTGAAATCTGTCTCGACTGGCTTATTGGCGATGCCAAAGTTGCTCCAAAAGCCTATGCCATGCATGCTTTATGCCATTATGCCAAACATCAGGATTGGATAAAAGAAGAACTTCAGAATATCATCAATAAGGATTTTGCGTATCAGTCGGCTGGATATAAAGCTGCAGCAAGAGAAGTTTTACTCCAATTATCCAAATGATTTTTGAATTTGAAATAGTATCTTTGCATCAACAACTACAACAAAATGAACTATTTCTCTTCCGATTTTAAACTGGGAATCCTCGGTGGCGGACAATTAGGCAAAATGCTATTGGCCGAAACCCGAAAATTCGATATTCAAACCTACGTTTTTGACCCAAGCACAGAGGCTCCTTGCCAATTTGGTGCTACCAAGTTCTTCATTGGCGATTTAATGGATTATGAAACCGTTTATGATTTTGGAAAAAAGGTGGATTTACTGACCATCGAAATTGAAAACATCAATCTTGATGCCTTGGATAAATTAGAAGCTGAGGGATTAAAAGTTTTTCCTTCACCAAAAACCCTGAGGCTTATTCAAAATAAAGGCATTCAAAAAGATTTTTATGTCGAAAATCAAATCCCAACAGCAGCCTTTAAACGATTTACCAATTTAAATGGTTTGCGGACTGAGATTGAAAATGGTTTGATTCAAATGCCTTTTGTATGGAAATGCGCCCAATTTGGTTACGACGGAAACGGCGTAAAAGTAGTCCGTTCGATTTTGGATATTGAGAATTTACCGAATGTGGAATGCATTGCCGAACAAATGGTGAACTTTAAAAATGAATTAGCTGTAATCGTCGCCAGAAGCGAGTCGGGCGAAGTCAAAACTTATCCTGTAGTTGAAATGGAGTTCCATCCGGAAGCCAATCAGGTGGAATACGTAATTTGCCCGGCACGTATTGACTACAGCATTGCCAAAAAAGCCAACGAAATTGCACTGAGAGTTTCAAAAGCATACGACCATGTCGGTCTGTTAGCGGTAGAAATGTTCCAGACACACGATGAAGGGATTTTGGTGAACGAAGTCGCACCAAGGCCACATAATTCCGGACATTACAGCATCGAAGCCAGCTATACCTCGCAATTTGAAAACCATCTGCGTGCCATTTTGGATTTACCGTTAGGAAATACTGCCAGCAAAGTTGCCGGAATTATGGTAAATTTGGTTGGCGCCGAAGGTTATAATGGAAATGTAATCTATGAAAATATAGAAAAGATAATGGCAATTAAAGGCGTGACACCGCACATTTATGGAAAAAAGGAAACTCGTCCTTTCCGTAAAATGGGCCATGTAACTATTGTAAACGAAGATATGAAGGAGGCAAGAAGAATAGCGGAAGAAGTAAAAAATACAATAAAGGTTGTTTCGCGTTAGGGATTGAAGCAAGGTGCCATGCATCGCGAAAAGCCCGACCCGAAGGGAACGCCCAAATAATAAATAATAAGAAAATGAAAGTAGCCATCATCATGGGAAGCCAAAGCGACCTGCCAGTAATGCAGGAAGCCATCGATATCCTGAAAAGTTTTGACATCGAGACCGAAGTCGATATCGTTTCGGCACACCGAACGCCGGAAAAATTGTTTGATTTCAGCAAAAAAGCCCATACTCGTGGCATTTCGGTAATCATTGCCGGTGCCGGTGGCGCTGCGCATTTACCCGGAATGGTAGCATCCATGTCGCCTTTGCCGGTAATTGGCGTTCCGGTAAAATCGAGCAATTCCATCGATGGTTGGGATTCTGTCCTATCCATTTTACAAATGCCTGGCGGAGTTCCTGTGGCAACGGTTGCTTTAAACGGAGCCAAAAATGCCGGAATCCTCGCAGCCCAAATCATCGGATGCCACGACAAATTAGTGCTCGATAAAATAATTGTATACAAAGAATCCCTGAAAGAAGCGGTGAATAAATCATCAAATGAAATGAAGAAATAATTTCAGGAGCTATTCCCGCTTTCCGCTATATCTTTTCCCAAAAGGAAAAAGGATGCCGCTACAATCGGGGCTAAAAAAATTAGAATAAAACTATGAAAATCTTAACAGAAAAATTCAATACCAAACATAATACGGCGCCTTTCAGCCAAATTAAATTAGAAGATTTCCAACCGGCTTTTGAAGAAAATATCGCAAAAGCAAGGGCCGAAGTCGATGAAATTACGACCAATCCCGAAACACCAACTTTTGAAAATACCATCGAAGCTTTGGATTATTCAGGAGAAGCTCTAGACCGTTTATCGTCTATTTTCTTCAACCTAAATTCGGCCGAAACTAATGACGAAATGCAGAAAATTGCGCAGGATGTTTCTCCGCTATTAACCGCGTTCAGCAATGATATTGCTTTAAACGAAGACTTATTCAAACGCGTAAAAACAGTTTACGAGCAAAAAGATTCTTTGAAACTAAGCCCTGAACAGGCAACTTTATTGGATAAAAAGTTCAAAAGTTTCGCAAGAAACGGAGCATTATTATCCGACGATAAAAAAGAACGCTTGCGCAAAATTGACACCGAACTGGCTAAACTAAAATTGACGTATGGCGAAAATGTCCTGGCCGAAACCAATAATTATCAACTTCATATTACCAAAGAAAACGATTTAAAAGGTTTACCCGAAGGAACAATTGAAGCGGCAGCAACTTTGGCCAAATCAAAAAATCTCGAAGGCTGGATTTTTACATTGGATTATCCAAGTTATATTCCGTTTGTGACTTATGCAGATAACCGCGAACTGCGAAAGGAAATGGCGATTGCCAATGGCAAAAAAGCATTCCAAAACAACGAATTCGACAATAAGGAAATTACACTGAAAATCACAAAATTACGATTTGAGCGCGCGAATTTATTAGGCTATAAAACGCATTCCGATTTTGTCCTGGAAGAGAGAATGGCACAAACTCCGGAGAAAGTAAAATCGTTTTTAAATGATCTTTTATCCAAAGCCAAACCTGCCGCCGAAAAAGAATTTGCCCAATTAACCGCTTTCGCTAAAGAACTGGACGGAATCGACCAATTAGAAAAATGGGACGGTGCTTATTATTCCGAAAAACTGAAGCAGAAATTATTTGATTTTGATGACGAAAAACTAAAGCCTTATTTCAAACTGGAAAATGTTTTGAATGGTGCCTTTACCATTGCTGAAAAGTTATTCGGTATCCGATTCGAAGAAGTTTTTGATATTGAAAAATACCATGAAGATGTACAGACTTTTGAGGTTTTAGATTTTGAAGGGAAATTGGTTGCAATTTTCTACGCCGATTTTTTCCCAAGAAAAGGAAAACGAAATGGTGCGTGGATGACATCCTTCAAACCACAATATATCAAAGATGGCGTTAACGAAAGACCACATGTTTCTATCGTCTGTAATTTTACGCCGCCGACCGAAAGTAAGCCTTCACTCCTAACCTTTAATGAAGTAACAACATTGTTCCATGAATTTGGACATGCGTTACACGGCATGTTAGCCAATACGACTTACGCAAGTTTATCGGGAACATCTGTGTATTGGGATTTTGTGGAATTACCAAGCCAGGTTATGGAAAACTGGTGCTACGAACCGGACGCCTTGGCAATTTTTGCCAGACATTATCAAACGGGGGAAATCATTCCGCAGGAGTATGTCAATAAAATTAAGGAAAGCGCGAGCTTTTTAGAAGGCATGGCAACTTTAAGACAATTGAGTTTCGGGATATTGGACATGAATTTCCACAGCAATAATCCAAACAATATCACGGATGTAAAAGCGTTTGAAAAAGCAGCTTTTGAAGGCACCAATTTATATCCTGATGTAGAAGAAAACTGCATGAGTGTTTCGTTTTCACACATTTTCCAGGGCGGTTATTCGTCTGGTTATTACAGTTACAAATGGGCTGAAGTTTTGGATGCGGATGCGTTTGCGTATTTTCAGGAAAAAGGAATTTTCAATACCGAAGTGGCAACAAAATTCAAGGAAAATGTATTGTCAAAAGGCGGCACCGAATTACCAATGGAATTATACAAACGTTTCCGCGGACAGGAACCAAAACCGGAAGCTTTACTGAAACGCGCAGGATTAATCTAGAGTGTTAGACTGCTTAGATCGTTAGATTTTTAGATAATTAGAAACCGTCTCGTTAGATTAACAAGACGGTTTTTTGCGTTAGATTTGATATAAAGAGGAGAATGTCTACTGAACATTCGTTTTTTGCGTTAGGGATTGCAACGGCATCCTTTTTTGAAACAAAAGATATAGTAGAAAGCCCGACCCTGAACTTGCTTCAGGGTAACGCCCAAAATCAATTAAAAAGCAGTAATAACGCCAACCAAAAAATCGGGATGCTTTCGACCCAGAAAGAGCTATAGTATTTTGATTTTTGTTCGTCGGCAAAAAGTAAAAAAAGAAATACCGTAAGGACTAAAGCCAATCTTGAAAACAGAATCGGAAAGCTAAAATCTATTTGAAAGAATCCCAAAAGGATGAAAATAAACAACAAAATGCTGCCCACAATCTTGGTTCTTTCTACTCCTATTTGCTGAGGCACCGTTTTTAAATGTGGATCATCAAGCTTTAAGTCAATGATTTCAAAAATCAGGATAAGCACAAAAATTAATATAAAACGTTGAACAGCCACGAGAAAGACTTCGGTTCCAATTGGTATTTTGGAATTAACAATGGGTAAAAACAAAGTTACCCCAACCCAGCAAAGCGCCACGATATAAATCTTAATACCAGCCCAATTCCGGGCGTTTTTCCTGTTTGGAAAAAAAGGTAACGCATACAACATAGTTAATACCAGGAACACGATGGCGATGACTTTTGTAATAGGCTCCAATTGAAAAAAGAAGTATCCTGTAGCCAGTAAAGAAAGAAAGCTCAAAACAGCAATCAGCTTTAGCCCGGTTCGCATATGCAGTTTTTGGGTTCGTGCCAAAGCGTCATATTTTACAAAATTATAGCCAACGATGGTTCCAAAAAAAGCAAACCATGCAGATGCATCAATTTCGGCAATTTTAAACAAATAACCCGTCATCCTGACCAAGGCAAAAACCGCCAGAGCCACATGAATGCTGCTGGTAATATAAAAATCGATAAGCCGCTTTAAAACACCCATTAAACAAATTTAACAAATCTGTTAATAAACGATACTTTTAGTTGAAAAATTCACGAAAATTACAATCCTTTTAACCTAAAATTTAGACTTTAATAATTACTTTTGTTGGCGTTAAAAAACAACACAACTAAACACACTTAGAACTTACGATTTAATGAGAACAGACGCATTTGCATTACGCCACATTGGTCCACGTGAGAACGACCTGAACCACATGTTCAAAACCATTGGAGTTGAATCTTTTGAACAACTGATTTATGAGACTATACCGGACAATATCCGATTGAAAAACGAATTGAATCTTGATGCTGCAATGACAGAATATGAATATCTGACGCATATTCAGGAATTAGGCAAAAAAAATAAAGTCTTCAAATCCTACATTGGTTTAGGCTATCACCCAACAATTATTCCGGCGGTAATCCAGAGAAATATTTTTGAAAACCCGGGTTGGTATACAGCTTATACTCCGTATCAGGCAGAAATTGCACAAGGAAGACTGGAAGCTATTCTGAATTTCCAGACTACGGTTATCGAGTTAACCGGAATGGAAATTGCCAATGCTTCGTTATTAGATGAAGGAACAGCCGCTGCAGAAGCAATGGCGTTGTTATTTGACGTTCGTACGCGTGACCAAAAGAAAAATAACATAAATAAATTCTTCGTTTCGGAAGAAATTCTGCCACAAACACTATCAATATTACAAACCCGTTCTATTCCGGTTGGAATCGAATTAGTTGTTGGAAACCACGAAACATTTGATTTCTCGACTGACTTCTTCGGAGCAATCCTTCAATATCCGGGTAAATATGGTCAGGTTAATGACTACAGTGCTTTTATTGCTAAAGCAAATGAAAACGAAATTAAGGTTTCCGTTGCTGCAGATATTTTATCATTGGTCAAACTGACATCTCCGGGAGAAATGGGCGCCGATGTAGTTGTTGGAACCACACAACGTTTTGGTATTCCAATGGGTTATGGTGGTCCTCATGCAGCTTTCTTCGCAACTAAGGAAGAATACAAGCGTTCTATGCCGGGAAGAATCATCGGCGTATCTATCGACACCAACGGAAAGCGTGCTTTGCGTATGGCTTTAGGAACCCGGGAACAACATATCAAACGTGAAAAAGCAACTTCCAATATTTGTACGGCTCAGGTTTTACTTGCTGTTATGGCGGGAATGTACGCTGTTTACCACGGACCAAAAGGCTTAAAATATATCGCTGATAAAGTTCATTCTTCGGCGGTAACTTTAGCAGATGCCTTAAATAAATTAGGCGTTTACCAAACCAACACTGCTTTCTTTGATACGATTTCTGTAAAAGCTGATGCTAAGAAAGTAAAAGCTATAGCGGAGAAGAACGAAGTGAATTTTTATTATGCAGATGCCGAAACGATATCTATTTCGTTAAACGAAACTACTTCTGTTGCCGACATCAATCAAATCATTGCAATATTTGCTGAAGCTAGCGGAAAAGAAGCGTTTAAAGTTTCAGCTTTGGCAGCAAACAACAATATTCCCGTTTCATCAATAAGAAGTTCTGACTTCTTAACACATGAAGTATTCAACAACCATCATTCTGAAAGCCAGTTGATGCGTTATATCAAAAAATTAGAGCGTAAGGATTTGTCATTAAACCATTCGATGATTTCGTTAGGTTCTTGTACAATGAAACTAAACGCAGCAGCAGAAATGTTGCCTTTATCGATGGCAAATTGGAACAGCATTCATCCATTTGCTCCGATTGAACAGGTAGAAGGTTATATCACGATGCTTAAAAAATTAGAGCAGCAATTAAATGTAGTAACCGGTTTTCAGGGAACAACTTTACAGCCAAATTCCGGTGCGCAAGGCGAATACGCCGGTTTGATGGCAATTCGTGCCTATCATTTATCTCGTGGCGATAATCACCGAAATGTGTGTTTGATTCCATCATCGGCTCACGGAACCAATCCGGCTTCGGCAGCGATGGCCGGAATGCACATTATCGTAACCAAAACCATGGAAAATGGAAACATTGATGTGGAAGATTTGAGAGCAAGAGCGATTGAGCACAAAGATGACTTATCTTGTTTAATGGTAACTTATCCATCAACCCACGGAGTTTTTGAAAGCGCTATCTGTGAAATTACCAAAATCATCCATGACAACGGTGGCTTGGTTTATATGGATGGTGCCAATATGAATGCGCAGGTTGGATTGACCAATCCGGCGACAATTGGTGCTGATGTTTGCCACTTGAACTTACACAAAACTTTCGCTATCCCTCATGGTGGCGGTGGACCTGGAGTTGGACCGATTTGCGTAAACGAAAAACTTGTTCCTTTCCTTCCAACAAATCCTGTGATTAATGTTGGCGGCGAACAGGCAATAACCGCGATTTCTTCCGCGCCTTATGGTTCGGCTTTGGTCTGTTTGATTTCGTATGGTTACATTATGATGCTTGGTGCAGAAGGTTTGAAAAGCTCAACACAACACGCAATTTTGAATGCCAATTATATGAAAGCCCGTTTAGAGGAACATTATCCGGTTTTATATTCCGGTGAAATGGGACGTGCCGCGCACGAAATGATTTTGGATTGTCGTTCGTTCAAACAAAACGGAATTGAAGTTACGGATATTGCCAAACGTTTAATGGATTATGGTTTCCATGCACCAACGGTTTCTTTCCCGGTTGCAGGAACTTTAATGGTTGAGCCAACAGAATCTGAAGATTTAGCTGAGTTGGATCGTTTTTGTGACGCGATGATTTCAATCCGAAAAGAGATTGACGCAGCTTCTGCTGAAGACGTAAATAACGTTTTGAAAAATTCTCCACATACATTAGCTATGTTGACCTCAAACGACTGGAATATGCCTTACACTAGAGAGCAAGCTGCTTATCCTTTGGATTATATTGCAGAAAACAAATTCTGGCCAAGTGTGCGTCGTGTTGATGATGCTTATGGCGACAGGAATTTAATTTGTTCCTGTGCGCCGATTGAGGCTTATATGTAAAAAAATGTCTTAATGCCTTAAAGTCGAATGTCAAAAGTATAAAAACAAATGGCATTCGACTTTTGACTTTATGATCTTATGACTAAATTATGAAAGACATCCAAACCCAAGATGATTTATACTTAGTTGTTGACGAATTCTATAAAAAACTGCTTTCGGATGATTCCATAAGTTACATTTTTACGGATGTTGTCAGGATAAAACTGGTAGAGCATTTGCCAATATTGGTGACATTTTGGTCGCAGGCTATTCTCGGAACCGGAGGTTATATAAAGAACCTGACGCAAATACATTTAGACGTAAATACTAAGGAACATCTTACTCCCGAATTATTCAACATTTGGCTCAACCATTTTTATACTACTATTGATGAAAATTTCAAAGGTGAAAAAGCCGGGCAGATAAAAACACAGGCACTAAGCATTGCCACGGTAATGCAGATAAAGATTGCACAGGAAAAAGATAAATAATTATTAGTTCAATAACAATACAGGATATTTTTTAAATTATTCATAATTGTTTTTAATTAATTGCAAATTACTTAAACAATAATTATTTTTAATACTAATTTGCCATCGAAACATTTAAACCAATGAATATAAAAATTACCGGTTCCGGAAGTTATATCCCAACTGAAATAGTATCCAATAAAGATTTTGCTGAGCATGTTTTTTTGAACGATGACGGAACTCCTTTTCCACATCCGAATGATGTAGTGGCCGAGAAATTTCTTGAGATTACGGGAATACAGGAACGCAGGTATGTTACCGACAATCTAAACAACTCCGATATCGCATTCCTGGCTGCAAAAAAGGCGGTGGAAGATGCTAAGATCGACCCGGAAACTTTGGATTATATTATTTTCGCACACAATTTTGGCAACGTAAAAAAAGGGGCTATTCAAACCGATTTGGTTCCAAGTTTGGCCACCCGGGTCAAATTCGATTTGCGTATTAAAAACCCAAAATGCGTAGCTTACGACATGCTTTTTGGTTGCCCGGGATGGCTTGAAGGGGTTATTCAGGCGCAGGCTTTTATTAAAGCCGGAATGGCGAAAAAGTGTTTGGTAATTGGTGCGGAAACTCTTTCCCGTGTTGTCGATTTGCATGACAGGGATTCTATGATTTATTCTGATGGCGCTGGAGCAACTATCATAGAAGCTACGGATGAAGAAGGTGGGATTTTAGCTCACGAAACAGCCACTTTTACTTATGACGAAGCCTATTATCTGTACTTCGGGAATTCATTTAATAAGGAATGTGATCCTGATGTGCGTTACCTCAAAATGCATGGAAGAAAGATTTATGAATTTGCTTTGAGCAATGTTCCAAAAGCCATGAAAGAATGCCTGGACAAAAGCGGTGTTGATATAAAAGACGTAAAAAAAATACTTATCCATCAGGCCAATGAAAAAATGGATGAAGCCATTATCCATCGTTTTTATAAATTACATGGTCAAACTGCACCCTTAGAAATCATGCCAATGAGCATTCACAAATTGGGTAATTCAAGTGTGGCAACCGTTCCAACATTGTATGATTTATTGGTAAAAGGCCAACTTGAAAATCATTCTATTGAAAGAGGCGATGTCATTCTTTTTGCATCTGTTGGTGCCGGAATGAATGTGAATGCTATCGTTTACAAAATGTAAATTTTGAGTTTTTAGTGAACGGTTTACAGTTGATAGTTTTTGGAATGAGTATGTAAATATTTCCATTAGTTATCATTAATTTTGCCTACTTAAAACTTATAATTGTAATTGGTTAACCCAAAACTGTAAGCCGTTAACTAAAAACTGTAAACTACAAACATGTACGAGAAAACGTATCCGAGCAAGCGATTCAACTTAACGTTAGCATTCTTAAAAAAACACGTCAAAACTTCGGAAACCATTTTTGATCTTGGTGTCCCAAATCCGTTCTCTAAAATCATGGAGGATAATGGTTATACCGTTATCAATACTAAAGGTGAAGATTTGGACAAGGACCAAACGGCTTTACAAAAGGAAACTTATGATGTCTTTACCGGTTTTGAAATATTTGAGCATTTGTTAAATCCGTATACGATTTTGGAAAATGTAAAATGCGACAAATTATTAATTTCAATTCCGTTGCGATTGTGGTTTTCTCCTGCTTATAGAAGCAAAACCGATAAATGGGACAGGCATTATCACGAATTTGAAGATTGGCAGTTGGACTGGATTTTGGAAAAAACGGGCTGGAAAATTATCGACCGTCAAAAATTTACACATCCGGTGAAAAAACTTGGTTTCCGTCCGTTGCTGAGAAATTTTACTCCGCGTTATTATATGGTTTACGCCGAAAAGGTAAAACGATGAACTACTACATTGTCATTCCGACTTATAACGAAGAGAAGTTTATTTCACTAACGCTGCAGTCATTGGTGGAACAAACGGTTTTGCCAAAGAAAATAGTCGTTGTTAATGACAATTCTACAGATAAAACTGCCGAAATTGTTTCGGCTTTCGCCAAAAATCACTCGTTTATTTCATCAGTTAATAAAACTTCTGATGCAATTCATTTGCCCGGAAGCAAAGTAATCCAAGCGTTTCAAAAAGGTTTGGAAACCTTGGATGAAAATTACGATTTTATCGTAAAAGCAGATGCCGATTTAATTTTTCCGCCGAATTATTTTGAAACTATTGTCAGGCATTTTGAATCGGATGTAACAATCGGAATGGTCGGCGGCTTTGCTTACATCGAAAAAAATGGTGATTGGATTTTAGAAAATCTGACCGACAAAGATCACATTCGCGGCGCATTTAAAGCTTACCGAAAAGAGTGTTTTAAACAAATTGGTGGATTAAAACCTGCTATGGGTTGGGATACCGTTGACGAATTGCTGTGCAAATTTTATAATTGGAAAGTGGTAACTGACGAAACTTTAAAGGTAAAACACTTAAAACCGACCGGGGCCAATTACAACAAAATCGCACGTTATAAACAAGGCGAAGCATTTTACAGTTTGGGCTACGGATTTCTAATTACGTCAATCGCTTCATTAAAATTAGCGATGCGAAAAGGAAAACCTTTATTGTTCCTTGATTACATAAACGGATTTTGGAAAGCCAAATCTGCCAAAAAAGAACTTTTGGTAACGCCGGAGCAAGCCCAATTTATCCGAAACTATCGCTGGGAAAAAATGAAAGCGAAGTTGTTTTAAAGAGATTGCGTTAGCGATTGGAGCGGGCTACCATGTAGCGCGGAAAGCGCGACCCGAAGGGGAACGCCCAAAAAACTCATAACTCATAACTCATAACTCGCAACTTATAGCTATTTTTGACATTATTTATAAACCATGATGCTAGTCCGTTATTTATCGCAAATCGGAAGATATTTTTTGATGCTCGCCGAAATTTTCAGAAAGCCCACAAAATGGTCTGTGATGAGGACATTAATCTTCAAGGAAATTGACGATTTGATTATTGGATCACTCGGAATTGTAGCATTCATTTCGTTTTTCGTTGGCGGTGTTGTTGCGATTCAGACGGCACTGAATTTAACCAATCCTTTAATCCCAAAGTACCTTATTGGTTTTGCCACCAGGCAATCGATAATCCTGGAATTTGCACCTACATTTATCTCAATAATCATGGCCGGAAAAATGGGCTCGTTTATTACCTCAAGTATAGGAACGATGCGCGTTACAGAGCAAATTGATGCGCTTGAGGTAATGGGAGTAAATTCATTGAATTATTTGGTTTTTCCAAAATTAATAGCATTGCTGCTCTACCCTTTTGTGATTGGAATTGCGATGTTTTTAGGAATCACAGGCGGTTTTATTGCAAGCGTTTACGGCGGATTTGGCAACAGTGCCGATTTTGTAAATGGTCTTCAAATGGAATTTATACCGTTTCACATAACCTACGCATTTATCAAGACATTCATTTTTGCTTTGCTTTTGGCAACCATACCGTCATTTCACGGCTATTATATGAAAGGCGGCGCATTGGAAGTTGGTAAGGCAAGTACCGTGTCCTTTGTTTGGACATCGGTAACGATAATTTTAGTGAATTATATATTAACGCAATTACTTTTAACCTAATGATAGAAGTAAAAAATGTGGAGAAATCTTTTGGCGATGCCAAAGTTTTAAAAGGAATCACAACCACTTTTGAAACAGGGAAAACCAATCTTATTATCGGGCAAAGTGGTTCCGGAAAAACGGTTTTGCTTAAAAGTTTGCTTGGAATCCACACACCAGATAAAGGAACAATCGCTTTTGACGGAAGGATTTATACCGAACTTTCAGATGCTGAAAAAAGGGAATTGCGTACAGAAATTGGAATGGTTTTTCAGGGAAGCGCCTTGTTTGACAGCATGACAGTTGAAGAGAACGTTGGGTTTCCGCTAAGAATGTTCACCAATAAAACCCCTGCCCAAATTAGGGAACGTGTCAATTTTGTAATTCACAGAGTTGACTTAAAACAGGCAAATCATAAAAAACCTTCGGAACTTTCGGGCGGAATGCAAAAACGTGTGGCGATTGCGCGTGCTATCGTAAACAACCCAAAATATCTTTTTTGTGACGAACCAAACTCGGGTCTTGATCCAAAAACAGCGATACTGATTGACAACCTAATACATGAAATTACTGTAGAGTACAATATTACCACGGTTGTTAATACACACGACATGAACTCGGTAATGGAAATTGGCGAAAAAATTATTTTCCTTAAACAAGGCATTTTGGCTTGGGAAGGAAGCAAAAAAGAAATTTTCAAGACCGATAACGAAGCGGTTGTTGATTTTGTGTATTCGTCTAACCTTTTCAAAAAAATCAGGAAAGCGCAAAATAAAGGAGAATAGGTTACCCTTTACTCAGGAAAATCCAGCCGTTTTTAATTTCCTCAGTGGACAATTTAATTATATAAAAATATGTTGAGTCGGGTAATATGCCGCCGCTCATATTCTGTCCATGCCATTCATTTGAATAATTGTTTTTTTCATAAACTTTTCTTCCCCAACGATTGTAGATTTCAAGTTTGTTAACACCAAATCCTGTCAGATCCAGGCTTTCATTTGTTTCATCATTGTTTGGTGTAATTACATTTGGTATAAAACAAATATTCCTTACAACATCAATAGTGTTAATTGCTTCGCATCCAAATTGGTTAGTGATTTGAAGTGAATAAATTCCCAATTCAGCTCCGGTAATTATTATCGGATTCTGATTACTCGTAAAATTATTTGGCCCTGTCCAGCTAAATGTTGAATTCGTTTCATCAAAAGAGGCCTCATTTAGTCGAGTGTACCAAACCTGGTAATCTTTCCCAACACAACCCTGATGTAAAGCAAAACTTGGCAAAGGATTAATCAAAATGTCGACACTTGAATTTCCAGACTGACAACCATTCAAATTAGCGTTAACGGAATAAGTTCCATTTTCGGTAATGGAAATTGAATTAATGACAGGGTTTTGAACAGTAGATGTAAATCCATTAGGTCCACTCCAATTATAAGTTGCATTCGCTATAAATGTTGAAAAAAGATTCAAATTTTGAGTTTCACAAATTATAGGATCAACACTGGCTGCCGGTATCTGTGGAATGTCTTTTATTGTAATGTTAATCGATGCTTCATCTGTCGAAACACAACTTCCGGAAACAGTATATTTAAACTGATAGGTTCCAAAAGGAACAGTTGATGAATTCCATAAATTATTTGTCAGCATACCACTTGAAGTTATTTCTGACCAAGTTCCGGAAGCTTGAAAAGTTCCCGTTAGTAAAGTATTCATATCAATAGTCCCTTGTCTGCCACAATAAGAGACAGTATTGTCATTACCGGCTTGTGGAGCATTATTGGTTATGTTGATTTCATAATCCAGAACCTGATTAAGGCAGGAACCAGGGTTTCCTAAATAGGTTATTCTAACATGATAGATTCCATTATCTAATGTTGAATTAAAAGATGGAAAGGATAATGCATTAGCCGTACTCAAAATAGTTGTGGTGTTATTGTCTTTCCACCATTCATAAGTCAGAAACGGAAAATTGGGTACCGTTAAAGAAGCGCTCTCTCCATCACATAAAATTGGGCTGGCACTTATAGTCATTGGCTCAGGATTCAAAACCTGAAATTGGCTATTGGCACTATTATGACATACATCTTCGACTTCAAAAGTATAAATCGCCGGTTCTAAGCCAGAAAAAATACTTGAGCTTCCATTTTCAACCAAAAAAGGCAAACCGTTTTTGGTAACAATTCGATAAACCAAAGCCGAATTTCCTACTGCATTTACCACAACTTCTATAGTTGAACCACAAGAAACCGGAAACACATCAATAATTCTAGGCACATTCGCAAAATCAAATTCATAAATAACTTTAAAGCAATTGGCAGGTATTGGATTTCCGGTCGTAAAAACGCTAAAAATCTTTAATATCCTAAAATGCCCGGTAAAAGCCATATTATAAGTTATAATATTGTTTGTTAATTGAAAGGAATCTGTTGTAGTCGGAACTAAACCGTCTGTATAAATCGCATTCGTTAAAGGATGTCCCCAGTTTCCGTTTACTGTATTATATTTCTGTAACCAATATCTAGCCGGAGCACTGCTATTATTACTGGTATGATTCAAATTAACGTTAAACGATCCGCAGTTCGGAGTAATTACCACATTAGTATTTTCCTGATAACCTGTAATCGTCACATTTGTTGAAAAAGATTGACTGCAGGAATTAGTAGACTGGAAACTATAAGCTCCGGGTGGTAGCGAACCCATAGTCAATGTAGTTCCGTTCCCTGTAATACTCGCTGTCAGATCAATAGGTACAGTGCCTGTATAGGTTGTTGGAGCTGATGTTATAGAAATAGTTATAAGATCTCCCGAAATTCGAAATGAACCAAGACCATTTTCGCATCCTTCCCTAACTAATACTCCCGGTGGATTTGATTGTGGAGCTATAACAACAGTCATCGGCTGCGGATTTCCGCATCGATCTAACACGTTAAAAGTATAGGTTCCAATAGGTAAATGGACAAAAACCCCATAGTGCGCTGAATTTATTATGCTACTATAATCATGAGGCAAGGGAACAGTGTATGCCGGAGGAGCTGAAACCATTATCAGACTGTTAATATCATATATAAAAACCGTTGCGTCAACACAGGTCTGGTTAGCCAACTGAGAAAAAGGAGGATCACCCGCATTTTGGTTTGGCGGAACTATTACTGTTATGGTCTGCGGACTGCCACACGCATCTATAACATTAAAAACATAAGTTCCGGGAACTAAGTTACGGACAGTTACCTCTAAATTGACTATTGAAGCAGTGAAACTTTGGGGCAGTGTACCTGCGTAGCCTGAAGGTGCCGACACCAAAATCAATGAAGAAACATTCGAAAAACCTATCAGCTGAAAAACACAATCCTGAGGAGCAACAGTATAACCGGGCCCACCAATAGGTGCCAAATTTTGAATAAGCCCGTTTAAATGGTATACCGTACCGCAACCATCTGTTATCGTAAATGTATAGCTGCTGGTCTGACCCGGATAATAGGGAACTTGCTGGGAAAAGCTATTACCGCCACCTACAGTTAATTGAAAATAAATCGGTGGTCCGCTGGGTGGAGAAAATACAATCGCTACTTCAAGAGGATATTTTACTACTCCTGATGGTAGAGTCGTTTGAAAAACAGCTCCAATGCCAGCTGTAGTACAGCCAGTTAAAATAGGCACCATCAAAGAAAAATTTAAGGCTGTATCAGACTGGAATAAGGTGTATGTCTGAACAACTGCCTGCCCGCAAATATCAGTGACCCTAATCTGATAAACCCCAGCTGTCAAACCTGTAAAAACATTCGAAGACTGTAGTGGTCTTATCATTGGTCCGGAAATAATTTCATAATTCAGTGCTGCTCCGGTTGCAATATTGGCCGTTATGCTTCCGTCATTTCCACATGTTTCATTGGTGCCAGTCAGCTGATAGGTTAAAAGGGTTATCGTGTTAACGATGGTTGCATCGCGTTGCTGTGTTCCGTTGTCACCTCCTAAAGATTGCGTCGCCACCACTCTGTAATTGCCCGCACTCAATCCCGAAATTGTTGTCGCCGACTGAACCGAAATTGGCGTAGTAACATTTGGAAGTAAATAGATGGAATATAAAATTGTGGAACCTGCTGTCGTATTCGAAACTACAAAAGTTAAAGTTCCATTTGCAGTGCATGTTTCATTCGTAGCCGTAACATTCAATGTAAAATTTGATAGTTGTCCTTGGGCAAATTGCGCAAAAAACAAAAACATCAAAAATGAATACAACTTTTTACCAAACATCAATTTTATTTTTTTTAGAGAATACAAGATAGCACAAATTTATATTTATTAGCTAAAATCTTAGATTTTACATAAAAAAAGGAGCCAATTTGCTCCCTTATCTTATAATTTATTTGCCATTTCGGTAATTCGTTTGATATCCTGTTCTTTATCTTTGGGATAAATCATCAGCACATTTTCATTATCCACAATGATATAATCGTTGAGTCCGTCAATTACTACAAGCTTTTTTGCTTCGGAACGAATGATGTTATTGGAGGCGTTTTCCAAAATTACCCTAGCGTTTACAACTGTATTATTATTGTCATCTTTGTCCAATTTTTCATGTAATGAACCCCAGGTTCCCAAATCATTCCAATCAAAAGTGGCTGGTAAAACATATACGTTTTTTGCTTTTTCCATTACCGCATAATCAATGGAGATATTTTCAGCATTTTGATAATTCTGATGAATAAATTGTTCTTCATTAGATGTATTATAACTTTCAAAACCCTGCTGAAACAATGAATTCATTTGTGGCTGAAATTTCTCAAAGGCTTCAATAATTGATTTTACACTCCAAATAAAAATACCGCCATTCCAAAGAAAATTTCCTGCTTCCAAAAAAGATTTAGCTGTTTCATAATTTGGTTTCTCACGAAATTGACTTACTTTCTTAATGGCATTTATATCAGCCTTGGCAAATTCGATATAACCAAAACCAGTGTTTGGAAAAGTGGGCTGAATCCCTAATGTCATCAATGCATTTTCTTTTTGGCAAAAATCAAAACATTGTTTTAAATTGTTTGAAAATTTATCTTCGTCTTCGATCCAATGATCGCTAGGTGCGACAACCATAACTGCATCGGGATTTTGCTTTTGAATTTTTAGTGAAGCATATAAGATACAAGGCGCAGTGTTACGCATCGCCGGCTCTAACAATACTTGTTCCTTTTTTACCATTGGCAATTGTTGCAAAACCAAATCGTTATAGCGCTCGTTTGTCAATATCAAAATATTTTCCACCGGAATTAATTTTGACAATCGGCTGAATGTTTTTTGTATCAACGTTTCTCCCGAACCCAGCATATCGTGGAACTGTTTCGGGAAATCAGTAGTGCTCACCGGCCAAAATCTTGAACCAACACCACCAGCCATCAATATTGCGTAATAATTTTTATTCATTTTTTTAGAGTTGCAAAGTTACTGAGTGTCAGAGTTGCAAAGTTTTTTTATTATGGATACAAATATATTTATAATAAACAGGAGTTGAAACAATAAAAAGGTTAAAGCGCAAACGAACAAACATAAATTGGTGTATTGTGAATCATCATATAACGGAAATTCTGAAGAATCAAAAATCAATGAATACGGAAAAAATATGCCGACCACCGAAACCAAAGTTCCATAAATATGAATCTTGGAAAGCAATAAAATCATTGAAATTTTGGCTTTTTCCAAAATCAAATATATCAAGTAAAGACCACAAAAAACTTCTGTAAGTACCCAGCATAGATGAGGATGAGTTATAATAAAGTAAGTATCGTGAACGTTAATATCCAGTATGCTTTCAGTTGAGACAAAAAAACCAAAAACCAAAAATAAAATGGCGCTAAACAATAATAATAAATAAGGCTTTCTTTTTACCATGACTATCCAGGTAAAATTTCCACCTCAGCGTTGGCGTTAAACAAATATAATCTTCCGGTTTTGACTTCAAGGCATTCGTAGCGTTTTACGCGCAAGCCTTTTTTTTGAAAAATCCTGCCATTTTTTATTCGGAACATGCTTCCGCTTGGTACTTCGTGTATAAAATGAACATCCGGTTTCCGTTCATCAAATTGCTTTAGGGCGAAAGCCAATCGGGCATCGGTATCGCTGCTTGCTGTTGGATTTCTGAAATGATTAGCAATCAATGGCAATACCGAATGCGGAAAAATCTCAGGCCTAATAAACGGAACCATAAGCCGTTGAAACGTAATTTTCCATTCGTTGCCGTGCGGTTTTATAAACCGTCCGTATTTTTCATAAGCTACCAAATGTGAGATTTCGTGAACCAAGGTAATTAGAAACCGATATTTATTCAGATTGGCGTTGACTGTGATTTCGTGCTTTCCACCAACAGCCCGCCGGTAATCGCCATGGCGTGTCTGTCGTTCATTGACGATTTTCAAATGAACATTGTTCTCCCTAATTAGTTCAAAACAAGAGATGACTGCGTGTTCAGGTAAATATTTGGAGAGAACTTCACTCAAAATTAGGGTGTTGAAGATGAAACCTGAATTATTTTTCCGTTGTGATATTTATTTCCCGTTAAGGCAAAATTGAAAATATAATCCGCCATTTCATTGGCAGAAATTAGAGCTTCGTAACCCGGAAAAGCTTCATGTAACATTTCTGTATT
>JAZKCP010000010.1:0-13748 GCA_040388035.1 Bacteroidota bacterium | reverse complement strand
CAATACATTGAACGCTATGCCTTGTTCCTTATACTCTTCAGCCAATAATTCGGATAAGGTAATTATCGCGCCTTTGCTTGAACTGTAAGCTGAAAGTCCGGCGAACTTTATACTTCCCTGAATTCCGCCAATAGAACTTATGGAAACCACATGGCTTCCTTTTTGCAAATAGGGTAAACAAATTCGGGTGAGATTGGCAACCCCAAAAACATTGACCTTGTAGACATTTTCAAAATCTTGTTGCGTTGTTTGTGCAAACGGTTTGTTGACCAAACTTCCGGCGTTGTGAATGATGATGTCTACTTTTTTCCAGGTTTGCGAAATAAAATTTTCAACAACAATAAGTTCCTCTTCTTTGGATAAATCAACTGAAAGACAAGTAACCTTTTGGTCTCCCAATAGGGCTTGTGGTGTTTTACGTGAAATGGCGAGCACATTATGTCCGGCATTTGCAAACTGCAATGCAAGTTCGAATCCTATGCCACGTGAAGTTCCTGTTATGATGATGTTTTTCATAAGTCTGGTAAATATAGCAAAACTTAGGAAATGAAACGATTGAATTTAATTGTAATACTTTCTATAAAACTTGATTCCCTGAAAAACTCCCAGTCCAGCAAACACAAGCGGAATAATGAATTTCATCAGATATTTGGAAAGAAATTCAACATTATTGGCAAAATAATGAAGTGACAGAATTAAAATTAACATCCCGCAAAACGTTCCGGCTATTGTTCCAAAAACATACACGTATTTTCTGTTGTTTGAAATTTCGATAAACTTACCGTTCAACAAATACAAATTCCAGCTCAACCAAAACGGAATTTGAATAAAGTTAAGGATGCTGTAAACTATTCCGGCAAAGAAAAAATTTTGAAAAGTATTTGAAAAAACAGTTCTGTTCGCATCATCAGCATTTGCACTCGAATAAAATATATAAGCTAATATAAACATGAATACGACTGAAAAACCTTCGATGAATTTCAGCAGCTTTTCCTTTTTGGATAATTTATCGGCAAAAATCAGTGTCAAATAAATTACGCAGAATTCGATGCAAATCACGCCTAATAAATAGAAGATAGCTGAGCGCATTCCGGAGGAATTATAGATGTCTAATCCGATAACATTTAAATATCCCAACGGAATTGAGCCTAAAAAACTCACGAGAAAACCAACAGCTATGTTTTTGAGATTCTGCATTAGAAATGAACTATTTTATTGGATTGTTCCAAATGTAATCTATACTGTTCCATACCATCTGTATGTGATAGATAAGGAAAACCGCGTTTGTGATTTTCAACACTGATACGGAACATATAGCTAATGTGCCTTGCCAATTCTTTCCATGCAAAAAACAAGGAATGCTTGGGATCATAAATATGCGTTGGCTCGCTGGCAGCGCCGTTTAATTCGACTATGGAAAAGTTTTTTCCTTGTTCGAGTTCTTCCCAGGTGTTGTACATCAAATCCATTCTGCCAAAATAAAACTCGGGAACCTGAAGGCACATTTCGTCAATAACCTTGGTTAGTTCCGGCGAAATCCGATTACTATAATCCAGGAATTTCGCACCACGGGCATGATTCCCATAAGGCACTAAATTTATCTTCTCACCTTTTGCCAAAGTCGTGTTCAGCTGGTTTCCATATTCCTTTTCAAGCACTTTTAACTGGAATTCGTATCGCGGATTCGCTTTTAATAATTCTTCAATAGTTGAACAGCCATCACCTTCAACAATTAGAAATTCCTTGGCTACAATTCCTGTAATTTTTCCATGCTTTTCATCTGGAAAGCGAACATAAAAAATCCCGACTTCATTTTTATACGGAATCAAATCCTGCAATAGATAATCGAAATCGGCTTTGTTGTGATAGGCTTTTAATTCGGCTAAATTGGTTACTTTTTTTACCGCTGAACCTCGAAGTCCGATATCCGGCTTTGCGATAAAAGGAAAATTTATTTTTGAGGTTTCAAGTAAAGTTTGGACCTTATCAAATGGCATTTTTTCTGTTACCAATTTTGTTGTTGGATAAAAATGCTGTGGAATCAAATTGTAGATTTCCATTTTACTTTCCATCATAAAACCACCATTTTTTATAGTTGGATCACAGGCATTAAAGAAAAAAATTGAGCGGGCTTTCAACGCATAATAAGCCCATAAAAAATAAATAGGAATATAGACGATTTGAAATGGCCAATATTCCCAATGGAACAACTTATGCAGAAATAGTCTCAAATAGTTATGAGTTATGAGTTATAGATTATGAGTTGTTATACTGAAATAAAGGTATTGGAAAAATCCCGTTCGGCAATCAAATCATTGTAATGAATTTGAACTTTGTTTTTTTCGATGACCGTTTGCGTAATGCTTAGTGTTTTCAAAGCGTCATTTCTATTGATAACCAATCCGTGTTCGGTGTTTTCTTCTTCGGTATAACGGTGGAAATTGAATAGCTCATCTGCATTAACTTCAGGCTTTGTATCGAGAAAAGTGTTAAACCAATTGGCTCTTTTTTCCCTGATTTCCTTGGGATACAAAGTCGAAGAAGACCAAATATGACTCTGATTGACATCTAATTCTAACGTACTTTTTTCTGCCTCATTCCATCGCAATTGATAAAGTTTCTGATTTTGAAAAAGCACTAAAGTAAAAGGTTCAATGTTTTGTAAATCAATATGCTTCCACGTTGTTATTGCTGATTTGCTGCTGATAAGTTCCAATACTATCAACCCGCGGCTTTTCCGGTAACTTTCTTTGGGAATATGTTTTTCATCGGCGCCATTTAAGAGCACCAAAATGGTAGAATGTTCGTCAACGGCAAACCATGTTCCGCCTGCTTTTTTATCTTTTGGGAAGATAATGCTTTTGTTGTTAATGATATAGTTTTTGGGTTCAATGGCGTTCGGTCTCAGTATTTTCTCATCCCGATTGGAAGTAATAATTATTTTGCCATTGGCATTGACAAAACTTACTGTGCACATTGTTTTCTGTATTCAATTGTAGATCGCGCTACGCCAAAATCTGCATCGATCTGCAAATGCTCCAATTGCAGGACAGCTACTTTTATTAAAGCCTGATGATGGATGCAATGCTCCAAATTATATAATAATTCGCGGAAATAATTGCTTTCGATATGTAATTCCTCTTCATCAACGATTTGTTCCAAAAGGATTTTTTTATTTTCTTTTTCCAATTGGCTCTTAATATCTGCGATACATTGTAAAGCAAAACCAGTATCCGATTGAATTTGGTAATCCCGATTTCTTTTGTCATAATTTACAACGCCATTATCATATTGATTTTCCAAACATTGGAACATTTCAATGATATGCCTCGTGTGCTCACCAATTGTTGAATTGCTCAAAGCCTTGCAAGGCGATGCAAAATCATCATTGGAGAGTTGATGTAGCAACGACTCCAATTCATTTAACGCTTTATTCAACGATGGTATGAGCATATTTTATTTATAACTTAAGTTTTAGTAAATCAGGTATTTTATTTCTGTTTTGAAGAATTAATATCGTGCAACAAAGTAAAGTAATTATTGCCAAAATAAATAATTCTCCGCCATCATTTTTTACTTCAATTCCCAAGACAAATAAGTGTGAGAAAATGGCACCAAGCATTGTTCCTGCTCCTAATAATGCTCCAAGCAAAGTCGTTCTCGGAAATAATATCAAAATCGAAGCAATCAATTCTACTATTCCGGAACCGATTCTTCCAAAAGGTTCAATTCCCAATTTGGTAAAAATATAAACACTTTCTTCTGCGCCGGTGAATTTAAAGTATAAGGTTTGCACAAGAATGATGACAGCGATGAGTTTCACAACCCAGGTAAATATAGTCTTTCCCATTAGTTGATTATTTTCTTCCAATTGCTGTCCGCTTTTTTCTTCAGGTTGATCTCATCCTTGTTCCAGCTTTTTAGTGTGTTATTAAAAAAAGCGTTGTAGTACAGATTCAATTTTCCATCAACAATTTTGAAGGTTTCCGGATTGATTTCAACTTTTTCACCATTCGCGCCCATCGCATAAGCGCACCAGCCACCATATTGTGGTTCGTAACCGGATGGATTTTTTAAGAACAAATCCTTATTGGCCTGTGATGAAAAATTATAGGTCACGCCTTCATAAGTTGTAGCAATGGTTGCTTTTCCTTTTACTGCTTTCTTTTGTATAAAATAAGCAACCGGATCATAGCCCTGAATAGCTACTTTTTTTTCCAAATTGAATTCAGCTGCTCTTTTTGCGGCGGTTTGCCCAAACGTTGCAATGGATATGAGGACAAAGAATAAGATTAAAAGATATTTTTTCATAATAATAAAAATTTATTGTTTTGATTATGAAGCAAAACTAGGCAGGTTTGAAAAAACGATTTGTCGGGTAGTTTACATTTGACGCAAATAATGTGTTTTACTCCTTAATTTTTCCATAATAAATCAAGTCAACGACTTCGCCTTTTGTGGTTTTGTAATCTTTACGGATTTTACCTTCAATCTGAAAGCCACCTTTTTCGGCAAGTTTTTGGGCTGCTAAATTGCTTTCGTGTGTTCTGAGAAACAGTTTGGCAAAACCAAAATGATTAAAGCAATAATCAACAAACAATGAAAATGCTTGAGAGGTTATTCCTTTTCCGGCGTAACGTTCGTCGGTAAAACAGCCTAATTCTGCTTTGGGAATATTCCAGTCTATATTCTTGATATCAATAAAACCAACAAATTCCTTATTTTCATTGTCCTCTATAACAAACGCATAATATAGTTTGGCGTAACGTTTTTGGATAATCTCCTTCAAAAAAGTTTCGGTGTCTTCAAAATTCCTTGTTCTGGAGACTGTACCGGTAAAAAAATCCTCAAGTCTTTTTCGATTATTTTCAATCAGCGAAAAGTACTTTTCCAAATCTCTTAATTCTATCAATCGGATGGTATAGTGGTCGAAGGTTACCATTGTTTCAGGTTTTAGCTTAATTTTGATATATCTTCAATGATAATCTCTTTTCTTCCATAATGCATCAGGCCGTTTTCCTCCAATTCATTTAGCAACGATGTAGCGGTTTGGCGCGAAGTACAGATGATTTGGGCAATATCATTTTGGGTCAGGTAATTTTCGATGGCAACACGGTTTCCTTCTATTTTCCCATCTCGTTCCGCCCAATCCTTAAGAAAAGTCAGCAATCTCGTTTTAGCATCTTTTGAAACCAGATTGGCATAATTGTTTTTCAGGCGCTTCATTTTCAGTCCAACGAACTTTGTATAGGATAAAGCCAAATTTGGATTCCGCAACAACAAATCTTCAAAGTCTGACATAAGAAAACTGCAAATGGCGACCTCATCTGTCAAAGCCTTGGCATATTCGTTAGAGTTTCTGTCGTTTTCCAGTTCCAGTTCGCCAAACAAATCGCCCTTTTGGATAATGTCCTTGATAGTTTCGTTGCCATCTTCATCGATGGAAACAATCTTGATATTCCCTTTTTTTAGTAAAAAAACCCGAGGCACATCTGAAGAAGAAAAATAAATAATATCGCCTTTTTTGGCCTTTTTAAAACCGACAATTATACACAATTGCCTGATTTGAGAATAACTCAACGTACGAAACAATTTGTGATCACGGAGATACCAATATTTTAATTCCTCATACATATAAGTAAAAGTACTAATTTTTTAAATCAAAAAACCCTTTCGTTGCTGAAAGGGTTTAGTGATTATTAATTTTAAATTTTAAGAATTATTCTTCTCAAATATAAGAAAAATATTTATACCAAACCACGAGAAATTACAATTCTTTGAATTTCTGAAGTTCCTTCGTAAATTTGAGTAATCTTAGAATCACGCATCATGCGTTCTACATGGTATTCGGCAACATATCCGTTTCCTCCGTGAATCTGAACCGCTTCGTTTGCTACTTCCAAAGCAATTTCTGAAGCATACAATTTTGCCATTGAACCTGAGTGCGCAATATCTTTCCCTTCATCTTTTTCACAAGCCGCTTTCATAATAAGTAATTTAGCCGCTGTAATTTTGACAAACATATCCGCCAATTTGAATGCTATTGCCTGGTGTTTAAAAATTTCCTTGCCGAATGCCTTTCTTTCGTGAGAATATTTTAAAGCCAATTCATAAGCTCCCGTTGCAATTCCTAATGCTTGTGAAGCAATCCCGATTCTTCCTCCGTTTAACACATTCATCGCAAAGTTAAACCCAAAGCCATCGGCACCAATCCTATTTTCTTTTGGCACTTTCACATCAGCAAACATCAAGGAATGTGTATCGCTTCCGCGGATTCCCATTTTCTTTTCCTTTGGACCAATTTCAAATCCGGCCCAACCTTTTTCAACGATAAAAGCATTGATTCCTTTGTGTTTCTTTTCGACATCAGTCTGAGCAATTACCAAGTAAGTCGAAGCTGTTGCTCCATTGGTAATCCAGTTTTTGGTTCCGTTTAACAAATAGTAATCGCCCATATCTTTCGCGGTAGTTTTTTGCGAACTTGCATCACTTCCCGCTTCCGGTTCTGACAGGCAAAATGCTCCGATAACTTCTCCTTTTGCCAAAGGCACCAAATATTTCATTTTTTGTTCCTCTGAACAATATTTTTCCATTCCGGCACAAACCAAGGAATTGTTAACCGACATGATTACCGCAGCAGAAGCATCAACTTTTGCGATCTCGGTCATAGCCAAAACATAGGAAACACTGTCTAAACCGGCTCCGCCATATTTTGGGTCAACCATCATTCCCAAGAATCCTAATTCAGCCATCATTTTCACCTGTTCCGTTGGGAACTTGGAATGTTCGTCTCTTTCAATTACACCAGGCAATAATTCGGCGATAGCAAAATCCCTCGCTGCCTGTTGAATCATTATCTGTTCTTCGGTTAAATTAAAATCCATAGTTGTGAAGATTATGTTTGTCTATTCGTTAATTTTGGTGTCCAAAAGTATAATAATAAAGTTTAAATTTCAAACGTTTTCGTAAATTTAGCCAATGCAGAAAGAAACTTATAATGTTATCGGAGTAATGTCCGGCACTTCGCTTGACGGTATTGATTTGGCACATATTCACTTTTCAATAATCGATGGCAAATGGGATTTTACCATTCTTGAAACTGAAACGGTTTCCTATGATAGTGATTGGGTGAATAAACTAAAAACTGCTGTGGATTTTTCGCAGAATGAATTAACAAAACTCAATGAAGATTACACAGTTCTTTTGGCAAATGTTATTAAAACATTTATTGAAAAATATAACCTGAATGACCTTGATGCCGTTTGTTCCCATGGTCACACTATCCTGCATCAGCCTCAAAATGGCTTCACACTCCAAATTGGAAATCTTCCTGAAATAGCAAAACTTATTGCTCAAAGTGTTGTTTGTGATTTCCGTGCGCAGGACGTTCAATTTGGCGGACAAGGTGCGCCTTTGGTTCCGATTGGTGACAGGATTTTGTTTTCTGATTATGATTATTGTTTGAATTTGGGCGGTTTTTCTAACATTTCCTTTGAGCAAAATGAAAACAGGATTGCTTTTGATATTTCGCCGGTAAATACCGTTTTGAATTTTTATGCCAATACATTGGGATTGGATTATGATGACAAAGGAACAATTTCAAAATTGGGTGAAATAGATACTGATTTATTAAATGAATTAAATGATTTAGATTATTATAAAAAACCATATCCAAAATCACTCGGATTTGAATTTGTAAAAACGATTGTTTTGCCTTTGATAGAAAAATACACTATTTCAAATCAAGACAAAATGCGGACTTTTAGCGAACATATCTCCTTGCAGGTCGCTGTGGCTTTGCCAACAAAAAATGGCAGGCTTTTAGCAACCGGCGGAGGAGCTTATAACGATTTTTTGATGGAACGCATTCAGGCTCATTTGCCACAAATGCAAATTATAATTCCTGATGCTAAAATTTTGGAATATAAGGAAGCCTTGATTTTTGCTTTGCTTGGCGTTTTAAAACTTCGAAACCAAATCAATGTTTTATCAAGTGTTACCGGAGCAAAACACGATCATTCTTCGGGCAATATTTTAAAATAAAGGCCAAATAAATCCATTTTGGCTATGCCTAATTTCGCGAATTTGAAAAGACAATCATTATTATACTACTAACTTTTGCAATAGCTTGCTCCATATTTAACAATCAAATCAGATTATTATGGAGTCTAATTATACCTTTTTAGTTATTGAAGATAATGTCATTGATCAAATTATAACACGACAAATTTTAAAAAGGACTTTTATAGCCTCAGAAATATATGTAGTTGATGACGGAAAAGAAGGTATTAGGTGGTTAAAAAACTATAAGAGTAAATTGAATCATTCGCTCATCATTCTTTCGGATATTGATATGCCTGTAATGAACGGGTTTCAATTTATTTCAAAATATAATAAACTGTCAGATGGATTAAAAAAGGAAACCCAACTTTTTATGCTTTCTTCAACCTTGTGTATTAGTGAAATTAATAAATGTAGAAGCAATCCCTTTGTTGAAGATGTATTAAGTAAACCATTACCCATTGAAAGATTTTTGGATATAATTCGCCCTCTGCAAAAATGTCCAGCTTAGTATATAAAAAAACGCCACTGTTAAGTGGCGTTTCTAGTTTTTGAAAACTTAAATTATTCCTTGATAAAACGTTTAACAACGGTTTGTCCATTTACTTCCAATTCTAACATATAGATATTTGAGGTTAATCCAGAAACCACAATTAAGCCATTTTGAACTGCACCTTTAGCAATTTGTTGTCCTAAAGAATTTATAATTCTGTAATTAGCATTTTCTGAATCTGAAACATACAGGAAATCCCCTTTTACCGGATTTGGATACAATTTGATTGCAATCGGATTAGCAGTTGCATCGCTTGGACGGTTGTTCAATCCACCACAGGTATCTGTTGCAAAAGAATCCCATTCGCCTCCCAAATTGAAAGTGGTGTTTGGAGATAAAACCGTAGCCTTTCTTCTTAAAGTAACATCGATAGCGAAGTTTGCTGTTCCGCCGTCAAATATTCCAATAATATCAATCAACACTCCGTTTTTGAACAAACCTACAGCATCGTTACCGTTAAAGGTTAACTCAGCACCACCGGTAGAAATGTTTGCACTAGCTGTACTGTAACAAGCAACATTTATTGAACTATTTACCAATACAAATTTGGCTCCGTTGTTTAATGTTCCTGTAAAAGCAATACCTGTACTCCAGGCACCTGCACCGTTGGTTTGCTTCTTAACTGTGTACATAGACAAACTTACAGCTGCGCCAGTATTATTAGCAATTTCAAGTGCTTTGTTGTTAGAAGAGCCTTCAATATATTCAGAGAATAACAAATCGGTCGCATTAGTTGAATTTACTAATGTTGTAACGTTCGCCGTATTGCTAACGGCTGAAATATTTCCTGCTGCATCTTTGGCTTTTACCGTAAATGCGTAAGCTGTTGAAGCCGTTAATCCCGTTACTGCATAAGTTGTAGCTGTAGAAGTAGAACCTAATAAAGCGCCATCTTTATATACGTCATATCCGGTTACTGCCACATTATCTGTAGAAGCTGTCCATGACAAATCAGTGGTAGTCTGCGTTGTGTTTGAAGCGGACAAATTTGTTGGAGCTGATGGAGCAGTTGTATCAGCAGGAGTTAATGTAGTTACATTAGCCGTATTGCTATCCGAAGACACATTTCCAGCAGCATCTTTCGCTTTTACAGTAAAGGCATAAGCCGTAGAAGCTGTTAATGCTGTTACACCAAAAGTAGTAGCTGTCGTAGTTGAACCAATTACAGCAGCGCCCTGATAAACATCATAACCTGTAACGCCCACATTATCTGTCGAAGCTGTCCAGGATAAGTTAGTTGTGGTTTGAGTAGTTCCTGAAGCTGTTAAACTTGTCGGAGCTGTTGGCCCTGTAGTATCCGCAGCAGCTGCCTGAATGTTTACGGTATAATCTTCCACTTGTCCGTATGAAAAAGCCTCACATGAAGTTGGAACGCCATTATATTTCATTGAAACCCTCATCCTGGTATTCCCTAAAGCAGCTGTCGCCGGAATAGTAATTGAACCCGAAACCGGAGTTGTTGTAGAAGCAGCATTGCTCCAAACTGTTTCTCCGCTATCTGTAAACACGCCATTTTGATTGTAATCAATAAATACGGCATATCCTTCAGGATAAACACTGCCTGTCCAAGCCGGAGTTATGGTAATTGTATAAGCGTTACTTCTTGTAGCATTGGTAGTTTGTGCAGTGAAATTTTCATAACCCGCAGTTCCGGTCGAAATGTTGTCTATTGTACCAAAAACAACTCTTCCTATTTTCTCATCAGCAGTGCTGTTTCCTTGAGAAGTACAATACGTAATTGGCGCTGCCGGAGTAGTTACATTTGCTGTATTACTCGCTGCAGAAACGTTACCCGCTGCATCTTTCGCTTTCACTGTAAAAACATACGCTGTTGAGGCTGATAAGCCTGTTACAGCAAAAGTAGTAGCTGTAGTGGTTGAGCCTTTTAAAGTAGCACCTTGATAGACGTCATAACCAGTAACCGCAACATTATCTGTCGACGCTGTCCAAGACAAACTAGTAGCATTATAAGTTGTTCCCGACGCTGTTAAAGTAGTCGGCACACTTGGCGCAGTAGTATCTGATGCTAAAGTAGTTACATTCGCTGTGTTACTCACTGCTGAAATATTCCCAGCAGCATCTTTTGCTTTCACAGTAAATGCATAAGCCGTGCTAGCAGTTAATCCCGTTACAGGATAAGTTGTTGCTGTAGTGGTTGAGCCCAATAAAACTCCATTTTTATACACATCATATCCGGTTACCGCCACGTTATCGGTAGAAGCTGTCCATGATAGATTTGTTGTAGTTTGAGTAGTGCCGGAAGCTGTTAAACTTGTTGGTGCGCTTGGCGCTGTAGTATCAGATGAACCGGCAGTAATTGTAAAATTAGCGTTCGAAACATCAAAGAAAATGTGATTCGTTCCTTTTACCATAATTCTGTTGGTAGTCCCTGCAGTATTTGGAATAGTAACTGCCTGAATCCCGTCATTTGGCGTAGCCGCCAACAAAGTTGTCCAGCTGGTTCCGGCATTTGTTGAAATTAAAATATCAACATTCGCACAATTCACTCCATTTGCCGTTGTTCCGGCAACAGCCCAAGTAACTGTTTGTGTGCTTCCGCCAACATAAGAAACTGCGGTATTTGGTGCAGTTACGCTAAATGGCCCAGCTGTAGCGTTTACAGTAATAAGAGTATCATCGCTATTGTTTCCTGAACCACCGGCTCTATTATCCCGAACTGTCATTCTGAAATTTAATGTACGGGCTACAGATGATAAAGCTTCGACGGTAATTTCACTTCCTGCAGTCGTTGTTGCGCCTGTCAATACAGAAGACATTTTTGGAAAATATCGCGTTGGCGATGTCGTTGGGCTATAAGAACGATAGTTGACCCCAGTTGTTTTAGTAGCGCTTGGTGCCGCAGCGGTACTTTGTGAATTGAACTGTTCCCAGCTATAAGTTAAAGTATCGCCATTGGCATCGGTTGATGTTCCTGTTAACATAAACGGTGTGCTTTTCGGAATAGTGTAATCCAGACCTGCATTGGCAGTCGGGATTGAATTTCCAGTAGCGGTATTCGTTTGGCAAGAAGTACTTTTGATATAATTAGTAACTTGTTGAATACTTACTGAATGGAAGTAAGGATCAGAATGTGCCTGTATATCCAAATTGGTAATCCCTGCATATCCCATAATGGTTGAACCAGAACCCGGTTCCATTTGAACTCCGGTTCCTTCATTGCTATGCGTAAAAGTATGATTGGCACCAAACTGATGACCCATTTCGTGAGCTACATAATCAATATCAAAATTATCTCCAGATGGAACGCCATCGTTCGGTGATGTGTAAGCACTTCCTTTGTAATTGTTCGGATAGGTGATTCCACCATCTACCGAAGTTGACATGTCATTGCTGCACACGCACCCGATACAACCGGCATTTCCCCCACCGCCAGTAGCTCCAAAAAGGTGGCCAATATCAAAATTCGTGTTACCAATTACAGAACTTAATGTATTCATCAATTGCAAATTCCAGTTATCTAAACCTGAAGCTGGAGAATACGGATCTGAAGATGCACTAGTGTAAATCACGCTGTCTGTGTTAGCAATCAAAACCAATCGCGTTGCGAAATCTTTTTCGAAAACGCCATTCACACGGGTCATAGTATTGTTGATTGCTGCCAAGGCCAAAGCTTTTGTACCACCAAAATATGATGTATATTCACCTGTTACAGACATCGCCAAACGATACGTTCTCAACGTCGCATCATCAGCATTTGGACGAGCAGTGATTGCGCTTGCCACTAACTCATTTTGAGCTTCAGCAATTACCTTACACTCGAAACGGGTTAAAGAAGCGGCTTTGTCTGCTTTTTTATAAACAGTATAAGCACTTAAATCCGTAGTGTATGGTTCAATAAACTCGGCCGATTGGTCAGGTCTGATAACCATTGTCTGCAATCCTAAAGGAGACAAACTGAAATATATTGTTGAACCCGGAGTATCTTCACCTTGTCCGATATACGATTTAATTTCCGGATAACGGGCCGCTAAGGCAGGATCCATGTTTGATGATTCTTTAATGCGGAATCTTTCCATTTGCCCATTTGTATTAGGGAACGATACAATAACATTTGATTTACCAGCTGTAAATCGTTGCGGTGCGTTTGTTAACGATTGTCGCAGTGTGTTAACATCAAGTGCAAATAATTGAGGATTTCTAAGTGTTTGTTTGTTCGAAACAACAACGGCATCAGCTCTGTTGTTAGTGGTTACCCAAGCGGATTGCCTACCTTGTGCCCACGACAAACTAGTGATAGCCAATAAGGCTATCGAGAGTAATTTAATCTTCATATTCTATAAGGTTAGTTAATTAAGTTGCCAAATATATTAATTTCTTACCACCGATGATGTAATGTTGAAAACTTGTTAAGTTTTTAACAATTAATCAACGATCATTTTATGAATACATGTTAAAAAATATTTTTTTGTTAGGCAAATATTACTTTTACAACATTAAATAATTCCAACAAATTCAGAGTTTATAATACTTATTTCAAAATTCTGAATTACTATATTTGCTCCACAAACAAACTAATTAAAAATGAAAGAATTATTAAAAAAATTCGAAAATAAAACCCCCGAAATAATATTCAACTGGAAAGATGCTGAAACTGACGCAGAAGGCTGGACAGTAATCAATTCGTTACGTGGCGGTGCAGCCGGCGGCGGAACCAGAATGAGAAAAGGTCTTGATATGAACGAAGTTTTATCGTTAGCCAAGACAATGGAAGTTAAATTCTCTGTTTCCGGCCCGGCTATTGGCGGTGCAAAATCCGGTATTAATTTTGACCCAAATGATCCGCGAAAAAAAGGCGTTTTACAGCGTTGGTACAAAGCGGTATCACCATTATTAAAAAGTTATTATGGAACAGGTGGTGATTTAAACGTTGACGAAATCCACGAGGTAATTCCATTCACCGAAGAATGTGGTGTTTGGCATCCACAGGAAGGTGTTTTCAACGGACATTTTAAACCTACCGAAGCCGATAAAATAAACCGCATCGGACAATTGCGTCAAGGCGTAATCAAGGTAATCGAAAACCCAAAATTCTCTCCTGATGTTTTGCGTAAATACACTGTTGCCGATATGATTACTGGTTATGGCGTTGCAGAAGCAGTCCGTCATTATTATA
>JAZKCP010000009.1:27587-75081 GCA_040388035.1 Bacteroidota bacterium | reverse complement strand
TTTTTTATGAAAAATTCATTAATCGCTTTAAGTTCAATGCTTATGCTTGGAGGAATAGCTCACGCCCAAAAGGTCGCTTTTGAGGAGTACGATTTGCCAAATGGTCTACACGTAATTTTACACAATGATCAATCGGCACCTGTTGTAATTACCTCTGTTATGTATCATGTAGGTTCTAAGGATGAAAATCCGGAAAGAACAGGATTTGCACACTTTTTTGAACATTTATTGTTTGAAGGAACCGACAACATCAAACGTGGTGAATGGTTTAAGATTGTAACTTCAAACGGAGGAACAAACAATGCCAACACGTCTGACGACAGAACCTATTATTTTGAAGTTTTCCCTTCAAATAATACCCAGTTAGGACTGTGGATGGAATCAGAAAGACTGATGCATCCTGTTATTAACCAAATTGGTGTTGATACCCAAAACGAAGTGGTAAAAGAAGAGAAAAGACTTCGTGTTGACAACCAGCCTTACGGACAATTAATAGCCGAGGTGAAGAAAAACATGTTTAAAGTACATCCATACCGTTGGGCAACTATTGGTTCAATGGATCACTTAGATGCTGCTACTTTGCAGGAATTTCAGGATTTCAACAAGAAATTCTATTCTCCGAACAATGCAGTTCTAGTGGTTGCGGGCCAGATTGACATCGCACAGACTAAAAAATGGATCCAGGATTATTTCGGGCCAATCCCAAGAGGTGTTGAAATCAAAAAACAAACATTTGTTGAAGCGCCGATTACAGAAACTATCCGTGCTACATTCGAAGATCCAAACATCCAAAAACCAATGGTTGTTGCTGCTTACAGACTTCCGTCTATGAAAACGCGTGACGCAAGAGTTATGGATATGATATCTACTTATTTAAGCAACGGTAAAAGCTCTAAATTGTACAAAAAGATTGTTGATGACAAGAAAATGGCGTTGCAAATCGGAGCGTTCAATTATGCTCAGGAAGATTACGGACAATATATCCTTTACGGAATGCCACAAGGTGAATTTACTTCAACTGACTTAGTAAGGGAAATGGATGAGGAAATCGTAAAACTTCAAAACGATCTGATTTCTGAAAAAGATTTCCAAAAACTGCAAAACATCAACGAAAGTAATTACGTTGACAGCAATTCAAGTATTGAAGGAGTTGCCGAAAATTTAGCAACCTACTATTTATTGTATGGTGATGTGAATTTAGTGAATACCGATATCGATATCTTACGTTCAATAACACGTGAAGAAATGAGAACTGCAGCCAAAAAATACCTGAATCCAAATCAACGTTTGATCCTGGATTATGTACCTGCAAAAGACAAAGCGGAAAACAAACAATAAAACGTAAGAAAATGAAAAAATCAATTATAGTATTATCAAGCTTGTTTTTAACTATCATTATGCAAGCACAAGACAGAACACAACCTAAACCGGGCCCATCGCCTTCCATTAATATTAAAAAACCTGAAACTTTTACGTTGTCAAACGGATTAAAGGTTATGGTTGTTGAAAACAACAAACTTCCAAGGGTTTCTTATAACTTGACGATTGACAACACTCCATATGCTGAAGGCAATAAAAAAGGAGTTGACGATTTGACAAGCAGCTTAATTGGAAATGGTTCTACAAAAACTGCAAAAGATCCTTTTAACGAAGAAATCGATTTCCTTGGAGCGAGCATTAACTTCTATTCTTCCGGAGCTTCTGCAAGCGGATTATCCAAACACGCTAAAAGAATCTTGGAATTAATGGCTGAAGGTGCTTTGATGCCAAACTTCACTCAGGATGAATTCGAAAAAGAAAAAGACAAACTTATCGAAGGCTTGAAAACCCAAGAGAAAAGCGTTCCTGTTGTTGCCGGTAGAGTTGAAAAAGTTTTGGCTTATGGCAAAAGCCATCCTTACGGAGAATATTTATCAGAAGAGACTATCAATAACGTAACGCTTGCTGACGTTCAGGCTAACTACAGAACTTATTTTGTTCCGGAGCGCGCTTATTTGGTAATCGTTGGTGATGTAAAAACCAAAGACGTAAAGAAAAACGTTGAGAAGCTATTTGGTTCATGGGCAAAAGCTACTGCGCCAAGATTGACGTATTCAAATCCAAGCAATGTACAGTATTCACAAATCAATTTTGTAGATATGCCAAATGCAGTTCAGTCGGAAATTACCATTTTAAATACGGTAAACCTTAAAATGACTGATGCGGATTATTTCCCTGTGATTTTAGCAAACCAGGTTTATGGTGGCGATTTCAACAGTTACCTAAACATGAATTTGAGAGAAGCTCACGGTTGGACATACGGAGCGCGTTCAAGTATTGGTTTCGACAAAAATATGTACAGCGAATTCAGGGCAAATACACAAGTTAGAAATGCTGTTACTGATAGCGCTGTTATCCAGGCTTTAAAAGAATTAAAAAGAATCAGAACCGAAAGAGTAACTGACGAGGTTTTAAATAATGTAAAGGCAGGATACGTTGGGAAATTTGTAATGCAGGTTGAAAAACCCGCTACTGTAGCACGTTATGCCTTAAATATTGAAACAGAAGGTTTGCCAGCTGATTTCTACGAAAACTACATCAAAAATATCAACGCGGTTACTCCGGAAGATATTCAAAGAGTAGCTAACAAATATTTCATGGAAGACAATGTCAGGATTTTGGTTGTTGGAAAAGGTTCGGAAGTAATTTCGGGATTAGAAAGCACCAAAATACCAATGTTCTACTTTGACAAATTTGGAAATCCTACTGAAAAACCAGCAATGAAAAAACCGGTTCCCGCAGGAGTTACCGTAAAATCAGTAATTGATTCTTATGTGGCTGCCATTGGTGGAGATAAAGCTGTGAAAGCTGTAAAATCGATCGCCTATACAGGTTCTACAACTATTCCTCAGGCGCCAATGCCTTTGTCTTATACTTCAAAAACAGATAGTAAAGGAAGAATGGCTGTTGAACTTTCTATGGCCGGAATGGGTTCTATAATGAAGCAGGTTGTAAACGGAAATACTGCCTACATGATGCAACAAGGACAGAAAAAAGTTATGGAAGGTGAAGAGCTTGCCAAAATGAAAGAGAACGCAGTGTTATTCAACGAAACATTATTAGCAAACAAACCAGGAGTTACAATCACAGGAATTGAGCCAATGAATGGAGCTGACTCTTATGCAGTTGTTGATGGCGATACTACTTATTATTTTGATGTAAAATCAGGTTTAAAAACCGCTGAAGCGACTACAGACGAACAAGGTGGACAAAAAATGACAAGAGTGACAAACTTCAACGATTACAGAGTTGTAAAAGGAGTTAAAGTTCCTTACAATACTATTATGAATGTTGGTTTTGAACTCGACATTAAAATGAGTGATGTAAAAATTAACGAAGGAGTATCAGATGCTGATTTCCTATAATTTAAAACGCAATTAGTTTATATAAAAAGTCCCGATTGAATCGGGACTTTTTTATTTCTTGTTAGCCAGGTAAACACCAATTAAAATAATAAATGCGCCGATAAACTGCAAAGGCGTCAGCATTTCATTATCGAGTAATCCCCAAAGGCAAGCCACAATCGGAATTAAATATGTAACCGAAGAAGCAAAGATCGGAGATGAAATTTGTATCAGTTTGTAAAAAATGATATTGGCCACTCCCGTACCAATTATTCCCAATATCATGACATATGCCATAGCTTGCTGTGTCGCCTGTAAATTTATTTTGGAGCCCAAATCAGTAAAACATAAAATCAAAATAGCAGGAATCAGCATCACTAAAAAGTTTCCGGTGGTAATAGCCAAAGGCTTAACATCAGAAAGATAGGTTTTTATCAGATTGACATTTGTAGCATAACAAACCGTTGCTATCAATACAAAAACAGAATAGGAATAGTCCTCTGAAACTCCTTGGGCTTTTCCATTAAAAATTAAAACAGCCGTACCAATTAATCCTATTATGATTCCGAAAATCTGGTTTCTCCTGAAGTTGAGTCCAAAAGCGAGGGCACCAAGGATTAAAGTATTCAACGGCGTCAACGAATTCAGGATTGAACAAATCGAGCTGCTCACTTTGGTTTCGGCTATGGCAAAAAGATAGGCTGGGATAAAAGTCCCGAACAGTGAAGTCAAAGCAATATATTTCCATTGATGCTGCGAGATTGTTGCCAAACTCTTAAACCCAATAATTAAAAGAAAAACAGCACAGAAAATTATCCGCAACGAACCCAACTCAAACGGATTCAATCCGTCCAGTCCTTTTTTTATTAGTATAAAAGAACTTCCCCAAATCAGGGCAAGTGCAACGAGAATTATCCATTTTAGTTGTTGTGAACCCATAGCTGTATTTATGTGCCTCAAATTTTGTAATTATTTTAAGAATAATCACTTTTATTTTTCACTAATTTTGACAAGGATTAAAAAGTCACAAATAATAAATACAAAAATTATGAATTTCCCCAAATCGATAGTAACCTTTGGTATTGCCTCGGCCCTATTAATGGGCTGTAAAGATGCCGGAAGCAAACCTACAGCTGCAAGTACTGAAGCAAAAACTGAAAAAAAGGTTGTTGCCGCAGCGAAACCGGAAACAGCGAGTTTCAAAATTGAAGGAATGACCTGCTCTATGGGTTGTGCTAAAACCATTGAATCTAAATTATCACAGCTGGAAGGTGTTCAAAATGTAACCGTCGATTATGATAAAAAAGAAGCCACTGTTGAATTCGATGCTTCCGTTTTGACTCCCGAAAAATTGACAAAAACTGTTGAATCTACCGGAGATGGCGAAACTTACAAGGTTTCAGAAATGAAAACAAAAGAAAAAGTATAATCAAAAACCGAACATCACAAAAAAGGAACTCAACTGAGTTCCTTTTTTATTTCCATTTTATAGTTTCCAGCAAACGCTGCATATCATTTTTTACATAATCTGCGGCCGGCATAATTGAATCAAATTTTGGCTTGGCATAAAAATATACCGAACCGGTTATAAAGTGCTTTAGGCTGTCAGTAGCATAAAACTGCGCGTTTGTCGCTGCATTTCCGTTCACGCGATAAAACATTCCGTATACCTTTTGGTCGTTATTTATAAAAGGCTGTTCCAAAATATCGTCCGCTTTTATGACATGTTCATAGGTTAGCTTTTGGGCATCACGCAACAGCAAATTGATATCTTTATTCACCGTTTTATACGTCAGGTAAATAGTTGCTTTCATTTTTGGATAATGAATTGAAAAGCCACAATCTTTATCCTCCTTAATAATTGCATCTTCATTCATTTCAAATTCGAAAGGGCAATGATTGCTAAACGAAGCGTATTTGGCGACCTTGTAATCCAGTCGCAACTGGCTTGCAGGTTTTGGCAGAACGTCATCTTTGCAGCTTGAGACCAAAACCAACACCATTATTATTGAAAGAAAACCAAATATTCTTTTTGTCATGTCTAAATTTATTCTAGAGTTACTTTTAATTGCTTTATTCTTTTTTTATCGACAGCTTCGACCGTGAAACGCACATTCGAAAAATGGATTTTCTGTCCTTTTTTGGGGAAATTACCTAAAACTTCCAATATAAATCCGGCCAATGTTTCTGCTTCGCCTTTGCTGTTTTCAAAATCCACTTCATCAACATCTACAATCCTGTAAAAGTCCTTCAGGTTTATTTTGCCTTCGAAAAGGAAATTCTTGTCGTCAATTTGGGAGAAATTTAAATTTTCATCATCAAACTCATCCGAAATATCGCCGACGATTTCTTCGATTACGTCTTCCAGTGAAACCAATCCCGAAGTACCGCCATATTCATCCACTACGATGGCCAAATGGCTTTTTTTGCTTTGAAATTCCTTTAGCAAATCATCCAGTTTCTTGTTTTCAGGAACAAAAAATGGTTCGCGTATTAAGGTATTCCAGTCGAATTCCTTTTTATTGATATGCGGAATCAAATCCTTGACAAACAAAACGCCCTCAATACGATCGATGTTTTCGCGGTAAACCGGAATCCTCGAATAGCCTTTGTCGACAATCTTTTGATAAATCTCGGCGAAAGTTTCCTCCATTTCAAGTGCAAAAATATCAATTCTTGGGCTCATAACCTGCTTTGTATCTGTATTTCCAAATGAAACGATACCTTCTAATATTTTTTGTTCTTCGGTAGTAGTATCTTCCGTAGACGTTAATTCCAGGGCCTGCGACAATTGATCTACTGAAATGTTCGATTTTTGGTGACCTAATTTATCATGCAAATAAACACTCACGGCACGCATTGGTGAACTAATTGGTGAAAGTAGTTTGTCTAAAACCATTAGCGGATTGGCAACGAACTTTGAAAATTGAACATTATTCCTGCTGGCGTAAATTTTAGGCAACACTTCTCCAAATAAAAGAATGAGAAAAGTGACCAATAAAACCTCAACAATAAATTTCAACACGGGTGACGTTATGGCGTCAAAAATCGAAGTCCCGATATAAGAGAAAATGATAACAACTCCGATATGGCTAAAATTATTTGCCACCAATATGGTTGCCAGAAGTTTCTTTGGCCGTTGCAGTAATTTGGTAATTAGGTTAGCTTTTGAGGCATCTTTCTCTGATAAGATATTTAAGTCCTGCTGCGTAAGTGAAAAAAGTGCAACTTCTGCCGCAGAAACCATAGCGGAACAAAATAAAAGGAATGCAATACCTATAATTCCAAGAAGTAAGTTGGTATCAATAATTGCAAGCAAATTAGTACTGGGCTCAGGGTCCAAAGCGTAGAGATTAGTTAAACATATTAAAACGGTAAATCGTTTTCGGGAGCAGCGGGACTTGAAGCATCAAAACTAGCGCCTTTTGTTTCCAAATTTTGTGTTGTTTTTAGCCCGTCAACTTCTTTTTTGGTAGTCAAAAATGTAAATTCGGTAACTTGTATTTCGGTAGTATATTTTGTTGTTCCGTCTTCCGCATGCCATTGGCGCGATTTTATCCTGCCTTCAACATATATCTTATCGCCTTTTGATAAATACTTTTCGCAAATTTCAGCAGCTTTATTCCGTACTACTAAATTATGCCATTCGGTAGAGGTGATTTTTTCGTTGGTTTGTTTGTTGATGTAAACTTCGTTGGTAGCCAAAGGAAATCTGCCAATGCAATTCCCGCCATCAAAATAATGCATCTTTACATCGTCACCAAGATGACCAATTAACATTACTTTATTTAAGGTTCCATTCATTTCTAAAACTAATAGTTCTCTCAAATTTACTACTTTTTTAAAAACTGGCTTTATAATTTTTCAACAAAATTGTATATAACTATAGGATAAGGGAAAATTTTAGCGGATTCCAAATCAATTCCGTTGACAAGCATTCCTTCAACTCTAACTTTCCAAAACTTTATTGCCAAATGCTGGTGTGAAAGTTTATGGAGAATGGCTTCAGGGTTTCGTAGTTGTATTTCCAGAATTCCGTTTTGAACAATATCCTGTTCTTGTATTAGCTCCAAAACAACCATATCGCTTTCTGCCGTTTCGGTTTCAAGCAATGGAAACTCGTATAAATTTTGCCAAATTCCTTTTTGGGTTCTCTTGGTGATAATGGTATTGTTGTTCTCATCCAAAAAAACCAAATAGTTAAAATACCTTTTTGTCACTTTATTTTTTTTGGATTTTACCGGAAGCTGGGCAACCTTTCTCTTTTGCAAAGCCAAACAGCTGTCATTAAAAACGCAAACTCTACAATCAGGATTTTTTGGAACGCACTGCAACGCACCAAATTCCATTATGGCCTGATTAAATATATTGGAGTGGCCTTTTGGCAATAATTCAGCGGCTATTTGTATAAATTCTTTTTTGGCTCCAGCCGAAGCAATATCGGTTTCCACATTAAAGTAACGCGACAAAACTCTGTAAACATTACCATCAACTACCGGAACATTTTCGTTGTAGGCAAACGAAGCTATAGCAGCTGCGGTGTATTCGCCAATTCCCGTTAATTTTAATAATTCGGAATAGGTTTTAGGAAATTCCCCGTTTAGCTCAAAAGCAATGTGTTTTGCTGTTTTATGCAGATTCCTGGCTCTTGAATAATACCCTAAGCCTTGCCACAATTTTAAGACTTCTTCCTCATCGGCATTTGCCAAATCAAAAACGGTAGGAAATGCTGTTGTAAAACGCAAATAATACGGCAATCCTTGAGCAACCCGCGTTTGTTGAAGCATTATTTCTGAGAGCCAAATCGTGTATGGATTGGTGTCATTACGCCATGGCAAATCACGTTTGTTTTGTAAATACCATTGGATAAGTGCGTTAGAGAATTTCATAGTCAAATTGTGGATTGCAAAAATAAATCTTTATGTGATTAAATTTTAATAGATTATGCTTGAAATATTGTTTTTTTAATTCATATATTTGCAACCTCAAAAAAATTACATAATTAATATTAAAATACGAAGAAAATGACGAAAGCAGATATCGTAGCAAAGATTTCAGAAAGAAAAGGACTTGAAAAAGGAGATGTTCAGGCAGTAGTTGAAGCGTTTATGGAAGAAGTAAAAACTTCTTTAGAAACTGGAGACAATGTTTATTTAAGAGGTTTTGGTAGCTTCATTATCAAAACTAGAGCTGAAAAAACTGGTAGAAACATTTCTAAAAATACGACAATCAAAATCCCAGCGCACAATATTCCAGCATTCAAACCTGCAAAAGTATTTGTAGAGGCAATAAAAACCAATACTGAAGTAGCAGTATAAGACTTATTTATTAATCACCAAAAATCATCCTAGTATGCCAAGTGGTAAAAAAAGAAAGAGACATAAGGTAGCAACGCACAAGCGTAAAAAGCGTGCAAGAGCTAACCGACACAAAAAGAAAAAGTAGTTCTAAACTACTTTTCTTTTTTTAGAAAACGTTCATTGAAATTGAAGTCGAGAGACTTCGCCGGGTAAAAACAATACCTGTTTAAAATGTTTAATCCATCCTTACAATTCAGTTATGAGTTATGAGTTATGAGTTACGAGTTGAAAAACTCTAAACTGTAAACCGTAAACTGTAAACTAATAGTCTGGATAAAAATTTACAAAGTGAATAAAGAACTAATCATTAGATCTAGTGCTGACGCTGTAGATTTTGCCTTATTAAAAGATGGAAAACTAATTGAATTACACAAAGAAAAGGAAACAAGCAACTTCCAGGTTGGCGATATTTTTATTGCCAAAATAAGGAAACCCGTTGCCGGACTGAACGCTGCTTTTGTAAATGTAGGCTACGAAAAAGATGCCTTTTTACATTATCACGATTTAGGTCCAAGTTTTGCTTCTTATCTGAAATTCATAAAACTTGTAAGCGCAGGTAAACTAAAAGATTTCTCCCTAAAAAACTTCCAGTTTGAGAAAGAAATTGACAAAGATGGTGCAGTAGCAGATATACTGAACGCCAATCAGTCAATATTAGTACAAGTAGTAAAAGAACCTATTTCTACAAAAGGTCCAAGAATAAGCTGTGAGCTTTCATTCGCCGGACGATTTTTAGTTTTAGTGCCTTTTTCGGATAGGGTTTCTGTTTCTCAGAAAATAGAATCCAAAGAAGAAAAAGACCGACTTAAAAAACTTGTACAATCTATCAAGCAAAGAGGTTTTGGTGTTATTGTAAGAACAGTAGCAGAAGGCAAAAACATAGCCGAATTAGAAAAAGATTTGCAGAACTTAATGAATAGATGGACTGCAATGAGTAAAAAATTACCAACCGCACATCATCCATCCAAAGTGTTGGGAGAGCTGAATAAAGCTTCTTCAATCCTTAGAGATGTATTCAACGATACTTTTACCAGTATTCAAATTGATGATGAAGAGTTGTACCAGGAAACGAAGGACTATTTAGCCGAAATAGCTCCTGAGAAACAAAAAATTGTTAAGTTTTATCAATCCAAAGACACACCATTGTTTGAAAAATATCATATCGAGCGACAAATAAAAACTTCCTTTGGCAGAACCGTATCAATGAGCAAAGGTGCTTATTTGATCATAGAGCACACCGAAGCTTTACACGTTATAGACGTGAACAGCGGAAACCGTTCGAACAAAGCCAACAACCAAGAAGACACTGCCTTGGAAGTAAATATGATAGCCGCAGCAGAAATCGCGAGACAATTACGTCTTCGTGACATGGGCGGAATCATCGTAGTCGATTTTATCGATATGAAAGATCCAGACAATCGCCAAGTGTTGTTCAACTTCCTCAGGGAAGAAATGAGCGATGATAAAGCCAAACACAAAATCTTACCACCAAGTAAATTTGGATTAGTCCAAATTACAAGACAAAGGGTAAGACCAGAAGTAAATATTGAAACAAGGGAAGAAAATCCAAATAATCTGACCAGCGATATAGATGCGCCAATCCAGATTATAGATAAAATTGGTTTCTCTCTTGAAAAAATTATCAATGGCCATAAAAAAGTAACACTAAATGTGCATCCTTTTGTGGCAGCATACCTTAAAAAAGGTTTTCCATCATTACGTTCAAAATGGTTTTTTGAACATAAAAAGTGGGTGAAAATCATACCTCGTGACGCTTACACGTATTTGGAATATCATTTCTTCGATGACGAAGGAAAAGAGATTTCAGAAAAATAAAAAAAACCGCCTTTCGAAAGACTGGCGGTTTTTTTGTGCTTAATACTCAGGTTGTGAGAAAACAAGCTAAAGCTTGTATACCTGAAGCCCTCTGGGCTTCCTCCTCTTAATCTCAAATCTCGTGACGCTTACACGTATTTGGAATATCATTTCTTCGATGACGAAGGAAAAGAGATTTCAGAAAAATAGAAAAGACCGCCTTTCGCAAGATTGGCGGTTTTTTTGTTTCCTTTTTTGAAGCTGATGTTTTGGTTTTCTTAATTTATATGCTCCCGCTTTCCGCGCTACATGGTAGCTTGCTCCAATCGGGGCTAAAATTCACGCTTTACGGTTTCTTCGGCAAACAGAATACCTGACTGCCACTGGCAGTCCTCCATTTAATTTCAAATCTCGTGACGCTTACACGTATTTGGAATATCATTTCTTTGATGAATCAGGGGCGGTTTTTTTGTGGGGTTTTGTGAACTAATAAAAAAGTTGGAAGTATTTAATTTTTTAAATATCAGCCTATATAAGGCTTCAGTAACCGGACAAATTCCCTTATGCTGTTTGGCTTTGTAATATAACCATCAGCTCCTAATTTTTCCACATTCTGTTTTGTGCTCGGTTGTGAACTGGTTGAAAGGACTACGACAGGAATCTTGATGTCGGATTGTTTTTTAATTTCAGTCAGAAATTCAAAACCATCCATGCCAGGCATATTAAGGTCGATAAAAATTATCTCCGGAAGTAACTCACCTGAAATTATTTTTTTTAATGCCTTGGACGCGCTGGTGAAAGAATGAAAGTTAATTTCATTGTTGAATTCTTTTGTTACAGCAAAAAAGATTTCCAAATCTTCTTCGTCATCATCGATATACAGTACGTATTTGTATCCCATTCCTAAAATTTATTAAATTAATTTTACACTAAACAATTAATAATTGTTGTGTTAAAACCGCTTAATATCTTTTTCTTTTCTGAGTAAAAATAGATACCAATAATTGTTTTGAAAAATATTGCTTTTTAGACAATTGTGTTAATAAAATTAAAAAAAATATAAGTTAGACAATAACAGACAAAAGAAATTCGTTGAATTGCATATAAGTTCGCTAAAATGCATATACCATTTCTTAATAAAATTTGACATCAAACTTAAAAAACAGATTTTACGAGGTCGATATCTTATAAGTTTTAAAACAAATCCTATAATTTAGTTTAAACTGCATAGAATAAATTTATAGTATATGAAAAACCAAATGTTATGATACAAATAATTGATTCTCCGGATAATCTAGTAGCGTTCAGGGCAATTGACGAAGTCACGAAAAAAGATTATGAAGATGTGGTGGTTCCCGCTATACAAGCATTGGTAGCAAAAACAGATGAACTCAATTTTTTGCTGGTTTTGGATACAGAACTCGGAAATTATACTGCTGGAGCATGGTTTGAGGATGTAATGATTGGAATCAAAAATTTTGGAAAATGGCACAGAGCTGCCATTGTCACTGATTCCGACAACATAATAGCGTTCACTAACGCTTTCAGCTATATTGCTCCGGGCGAATACAGGGGTTTCAAAAAAGATGAACTTAATATTGCAATGCTTTGGGTTGCAGGAAAGTAATAAAAGTTAACAATTCTACCGCAATTGTTTTCTGTCGATACGAAGACGAGGGATGACAGTTCGTCGAGGAGGCTGTAACAGGGCATGCACTTTCCATCCCTTCGTGCATGTAACAACCTAACGTCGGCACATTAATGTGGAAACCGATCAGCAACACGGCGGGTCGACAGAATTAAAAGTCCCTTAACGGGGACTTTTTTATTGCATATCAATTTTAACCTGCCTAAAAGTAAGATTCACTCTCGGTAAAACATTTCTTGCCGTTTTTGGAACCTGATGCTCCCAATAGGTATTAGTTGTGCCACCCATTAATAAAAAAGAACCATGATACAACGGAATTTCAAGCTGCGGTAAATGTTTCATAAACTTATGGCGCAAACGAAATATTCGGGTTTCACCAAAGGTTACTGACGCTATATTCATATCTTTATTTACGCTCGCCGTTTTATCGCTGTGCCATCCAACACCATCATTCCCATTTCTGTATAAATTTAGCAAAACCGCATTGAATGTTAGCTGGGTTTCATTTTCAACTTTCTTTCTTATATCAAGCAATTCGTGAGGCCAATTAGGATTTGATTTTCTTTCAGGTCGATTGGTATCGCCATACCAGGAAACCATTCGTGGAGCCGTTACAATTTTATCATACATAGGCATTTGGTATTCGCGCCAATTCGTTTCATTAAGCAGTATTGCATAATAATTATCTGCTTCTTCCTTACTGAAAAAGTTGTCAATCAACAACAGATCGCAATCGGGCAAGTCATAAATTTTTCTGCCACGCATTCCGGAAGTAAACATTTCGGTGTCATTAAATAAAATCATTTTTATCTCTTTACCTTTCCGGGAAATTTCTCAGCATATTTATAAATCAACTGCATAATGTATTGATTGCTTTTATAAGGCTCGACAAAATCCCTTATTTCCGAAACTTCGGCAAAAGCGACATCTGAAGCAATATAACCCATGCCATAAAAATGCCCGTTCTCAACCCAGATACAACTGCGTTCGTCTGCACTTCTGCCTTTGTCTATAATGGCAAAGTTCGGTCGATTTTTTTGGAAGAAGTCAATGGCATTTTCTATCTGTTGATTATGGGGTTTGCTTTCGGGCAAATTCGCTTCATCCTGTTGTCTGGGAATTTCTTCTTCGGCAGTACCATATTTGCAAAACCTATGGTCAATATTAAATTCTTCCGCCAGTTTTCGCAATAAAGTTATTGCATCATACTGATTACTAAAAGACTCAATACAGGATTGGTGCTTGCTAAGTTTTCCAACAGCAAGGTATTTATAGCCGCTTCGGGCTTCATATTCGTAGAGGCCATATTTGAATTCAAAACGTTTCAACGCCCTGTTATATGCTGGCCATAAGTTCTTGATTTCATTACACTCCAGCAGCAGCGCCATCAGTTCGGTAGCACAAACCTCAAAAGAAATGCTATAAATATCCTTTAGGAAGTTTTGCCTTTGCGGATTAATATTGTGGCCGGTGAAATGAGAAGCCACCCGCTTTTTTATATTAACCGCTTTTCCGACATAGATTACTTTTTTTGCCTGATTATAAAAATAGTATACTCCCGGTTTTTCAGGTAATTGCCCAAAATCCGCAGGTGGCAAATTGGGTGGAAGTCGTTGATCCTGCGAGGTCTTTTTTATCATTTTTGCGATTTCGCCTTCACTATCCCATTCCAATAATCGGGAAAACAAAATGGCGGTTGCATCGGTATCACCACCTGCTCTATGTCGGTTTTCTATGGGTATATTTAGCGAATGGCAAAGGTTTCCCAAGCTATAAGAATTTAATCCGGGCTTAATTTTTCTTGCGGCACGCACAGTGCACAGTTTTTTAGCCGTCCAATTAAATCCCGACATTTCCAGTTCATGGCGAACAAAAGAGTAATCAAAGTTGACATTATGCGCCACGAAAATACGACCCGTGAGCATTTCCAAAATCTTTTCTGAAATAGCATCAAAGATTGGAGCATCACGCACTGTCTCATTATTGATTCCGGTTAGTGCAAAAATGGCAAGCGGTATATCCTTTTGCGGATTGACCAGCGATTCCCAGCGGTCGATTATTTTTTCTCCGTCGTGGATTATGATAGCAATTTCCGTAATACGGCTTCCGCTGGCGTTACCACCCGTGGTTTCGATATCGACTATGGCGAATTCCTGCTTTTTCATTAAATAAATTGTGGATATGGTAAACACAAAAATAGGCGGATATAGCTTAATAAAATCCTAAAGTGTGGTGACAAATCCTCACATTAACATATGATGTCGTCATTTTCTGAAAATTTTATACTACTTGTTCCCGAGTAGTATAATTTTGTAATTTCTAAACACGATAGTTTTGATAAAGTTTTTTTTATCCAGATGGAAGAGGGAGGTCTTAGCGGCTTAGTTTGCAGGAATATAAATATCGAATATAGCTCCGTGATTAAGTCTTCCTTTTGCTGTTATAATACCTTGGTGATTTTCGACAATCTTTTTTACGATTGCAAGGCCAATTCCAGTCCCCTGAAATCGCTCCTTTCCATGTAGCCGTTGAAATATTTCAAATATTTTTTCGCTATACCGTTGGTCGAAGCCTATACCATTGTCTGAAATGCGAATATGGCAGTAGGTCGTTTCTTTTTGAAGTTTTTCGTTGTCTAAATCAGCCCCTAACGCACGTTGGCAATTTATCTGTATAATAGGATGCTGAACGCCATGTGAAAATTTAAGAGAATTGCTTATTAAGTTAATAAGAAGTTGCTTAAACTGAAATAAAATAATGTTCACGTCGCATGTTGCACCAACTTCGACAACTGCATTTTTCTGCATCAGTTCTTCTTTTAGTTCTTCTTTTAATTCTTCTATAATTATTCCAAGGTTAACTTTTTTGAATTTTCCATCTTGTGTTCTGGTTCTTGAAAAAGCTAGTAAATCATCTATAAGGGTTTGCATTCTCTGAGCGGCAGTCTGCATTCTTTGAAATTTATCTTTCCCACCGTCCGATAAATTTTGAAAATCTCTGTCCAGTATAAAATTCGCAAAAGTCTGAATTTTACGCAATGGTTCTTGTAAATCGTGGCTTGAGATATAAGCGAAGGACTCTAGCTCTTTATTAGCTTTTTCCAATTCCCTATTTTTTGACAGTAGCTCACCCGTTCTATCATTTACTTTTTCTTCCAATGAATGTGAAAGCTCACGATAACGCTCTTCACTTTCTCTCAACGTTTCTTCAGCGTTTTTACGCTCATGTATATCCAACCCAACACCCATCATGCCAATAAATTGTCCGCTTGGTGAGAAGCGTGGCGTGGCTTTCCAGAGGATGGTGCGGAAAATTCCATCAGTGCCTTTTTGACGATTTTCAAAAGTGCAGGATTCCCGTTTATTAAAACCATCCATATAAATTTTAGTGGCCGGGTCAATATCATCAGGATGTGTAATTTCAGCCCATGCACGTCCTTTCGAGTCGTCATCGGAAATTCCGGTATAATCACGCCATGTTTTGTTCAGGTATTCCACTGCTGCATTTTCTCCTGCCAAAAAGATAAATACGGGTGCATCATCACCAATGGCACGGAATCGGGCTTCACTTTCTTTTAAAGCTTCCTCAATTTTCTTTTTATTGGTGGTTTCGATGACCGTAACTAAAACCCCGCCTACTTCTCCATTATCCTTTCTAATAGGGCTGTATGAAAAATCGAAATAACATTCTTCGACAAATCCATTCCTGTTTAAGTGCAGGAGGAAGTCCGGAAATCCAACTGCTTTTCCTTGCATTACACCATCGAACATATCGCCGATCACGTCCCATATTTCTGCAAATGTCTCACGGGTACTTATTCCTAAAGCCTGCGGATGCTTCGTTGCGCCGAGTATCGGACGATACGCATCATTATATAACTGCGTGTAATCATCACCCCATGCGATATACATGGCGAATGGATTATCCAGCATTACGGCTACCATTGTTTGCAGACTTTGCGGCCAGTCAGACGGGTCTCCTAACGAAGTTTGGCTCCAATCCTTTTCTCTGATCAATTTTCCCATTTCTGCTCCGCCCTGGAGAAAATAGTAGTTTGCTTTGTTATCAGTCATATTGTTAGTAAAATATAGTGATAATTATAAATTCCTGCCTGTCATAATTGCATCAAGACAATACAATTAAGTGAAGGGAATCTTTGAATAACAAATATAAAAAATAAATATGACAGGCTTTCTATTAAAAATTCTATTGTGTGACCTACCGTCTTGGATTATAATAGCAATTTCCATAATACGGCTGCCACTGGAGTTGCCACCAGTGTCTCTGTATCAACTATGGCGAATTCCTGCTTTTTCATTAGCTATATAGCGTTATCTTTTATGTTTTATTGTGGATTTATCGAAAATTCCGCCCCTTGTAAAATACTTCCTCTGTACCACTTTTCTTTTCATCGGAACGCGATAAAGTAGAAACGACCTCTTCGGCATTGGTTGTAATACCTCGAAGTAGATAGGAAAGATTATAGCACTTATTAGTAATGACATGAATGACCTCACCTTCGATTTGCAATTTTCCTTCTACCATTAACAAACGGGCCTGAACAATCTCTCTTCGAAATTTCTCAAATACTTTACTCCAAACTACCAAATTAGCAAAGCCGCTTTCGTCCTCTATTGTAACGAATAATACACCTTTTGCTGTGCCTGGTCGTTGCCGTACAGTAATCAGGCCTGCTACTTTGATAGCATCGCCATTCTTCATTTTAGATAAATTCCCCGTTGGTGTAACACGCAGATTGTCAAGTTGGGACCGCACAAAACTAACAGGATGTGCTTTTAAGGAAAGGCCTGTGGCAGCATAATCTTCCACCACATGCGCTGCATCAGACAGAAACGGCAAAGTGAGCTGTGGCTCGTTACAACTTTCCGAGGGCTGTCCTTCAAACAGTCCTGTCGGGCTGTCGGATAACGCTGAAACTTCCCACAATGCCTGTCGACGATCCAATCCAATCGAACGAAACGCATCGGCATCCGCAAGTTTTTCAAGGCTGGACATTGAAACTCCCAAATCCAATAGCGAGTGGACATAATGGAACGCCTTTCCTCTAGCGTCTAACAATAACTTCACATCTTGCGAAGCTAATCCTTTCACTTGCCTGAAACCGAGGCGAAGGGCACAATACTTCCCCGAATTTTCCTCAAGTATGTTGTCCCAATGCGAAAAATTAATGTCTACCGGCCTTACTTCAACGCCATGCTTTCGGGCATCAATTACAATCTGTGCCGGTTGATAGAATCCCATTGGCATACTATTGAGCAGTGCCGCGGCAAATACATCCGGATAATAACATTTAAGCCACGACGATACATATACTAGTAAGGCGAAGCTTGCTGCGTGGCTTTCGGGGAATCCATAAGAACCAAATCCTTCCAATTGTTTGAATACGCGTTCTGCAAAATCTCTTTCATAATTGTTTTTAATCATTCCTTCAACGAGTTTGGTACGCCAATCACTTACTTTTCCTTTCGCTTTAAACGTTGCCATACTTCGTCGCAATCCGTCCGCTTCTGCAGGTGTAAATCCACCGGCTACAATAGCTATCTCCATAGCTTGTTCCTGAAATAAAGGCACTCCCAGCGTTCGCCCCAGAATCTCTTCCAGTTCTGCTGACGGATATTCTACCTTATCAATGCCGTCACGCCTTCTTAAATAAGGATGCACCATATCGCCTTGTATTGGCCCCGGCCGAACAATAGCCACTTCGATGACAAGGTCATAGAAACACTTCGGTTTGAGCCGGGGCAGCATAGACATTTGCGCACGGCTTTCAATTTGAAATACACCCAATGTGTCGGCATGCTGAATCATTTCGTAAACAGCCGGGTCGTCTTTTTTGTTGATTTCTGCCAAAGTCAGGTTAAGATCATAGTGTTTTTTAGCCAGGTCAAAACCTTTACGGATGCAGGTCAGCATCCCAAGTGCCAATACATCTACCTTCAAAAAACCGAGCGCCTCGATATCATCTTTGTTCCATTCGATATTAATTCGATTTTCCATACGTGCATTGAGTATTGGACACAAATCGGATAATTTATCCTGAGTGATTACAAAGCCACCGGTATGTTGCCCTAACTGTCGGGGAAATCCAACATACTGCTGTGTAAGTTCCAATACTTTCGCCAAATGAGGATCGGAAAGATTGAATCCTTCTGAAGTAATCTGAACGTCGTTGAGTTCATCTCGAAATTCCCAAAGGGTTGCAGAAATCCTGTCAATAGCGTCAGTAGATAATCCCATTGCTTTGGCTACGTCACGAATAGCGCCTTTTTGGTGTACTTGTGTAACAGTAGCTACAATTGCAGCCCGGTCACGACCATATTTTTCATATATATATTGAATTACTTCCTCACGGCGTTCATGTTCAAAATCAACATCAATATCGGGTGGTTCATCACGAGCATCCGACATAAAACGTGCAAATAAAACCTTGAATTTGGAAGGATCTACCGACGTAATTCCAAGACAATAACAAACCACTGAATTAGCCGCCGATCCACGGCCCTGGCATAAAATATCCCGGCTTCTGGCAAAGTTCACAAAATCATGGACGGTCAGAAAATAGGCAGCGTAGTTTTTTCGCCTCATAAATTCGAGTTCGTATTTAATGGTTTCAGCAACTTTCTCAAATTCTTCGTCATTAAATTTTTCTTTCGCGCCTTTCCAAGTAAGCATTTCAAGTTCTTCCTGTGGTGTCCTTCCTTCTGAAGTTATTTCCTCCGGGTAAACATATTCCAGGCTGTCAAGCGAAAACTGGCAGGCATCAGCTATTTCCTGTGTGGCAGCCAAAGCCTCTGGATATTGTCGGAATAGCCGTCCCATTTCATCAGCAGTCTTGAGATAACGCTCCGCATTAGGATACAACTGAAAACCGGCAGTATGGATTGTTAACTTTTCACGAATACACGTAAGCACATCTTGTAATTCCCTTCGTTCAGGAATGTGATAATGAACATCATTGACAGCAATAAGTGGAATACTGATTGCCTGTGACAATTGCCAAAGGCGGTGCATCCGTTTGTTGTCATTGGCCTGATAGGAACGGCTTATGCCGAGATAAAGAGCGCTTCCTAAATTTTTCCGGTACTCCAAAAGCGAAGATTTGAATTCTTCATCAAAATCAAATGCCACATTAAGCGAAAAAGGAGGAATGGCGATGAATTTTATGCCTTCGGCATATTGATAAACATCTTTTTTATATAAATGGCATTGCCCTTTTTCAGCACGTAAATTTCCTGTAGAAAGCAATCCGGATAATCGTGCATAAGCCTCTCTATTAGTTGGATAAGCTAATAAAGGCGGGCCGTCAAGCAATTCAATCCGACATCCGACAATTAACCTGACGCCGGCTTTTTTTGCCGCGACATGGGCACGAACCACACCAGCAAGCGTATTATAATCGGTAACGGCTATTTGTTTATAACCAAGCACAGCAGCTTGGTCCATGAGTTCATCTGGATGCGAACCGCCACGTAGGAAGCTGAAATTAGTAGTGACTTGTAATTCTGTATATTCCATTAGGCAAAAAAACCATGTAAAAACCATTTAGGCTGACCTTTATCGTAAGGTCCTGAGCGAAACAACCAATAACGCGCGCCATTTTCATCTTCAACACAATAATAATCGCGATAAAGACCATTTGTTAGCCACCATTCCTGTTCGATACGTTCAGGCCCGTCGGATTTGACGATAGTAAATAATGCACCTTTGTAGCGAAACAACATTGGCGGATAATCAGGCAGGACCGCTGTCACCTCAATGACTTCCGGAATAGACAGCAAATGGATAGGTCGTGGCCACTCGGTACGCCAGTGTGTATTTGGCTTTTCCCAAAGTGGTACCGCCTTTTTTACAGAGCGTTCAGGCCAGTAGTGTTCTGCCGGCAGATAGCGGCTTATACTTTCAGAACCCTTTTTTGAAGCTATTCGGTCAAGCAATTCAGCCACTTTTTTATCATTTTGCACAGAAGCGTTCCACATTGTGGCCTGCTGTTCTGTAAGAGTTTCCACTTTTGGGGCTTCAAGGATAAATAATTCAAAACCCAATTTAGGTTCCAAGGTCGCAATCTTGTGTTCAAAAAGCCTGAAAAGATGATGCGCATTCCGGGAAGGATGAACCGTTCCGATTTCAATCTGCTGTACCTCATCATCAATCCGATATGCTTTGAATACCGCTTGCCGCAACCCTATTCCTTCCGCTTCAAACCGAATACAAAGCGTCTGCAATAACTGTTGCAGCGCAATATTTATACCCGTAGCGGAAACAATAGGCTCCATACTGTTGAGTCTTTCCTGATAAGGCTCTGACGGTTTTACGGGAATTATTATTTCGGTTTCATATCCCAAAGCCTGCCCAATCCTAAGAGGTAATGAAGTTCCAAATCTTCTGCGAAGGGAAGTCCCCGGCATATCTATAAAACTTCCTATTTGTTGTAATCCCAGTTTCTTTAACCGTGTTAAAATCATAGATTCCAGTCGTAGTCCTTCAGCCGGTAAGTTACGCAGGGCATTGTACTGTTGGCCTGGTTTTATAATATGCTGTGATTTGCCAAAACGAGCGACTGCCCATGCCGCGCCTATTGTGTCGGCAATTCCTACGCTTACTGTATATCCATGGCTATCAAGCTTTGATTTTATACTTTCGAGATATGCTGCTTCTCCGCCCCACAGATGCGCACAGCCCGTAATATCTAAAACCAAACCATCCGGCAAATCCACAGCGGTAAAAGGCGTGTATCGTATGCACCATTCCGCCAACGCCTGCAATAGTTTTTCTGTCCGATTGGGTTCAGCTTCCACCATCAGTAGTTGGGGAAAAATTGCCTTACAGTCGGCCAATACCATATTGACGTGAATTCCTTTCTGCTTTGCCAGCTTATTGACTGCTTCAATAACCATTCGGCCACGTTGTCGGGAGGCAAGTACAAAAGGCAGCTCCCGAAGTTCGGGCTGTTTTCGGGCTACGTACTCGGCGAGCAGATAAGGAAACCATATGGAAGCGTATCGTGGCATTATCCTGTGTGGCGTTCAGTTAGTGATATATTTAAATTATCCTGTTCAGGCAGCGAGATAAAGTTCCCATTTGTCCAGCTGATCTGCCAGTATCCGGGGCGTCCATTCCTAACCTTTAACAGTTGTACATCCCAGCAGCTATTTCCGACACCAGGTAAACCGTCGCTAGTCATACTGGGCAGTGTGGATATTTTCCACCGCGTAGTGCAGGCAACAGCATTTTCTCTATAGGGTTGGTGACGGTGTATAAAACAAGGTATTCCGCTTTGCTCCACAGCAAGTTGCAGTCTTCTTGATTCAGTGAAACTGAGTTCTTTTACTTCTCCTACAACTGCTGTAAGCGATTCACATTTGAGTGCTTCTTCAATAATCCATAACAGGTCTTTTGATTTAGAAGTAGTAACAAAAACTATACGATCAGGTTCAAGTCCAAAATACTTAAGTCCCGAAGGGAACACTTTCCTGCTGTTTCCAATCCAAAGACAAAGCCCGTCTTCCTTCATGAATTTGCCTGCAAGTGAAGAGATAAAACCATTTGTTGAAGCCGCTTCGGCAGGTTCATAACTGATAAATTCGTGAATGGCACCACTAGGAAAGACACGACCGGGAAAAGCACCTGCAAAAGGTGCCAATGCTGTCTCAGGCAATCTTTCGGATAATTTGCCCAAGCCCTGCATGGCATTGATTTTTGCCTGAAGCTTTTTTACTAGTTCTTTTTTATCAGCAGTAACCTGCATTTTGTTAAATTTTATTTGACTGTGAAATATCTTTTTACAAAATTATGCGGAATTATCACTTTAATATTTATATTTGAAGTGACAAATCCTCACATTAACATATCATGTCATTATTTTCCGATAATATAAAAATTCTTAGAAACAAGAAAGGCGTTACACAGCAGGCAGCCGCAGATAAATGCGGTGTTCCGCGAGATCGATACGTAAAATATGAAGGTGGGAAAAATCTTCCGCCGCCAGATTTTTTATTGGCGGTGTCGAGATATTTTCATATTAGTATTGACATTTTATTGTCTGTGGACTTGAGGAAAATTCCGGTTGATGATTTGCTTAAATTGGGAGATAACAGGATTTTATTACCCATAACTGTTGACAAAAACGGAAATAACTTTATAGAAATCATTCCCCATAAAGCGAGAGCGGGTTACCTGACAGGTTATGCCGATCCTGAATTTATTGAAAGCCTGCCACAGCTTGCATTGCCTTTTTTGGGTAACGGCAAAATGAGAGCTTTTCCAATTGGAGGTGATTCAATGCCTCCACATACCGACAAGAGTTTTATCGTTGGACGATATATTGAAAACCTTGGCGAAATCAAAAAGGATAAAACCTATATCATAGTGACACTCAGCGAGGGAATTACATACAAAAGGCTGAATAGTAAAAATACTGATTCAATAACGGTTGCACCCGATAATATTATCTACAGCCCTTATGATATAAAGCTTTCGGATGTTTTGGAAATATGGGAATATGTTGCGCACATTGGCCAGGAAGACAACAAACCTGAGAGTTTTGATGCGGAAAGCTTTCCCGGAATATTAAAGATCCTGCAAGGTGATATTGCGGCGATAAATGCTAAAATAGGAAGATAACTAATCCTTAATTATCTCAATTTTCCTCCTGATATCATTCCCAAATTCATCTTCCACAGTTATATAATGAATGCCTGTCTCGGCTTCAATCTGCATTTCGTGAAAGGTTTGAGTTGTGCCTTTGTAGACATTATCTACATACCAATAGAGCTTCGCTTCTTTGTTGGAGTGCGCCACTTTTAAAATCACAGGCTGAATCTTGCTGTTGAAATCCTTCACCAGATAAATTTTGCTATTCGTTTTCGGATAAATAAAATCCATCGAAGCCTGTTGCGTTTGCTGGCAATCATCGCGGAAAGGCGGCAATGGTTTGTAATCTATATGCAGGCTTTTATAATACCATTCCATCACCGGCGGCAATACAAACCATTTTTTGGATATGATATTGTCTACATTTTCGCAGCTGCTGTTTACCCGAAATTGTTCGGTTGCATCCAGATGTACTAATTTATGGTAGGCACAAACTGAAGTTTTCATTCCTTTTCTTGTAATCAGTTGTTTGATTTTCGGACAATCATCCTGTGCCAAATGTCCGCTTAATATGCAAACTTCAGCGTATTGTAAATCGTTTAGCGGTGTTTGGAACCATTTTTTTCTTGGCAGCAAATTGAAAACGTCAAACAAAATCGGAGCCGCACTTCCAACGCCGGTCAATTCGGGTCTTCCTTCACCGTTTGCATTTCCAACCCAAACGCCAACCACATAACGTGAGTTTGTGCCAATTGCCCAGGCATCGCGATTCCCGAAACTGGTTCCGGTTTTCCATGCCAATTCTAAGGACGAATCGTAAAATTTCCAGGCTTCATCTCCTTCCGGCCGATTGACTCCTTTCATCGCATTATACGTCAGATAAATCGATCCTGCACCCAATATTGTTTTCTGATAATTTGTATCACCATAATCCTGTTCAAATCCGTGGACATAATTCAGTTCGGCAAATTCCTTGGTTCTGTATTTTCCATCGGAAGCATTGAAATAATTAATGGTTGATGATAGATTAGCATAAGTTCGGCACAAATCCCAAAGATTGCTTTCGGCACCACCAAGAATCAGCGACAAACCATAATGATCGGGATGTTTATTGATATTTTGGAGCTTGAATTTCTGCATCAGTTCATAAAAATTATTCACGCCATGTTCCTGCAGCATCAATACCGCCGGAATATTCAACGAACGCGACAAAGCTCGTTGCGCCGGAACTGCTCCATCAAACGTACGGTTGAAATTTTCAGGTGTATAACCCGAAATCTGTATTGGAATATCGGCCACCAAGGTATTTGGCAATAGCTCACCTTCATCGAGCATTGAAGCAAACAAAAGCGGTTTCAAAATACTTCCGGTACTTCGGGGTGCCGAAATAATATCGACATCCTTGTCGTGGTCTTTGTCCGTTGGCGAATTTCCGACATAGCTTATAATATTCCTGTTTTGGATATCGATAACAATCACGGCAAGATTATGCACCTCATTTTGTTTGTACTGATTGTAATACTGTGTTGCAATTTGGTTTACGCGATTCTGCAACGAAATATCAATCGTGGTTTTGATACGCTTTCCTTCATCCGTTTTCGCTACACGCTGCAATAAATGCGGTGCAATCTGCGGAACCAAATACGGTTTTTGCGGCAAAGGTTCCTTTATCGATAATTGATAGGTAAGTTTGTCAATGATTTTTTCGTTGTATAATTTCATTAGCAAACCGTTTCGTTTTTTTAGCAATTTGATTTGATTCTTTCCCGGATAAATCAGGCTTGGTGCGTTGGGTAAAACCGCTAAAGTCGCGCTTTCTGCCCACGACAATTGATGCGATTGTACGCCAAAATAACGCCAGGAAGCCATTTCCAAACCGACAACATTTCCACCATAAGGTGCGTGTGCAGTATATAATTCCAATATCTTTTCTTTGGAATAACGCAATTCCAGTCTTGTTGCCAAAATCATTTCGATTCCTTTTTCAAAATAAGTCCGCTTCTTGTTTTTGCGTGATAAACGAATAACCTGCTGTGTCAACGTACTTCCACCACGGACGACTTTCTCGGCACTTCTGTTTTGTTGAAATGCCTTGACCATCGCTACCGGATTGAAACCCGGATGATAGTAAAAATGCTCGTCTTCAAAATAGACAATGCATTTTTTAAACTTGTATGGAATGCTGTCTTTTGCCGGAAAACGCCATTGTCCGTCACGGGCAATTTTGGCTGCCAATAACTCGCCGTCATTGCTTTCGATAACGGTCGAGTATGGCTCTTCAAAAAGTGTTCGAGGTAATGAAAAGTAATACACGACCAAAAGAATAAAGACAATTGCCGATTTCTTTGGGTTGCGTTTGATATAGTTAACGAAGCGTTGTCCTAACGCCTTGAGTTTTGTTTTCACGATTACAAAAATTCAAATGGTTTTTTGTCTAGCCCCGATCGTAGTGTAAATCTTTAGATTGAAGCGGAGAGCGGGAATTGCCATTCATGATAATTCCCGAACCACTCGCTCCTAATTCTTTATTTTACCACCTCAACCCATTGCCCTTTGGTTCTTGCCAAAAAGTCGTTGTCATACATTGCTTCGCATTGCAATCCCGGCAGATAATATTTACCTAAATAGGATGCGTTGAGCAAGATTTTGAATTTACGTGTTTCGTTGGCTTTCAGGCTGAAATAGTAATTGGCTCTGTCGTCACGAATATCGATGTAATCGGCAACATTGCTGGTGGCATCACCAAAATCGGTGTAACGTGTATTTACAATTTCAAAGCCTGAAGGCAATATTTGAGACAAAGCCACATTATCAATCCATTCATTTTTGCGGTTGGTCAGGGTTACTTCGGCATAAAATTCGGTTCCCTGAGCAATTTTGGTAACTGAAATGGCTTTTCCTTTTCGGTCTTTGAAAACTACGCTGGCGGACAAATTATTTTGCATTACTTTTTCGCTTCCAACGGGTAAAATTCCACTATTCAAAACACGGACAAAGAGTGTATTGTTTTTGTTGTTTTTGATTGTCACCGTATTTCCGCCTGTTTTTACAATTAAATTTCGTTGTGCAACTGTCTTGGCTGTATTAATGACAATTGATTTTCCACTATTGGTATATTGAACCGAAACGCCTTTGCTTCCGTTGGATTTTGCAAATTTTGACATCGCATACAAACCGTACGCTGTGGTCTGAGTGCTCATCCAGCGGTCGCTTGACATGTTTTTGGCCAATTTGGTTGCCATTGCAAATGCTTTTTGTTTTTGTCCTAATAGAATCAATGTTTCCAATGCCATCGCCCGATTTCTGTCGGCTGATCCATAATAATAGTAATAATAATTATCATTGAAATTTTGCTCATCGATAGACGCTTTACTAAGCAATGCCAAACCAGCCGCATTTTGTTTTACCAAAGCGTAAGTAGCTGCCAATCTAAGTTTGCTTTCATTGGAAATGCCAACCGTTTCACGCAATCTGTTCATGGATGCCAAATCAGGTGAACCTGCCAGGGCTAGTGTGTACAATCGGTAAGACTGCGCCATATCATTGAAATATTCTTTTTCAAAACGCCATTGTTTTGCCATTTTTTGCTGGTAAGAAATCCATTTTGATTTGAAATTGATTGGTAGCACGTACCCTTTTTTTTCAGCTTCAATCAGGAAATGCCCTGCATAGGAACTTCCCCAATCATCGGCAGAACCTTCTCCCGGCCAGTAAGCGAAACCACCATTTGCCACTTGGAAATTACCAAGTTTTTGGATTGCGGCAGTTATATTCAGCTGAATATCCTGTTTTTTTACAGCATCCAAATCCATTACATCGGTAAGATACAATTGTGGGAAAACAGATGAAGTCGTTTGCTCTACACAACCGTGAGGATATTGAATTAAATAGTTTAGTCTTCGTCCAAAATCTACTGTTGGAACAGATGACACTTCTATGCTGGCTTTGTTGCTGCCGGTAACACCGAAAGTTTTCCAGGTTATGATTTTGGAACTGTTTGGTTCAATTACGACATCTGAATAGGCATTCGTCACCGGATTTGGATTGGTTACATCAATTTCCACAGAATACGTTGATTTTTCCTTTCCGGAAGTGGCAATAATGTCTATTTTTCCAATGCCGGTAACACTTCCGACTTCAAGATTGAAGTACGCCATTTTCTCATCAGGCTCGGTGAAAGTAACTTTTTGTGTTGAATTTCCGATAACCTTAACAGCGCTGTTTGATTTGATTTGAAGTGTTACATTTTTGATTTGTTTTTCTGTTGCGAACAAGGTAACCGGAATAGTTACTTTTTCGGAAGGCGAAATTTTTCTTGGCAACGAAGCCAAAACCATCAACGGACTTCTGACCTGTGTAGCTTTTTCTGCCATTCCGTAAGCGCTTGTTGCGGCATCTGCTGCTACAACCATAGTTCGGACAGAGCCAATATATTTCGGCAACTTAATTTTGTTGTTTTTTGTTTGGCCTTTTTCCAGTACAAATGGACCATAATAAAGCACAACCGGTTTGAAACGATTGGCTTTTTTAGCTTTTCCGCCGCCGGAATCAGCATCACCACCTATGCTGAAAACCTGGTTTACTTTCCCGCCATACGCGCCGATCACCTGATCATAAATATCCCAGGTACGAACACCAAGCGCTTCACGTGTATAGAAACTATCCCACGCATTTGGTGTTTTGAAACGTGTTAAATCGAGTAAGCCTTCATCAACAACCGCAATGGTATAAGTCATTTTCTTGCCTCGCTTTTCGGAAACTTTTACATTCACCGTTTGCTCAGGACGAAGCACATCGGGCATCATTAATACAGGCTCGAGAACTGTGTTTTTATCAACGACTTCTATCGGCACAACGCCGTACATCCTGATTGGGGAATCATTTTTTGTCGAAGCATGCGGTTGCAAAAGCGAGATATTGATATAGACATTTGGTGCCATTTCGCCTGTGATTGGCAGCTCAACATAAGTTTCCCCTTTTTTGGTTTTTGCCCAAAGCGTTTTTACCACTTTGGTGCCGTTTTCGATAGAAATCATAGCTCTTCCTCCTTCACTTGACGGGAAAAATATCTTAGCCTTATCTCCAACAGCATAATTGGTTTTATCTGTCGAAAATCTTAACATTGTCGCCGATTCGCCATCGCCATTTCTTGATTTTGCCGACCAATAAGGCTGGTCTAGATATACTTTTGTCCCTGTTGCATGACCATCAGTTGAATCGGAAACACGAATTAAATAATTTCCCCATTCCTGTTCTCTTACTGCGAAAGAAATGTTGGCTTTCCCTGAATAATCAGTACTGACTACAAAATTTCTATAGGCAATGGTTGAGTTTGATGTGTTATAATTTGACAAATCCTCATTCGATGCATCCCACCACCAACGTGATTCCAATTTATAAACGCGGACTTCCAAGTTTTTAACCGCTTTTGGTTTTCCATTTTCACCAACAGTAATAATATCAAAACGATTGTTTTTACCTGTTTCAAGCAGGCCATATTTGTTTGGCACAGGCGATTTTACACCAACATAGGTTTTATATGGAGAATAGGTAGTTGAAGCAACATCCGTACTCACATCGCCTCCGCTTTCGTAAACTTTTGTAATGAAAGCTGCCCGAAGCATTCCTGGTGCCTGTCCTTGAATAGTTGGTTTAATCGGAATGGAAGCGCGGCCATTTGCATCAACTTTTCCGGAGAAAATATTGACTTCTTCTGTGGAAAAGCTTTTGGTTGGATCATCAAAAGTATATTTGTCAAATCCTTTAAAGGTCGTGGTTTGCTCGAAGAATTTAGCCTGAACTTCGGTTTTTAAATCTTTACCAACGGCGCCGTGAAGCCATAAAACCTGTATGTTATTGACATTATCCTTACTTGCAGAAAGAATAGGTTCGTTGAAACTATTTTTGATTTTAAGACGGTTTGGTTTGATGGTTTCAACCTTAATGCTTTTGTAAAAACGAGCGCCACCAATACTTACGATAGCTTCCCAATTTCCTGTTGGCGCATTGTCCTGTGTTGATACCACAAATTTGTAATGATTGAGTTCGTTTAGTTTTTGGACCGATTGATACACTGTTTTTCCGTGCGGATCATTTAGTTTCAATTTTACCGGATGCGATGTAGGTAATTTGTTCGCATTGTCATTCAGGATAAAAGACAAATACATCGTATCGCCCGGACGCCAAACGCCGCGTTCACCGTACAGATAGCCTTTTAATCCTTTTTGCAGTGTTTCTCCTGATACATCAAAATTACTCACCGATAAGGAAAGTTCGTCATCTAATTTGACATAAGTGCTTTGGTCTCCTTTTGTAACTATCGCGAAATAGGCAAATTTTTCCAATTGGAACGAAACCATTCCGTCTCCATCGGTTGATGAAGTAGCGATTTTTTGTTGTTGGTAATTGTATAAATCAACACAAGCTCCTCTGACAGCATCGGTGGAAACGATATCGCTAACCGCAATAATGACCGACTTGTCTGTTCCTCTTTTTGCGATTACGCCCAAATCGGTAGCGAGGACATTGGTTCCGATTCTGGTGTTATAAAAATAATAATCGGTGCAAGGATCTTCACTTTCTCTCCATTCATAATCCCTTTCATAATAATAATCATAATCGCTGCCGCTATAATTGACATCATCTTCGTTTTCTTCTTCGGCTTCTTCGCTTTCATTATTGTCTTCTGAAGTGGCTGTTGATGTCGTGCATTTATATAGGGAATACTTCTTTTTATACGAGAACTCGACACGATAAATGGCACCTGGTTCCGGTTTTATAATTTTCGAAAGGTCTAAAGCATAAGTATTCCATTTCGTATAATCCAGGATATTATTTTGCTTTAACGGTATGGTTGATTTGGCTATCGCCTGGCTCACCTGTCTTAGGTTTCGTGTACCATTTATCTCATTATCCTGCAAAAACTGCATGATGTTGTTCTTGTAAATTTTATAGATTTTTACATCAACCGCATTTAGGTTTGCGGCCTCAAAATTGATTTTTAAATTATTGGAACTTGGTAGAATAGTACCGCTTTTCAGAAGTTTAATTCCTGGTTTTATTTGGTCAAACTGCAATTTTTCAGAATAGTTATTTTTCATTTTATAACCATCAATGCTTTCAACGCCCTGAAAAACCTCCACCAGTTTGCTGCCCGAAAAAGATTGCTCGACTGCTGACGCAACTTGTGTGATTTCGGACTCATCACTTACAGCGGCCATTGCTGTATCTACAGCCACTGTGTCAACAGCAGCTTCAACTGCTACCGCCTGAGCAGTTCCTTTATCAACTGAACCCGGTGGCTCTTTGTCGTAGAACACTTTTAAAACATTCCCCATCGTGGAAAATTTCAGATTATTGGTGTTTTCAATGGATACCAATCCCTTGAAATCCTGGTCTTTTTTTAATGGGTCAGAAAAGTTAATTAAAACTGATTGATTATTGGCATCGCCGACCTGAATCGTCAATACCTTAAATTGGTTTTTACCCGGAATTGGAAATGCTACCTTTCCTTTTTGGTCAATATCTATATCGTCGCCATCCCAGGCAATATTTATTTTGCTGTCATCATCAAAACGCTGGATACTGTCAATCATGAATTTGAATTCTGTCTTTGTACTTAATGACTTATCAAATTTTATCTTTAATTTTTTGTCGTTTTGTGTAGCCTCAATGATTTTTTGGGCTTCCTCAAAACTAAGGTTGTCGGCGGTTTTTATGGTTCCGTTTAAATAATACCAATCTTTGCTGTAGGATTGCAAATCCTGTGTATTCACAATAAAATCCTGTTTGATGGTCTTCACCGAAAAATTGAAATCCTTTAATTCCTTTGGAACTTTATTGGTGATTTCTGAAAGATGGAGCGTGATCTGATAAAGTGTGTTTTGATCCAATTTATCTTTTGGAATAAACGCAATGGTATTGCTGGAAAGCGCTACTACTTTCCCACTTACGCTTGGCGAAATATCAAATAAATCGTCGTCCAATTCCTGATTGGGTTTCCAATCACTTTTATTGAATGCCAATTGCACCCTAAAATCGGAGTTGACCGAGACGAAACCAGATGAAAATCCTGTAATGTAGTCTTTATAAAGAGCATAATCTGAATCAAAATCGGAAGCCGATTTTTTGGTACAGGATTGCAATAAAAAAATTGCAACGAACAAGCCGAAAATCTTGTTGGTTTTCATGGTTGTAAATGAATTATTTGTTAGAACTTATCCTTGAGTGATTTTCCTCAATTAGCTATATAACGCTAAAAGTATCAAAATATTATATGAAACAAAAAATATTATTTGGAATATTTTTCCTGTAAAATTATTTTCTTCTGGAAGCGAAAAACAGCAACATTAATTCCGAACAGTCTTTGGCCAAAACACCCTGGATTACCTGTGTTTTTGGATGGATTGTGGTGCCTAAATTCCGGTAACCGCGTTGTTCATCTGAAGCACCAAAAACTATTTTTGAAATCTGGCTCCAATACAAAGCACCGGCGCACATTTGGCAAGGCTCAATTGTTACATAAAGCGTACATCCTTTTAAATATTTTCCGCCTATAAAATTCGCGGCCGAGGTAATGGCCTGCATTTCGGCATGAGCTGTCACATCATTGAGTATTTCGGTAAGATTGTGTGTCCGGGCAATAATTTTATTATCGATTACAATTACGGCTCCGATAGGAATTTCACCTTTTTCAAAAGCGAATTCAGCTTCCTGCAAAGCTTTCTTCATAAAATATTCGTCGCTGAAAGGGTTTTCCATAAAACAAAAATACGATTTCAATTCGTACATTTGTCTCATGTCAAAAAAATTGCTCGAACATATAGTCAACCCAAAGGATTTACGAAAATTAGACGTTGCCCAATTGCCACAACTGGCAAAAGAACTGCGTGAGTTTATCATTGATATCGTTTCGGTAAAGGAAGGTCATTTGGGTGCTTCGCTTGGTGTAGTGGAATTGACGATTGCCCTGCATTATGTTTTTGATACGCCAAATGATTTACTGGTTTGGGATGTTGGGCATCAGGCTTATGGGCACAAAATCTTAACGGAACGAAGAAAGAAATTCGATACCAATCGACAGCTTGGTGGAATTTCGGGTTTCCCGCGTCGCAGCGAAAGTGTCTACGATACTTTTGGTGTTGGGCATTCTTCGACTTCCATTTCGGCTGCTTTGGGAATGGCGATTGCTTCGCAGCTTAAAGGTGAACAAAAACATCATATTGCGGTAATTGGTGATGCTTCGATTGCCAGCGGAATCGCCTTTGAAGGATTAAATCATGCCGGAGTTACCGATGCCAATTTGTTAATCATCCTAAATGATAACGCCATTGGAATTGACCCAAGTGTTGGCGCCCTGAAAAACTATCTGACTGCAGTTAAGGAAGGGAAAAATCCAAAAGAAAATAACATAATCAAATCATTGAATATAAATTATTCTGGTCCGGTTGACGGTCATGATGTTAATGGCTTAATCAAGGAATTGGAGCGTTTGAAAAAAGTAAAAGGACCAAAGTTTCTGCATATCATTACTACTAAAGGCAAAGGCTTACAACAAGCTGAAGATGACCAGGTGAAATACCACGCGCCGGGGAAATTTGATGCTGCTACTGGTGAAATCCATAAAAAATCTGAAGAAAATCTACCTCCAAAATTTCAGGATGTTTTTGGGTTGACCTTAGTTGAATTAGCTAAAAACAACCCAAAGATTATTGGTATTACTCCGGCTATGCCAAGCGGAAGTTCGATGAAATTTATGATGGACGCTTTCCCAAAAAGGGCTTTTGATGTAGGTATAGCCGAACAGCATGCTGTAACGCTTTCCGCCGGAATGGCGACACAGGGAATGGTTGTTTTTTGTAACATCTATTCTACCTTTTTACAACGCGCCTATGACCAGGTGATACATGATGTCGCATTACAAAACCTGCCTGTGATTTTCTGTTTGGACAGAGCCGGTTTGGTTGGTGAAGATGGTGCTACGCATCATGGCGTTTTTGATATTGCCTATTTACGCTGCCTTCCAAATATGATTATCCATGCTCCAAAGGACGAACTTGAACTACAGAATATTCTATATAGTGCTTCGTTAGGGTTAAAAAATCCTATTGCTATTCGTTATCCACGCGGAAGAGGCAAAAATACCGATTGGAAATTCCCTTCCGATTTTCAGAAAATGGAAATTGGCAAAGCCAAAAAGCTTAAAAAAGGAAAAAACGTAGCCATACTTTCTACAGGGACAATTGGCGATAATGTGACTACTGCTTTAAACGATATTGACGATCCCGAAAACTATTTTGCACATTATCATTTTGGGTTCATTAAACCTTTAGACGAAAAGAAACTGCACAAAATCTGCGATAAATTCTCGACGATAATCACCGTTGAAGATGGCGTAACTACAGGTGGTTTTGGTAGTGCAGTATTAGAGTTTTCAGCTAAGAACGATTATGTAAACGAAATCTTTCTTTGCGGTGTTCCAGATTATTTTATTGAACACGGCACCGTTGATGAGTTGCAGCAATTCTGCAATATTGATGTCGATGGGTTGCGCTCGCTTTTCTCTGGATTATTAGAGGAAGAAGAAGACGAAGATTAAGCCGTTACAATTTTGTTATACAATACCGCTTTTCCGTCTGTCAGCATTGAAATGAAATGACAGATATGAAGCAGTCTATCGTATAAGGTTTCCTTTTCCAGATGGTGTTTCTCCGGAAGGATTTTCAATAGCAACTTATCATAATTCGTAGCCTTTCTTTCATGGTTATTATTATATGCCGTGATGAATTTGTCCAACAAATTATTGATCATTTGGTAGCCCGACAGCTCTTTTTCGATTACTTCCCGGCTTTGGTAAATTTTCTCCACACTCAAATTGATGATGTCATCCATTTGCGCTTTGTACTTACTTTTATCTGTCAATGCAAAATGGAATTCGCCTTTAAGGATGGCTTCTTCATTTTCAATAAAAACTCTAACGGCTTCATTGATTAAATTTCCAATCGCCAGCGCACGCAGGTAACTGATTCGGTCTTCTTTTGTTGTTAAACTTTGATATTTGCCTGTATCAATAGTATCTTTTACCAATTTTATTAAATATTCCAAAGCGAAATCTTCCGACACCAAACCAAGATTTATTCCGTCTTCAAAGTCGATAATCGTGTAACAGATATCGTCTGCGGCTTCTACCAAAAATGCCAACGGATGACGGTGATATCCAATATCATTTCCGGTTTTATTCGGAATCATTCCCAATTCCTCGGCGACTTCCTTAAAAAAATCCTTGTCGGATTGGAAGAAACCATACTTTTTATCCGAAATGTTTTTTGTTGGTTTTTTTGGAAGGCTTTCTTTTGGATATTTCATGAACGCTCCCAAAACCGCGTAAGTTAAGCGCAGACTGCCTTCAATCCCGGGACGCGAACTTGAAAGTACCGAAAAGCCATTGGCATTGCCTTCAAAATCAATTAAATCCTGCCATTGTTTGTCGGTCAATTGGTCTTTGTATTGCTGTCCTTTTCCGATAGAAAAATATTCGCCAATCGCTTTTTCCCCTGAATGCCCGAAAGGTGGATTTCCAATATCGTGAGCTAAGGAAGCTGCCGCTACGATAGCACCAAAATCGTTCATATGATAACCGTGAGCATCTTTTAGATGCGGATATTTTTCAAGGATTTTTTTACCAACCAATCTCCCAATGGAACGTCCCACTACAGAAACTTCCAAACTATGTGTCAGACGAGTATGCACAAAATCAGTTTTCGACAATGGAATCACCTGGGTTTTATCCTGTAAACTTCTGAATGCCGACGAAAAAATAATACGGTCATAATCGACTTCGAAGCCGAGACGTGTATCGTCCTGCTCGGCGCGTAAACGTTTGCTGGTATCGCCTTGGCGTTTTAGAGATAAAAGTTGTTCCCAGTTCATTAATATTAGATTTTCGATATTAGATATACGAATATAGCGTTATTTAATAATTTTCCTCATACAAACACTGCTTTCCACGTCAACATATTGCCCATAATTTGGGATCACTTGATAGCCTGACTTTTTATACAAGGCAATCGCACTTTCAAGCCTGACAGACGTTTCCAAAATGCAGGAATTATAACCTTCTGCTTTTGCCCAGCTTTCCAGTTCGTTTAAAATGGCAACGGCAATTCCCTTTCCACGTTGTTCGGGTAACACAAACATCCTTTTGATTTCGGCAACTTTAGGTTCGTATTCCTTAAAGGCGCCACAACCCAAAGCCATTTCGTTCTCATAATATACGATGACATGCTCGAGATAAATCTGGTTGTATTGGGCAAAGAAATCTTTTTCCTCACCATCAATAATGATCAGGTATTCATCAAAAAGCCTGGTAAGATCCTTAAAATCAATGTTGTCAGAAGTGGTTTTGGTAATGGAAATCATGATGAATAAAATGCTTTCTTTTTCTCTTTTAATAAATCGTTATTGACTACATAGGTTTTCGAAATACTATCGTGCCAGCCGCGGCTTGGGATTCCAAAAAATGAAAATTCATAAAACGGAATCAATCGGCATAATGTACGAATCAAAATTACCTCATGGGTTACTCTTTCACCATTCTCATCAACTACAATGGTTTTGGTTATGAATTTACCAATTGTTTGTCCAAATAATGTCTCCAAAAAGATATAATAAATCAAACGTATCGTTGTTATAAAGGTAAATTGCCCAATGGGATTAACTATCAGATAAGCTGGTATTGCTTTGTTTCCATAGGATTGTGAAACAGCGATTACTATAGTTATCAGAAGTAAAAAGAGGAAAATCAGCATAATAATATCTAAAATCCAATTGAGTAGCCTGAGCTCTAGTTTGGCAATGATATCATCTGTTACCTTAAATTGTCCTTGCTTATTTTCTTCCATAGCGGCTATTCCTTTTGGTTTGCCAAAAAGAAATTTCTTGATTTTTTTGGGTATTGATTATAGCTTTTATCGCTTGGATTGGCAATCACCGTTTTGATGTTGATTTCGTCGCCAAGCTTAAAACTGGCTTCGGTATATTTATAATCCAAAAGGTATTCACCGCAAAAATAATTGCCATCTTTGTCCTTTTCGATAATGCCTGTGTACACTCCTTTTTTTTCTTTTGACATGGGATTTTCATTTGAATTTCAAAGGTAGTTAAAAACCAAATGGACATCAACTAAGTCTTCAACTTTTTGGTATTATTTGCATCATGTTCTATCGCTTTTTATATCTTTGAAAATATGATTATTTTACTTCACAACAACAAAAAGGTTCGCCGTGTTCTTTCCACCGAACATAATACTATTGACTTTTCTAAGAATGATACCATAGCTTTGGTAGTTTTAAAACTTGCAAAAGCTTTTCCGGAAAAAAAAATAGTTTGGTGCCATCAATCGATGGAAGAGCATTTAAACACTGATTTTATCAAAAAGTATGATGCCTATCAAAATGCACTGTTTTCGTTTCAACCGGCTACAGGAAATTATCTGACAGACGCCATAGGTTATGTCGAGAATTGCCCGTTTATCAATATTCCGAAAATAAAAACCTATCCAACCTGGCTTATGTCTAGCACCGTTGGATTTGCTCATGCTTCGGTATTCTTAAAAATTAAAAATGCGATAAAGCCTGACGCAAATTTTGATTACTTTTTAAATTCTTTGGCCAAAACTTACTTTACGTTAGGCTTGTTTTGTTATTCTGAGCCAGCCTTGCTCCATAAGGGTTTCGACTTAAATAATGTTCCAAAACAAAAAGCTTCGCGGTTTACACTTTTCAGGTTTGTAAAGCAGCATTACCGCGTTCGATGGATTTTCCTGTTGCTTTTTAATTATCTGGTATATGAAAAGAAACTTCCTTTGCTGCCTTTTCTTTTTTCTTTTGGTTATAAGCGGGTAAATTCCGGCAAATATGATATCTCTGATGTTCCATTTTTACCACATAACGGAATTGGTCCTGAAGATACTGTAGACGTTTTGATTCCGACTATTGGCAGGAAAAAATACCTGTATGATACGCTGAAAGATTTAAGCATTCAGGATCATCTTCCTGTCAATGTCATCATTGTTGAACAAAATGCAGATCCGAATTTGGATTCCGAATTGGATTATCTTACCAATGAAACCTGGCCTTTTGTAATAAAACATACATTTACTCATCGAATTGGCGCAGTTAATGCGCGGAATATTGCGCTAAAGCAGTTGGAAAGCAAATGGGTTTTCTTTGCGGATGACGATATCCGTATTGAAAATTCGTTTTTGTCCGAATGTATCTTGAATTGTAAAAATTATGGCAAGAAAGCAATTACGCTTTCCTGTTTGCAGAAAAATGAAAAATTCATTGACACTTTACCCTTTCAATGGGGAAGTTTTGGCACCTGCAGCAGTTTTGTGTTAACCGACATATTAAAAGATATTCGTTTTAACCTGGGAATTGAATTAGGTTATGGTGAGGATTATGAATACGGAAAACAAATAAGGGCATCAGGCACCGATGTGTTATTTTTCGCTAAGCCAACAATATTTCATCTCAAAGCGCCAATGGGCGGATTCCGGACGAAATTCAAATTTGACTGGCATGGTGAAAAGATTCAGCCTAAGCCGTCGCCAACTGTCATGCTTTATAAGTTACTCCACCAAAACATTGAAGAAGTCAGAGGTTACAAAACGGTTTTGTTTTTTAAATATTACAAAAGGCAATCTGTCAAAAATCCTTTTAAATACGCAGTCAAATTTAGAAGAGAATGGAACCAGAGCGTTCTTTGGGCGAATAAATTAAACGAAAAGAATCAAACATAAAAAAACAGCCATCATATGACAGCTGTTATAGAAAAGCCACGAATACACGAATAATTTTTGTTTTATTTTTCTAAAGATATTCGTGCATTCGTGGCCTTATATTTATTAATTACGATCCACACATTTCGCAATCATCCGGTCCGGCGTTTCTTGCCTGGTCAATCATTGCTTTGAAATCTTCTGCGGTCATTTCACCATTTTCAGTTGGCGTTACGACTTCTACTCCTACCGGTTCAGGAACCTGTGCTGTTGGTTCTGCTTTTTTATCGTTGTTCAATGTGAACTTGATGGCATCAACGGCAGCTTTAGTTCTCAGATAGTACATTCCGGTTTTCAGGCCACTTTGCCAAGCGTAGAAATGCATTGATGTTAGTTTCGCGTAATTGGCATCCTGCATAAACAGGTTCAGCGATTGCGATTGGTCAATAAAATATCCTCTGTGACGCGACATATCGATAATATCCTTCATCGACATTTCCCAAACCGTTTTGTATAGTTCTTTTAAGTCTTCCGGAATATCCAAATCCTGAACAGAACCATTGTTACGCATCAATTGTTGCTTCAAGTCTTCTGTCCAAAGTCCACGTTTTACCAAGTCTTCAAGTAAATGTTTGTTTACCACGATGAATTCTCCGGACAATACACGACGTGTATAAATGTTAGAAGTGTAAGGTTCGAATGCTTCGTTGTTTCCTAAAATTTGGGATGTAGAAGCTGTTGGCATTGGTGCCATCAATAATGAGTTTCTCACTCCGTGTTTCATAACATCTTTTCTCAAAGCTGCCCAATCCCAACGCCCTGAAAGTTCCTCGTCCTTGATGTTCCAAAGATTGTGTTGGAATTCTCCTTCTGAGATTGGCGAACCTTTAAATGTCGAATATGGTCCATCTACTTTAGCTTCTTCCATAGAAGCGGTACAGGCAGCAAAATACATTGTTTCGAAAATCTCTTGATTCAGCTTTTTGGCTTCATCGCTGGTGAAAGGTAATCTCAACAAGATAAAAGCATCAGCCAAACCTTGTACGCCCAATCCAACCGGACGGTGACGCATGTTTGAGTTTTCAGCTTCAGGAACCGGGTAATAATTCCTGTCGATTACCTTGTTTAGGTTTCGCGTCACCCGTTTGGTTACGTTGTATAACAATTGGTGGTTGAATTCTCCGTTTTCAACAAACATTGGCAACGAAATTGAAGCCAAATTACAAACTGCAATTTCATCTGCCGCTGTATATTCCATGATTTCGGTGCAAAGGTTTGATGAACGGATGGTTCCCAAATTCTTTTGGTTCGATTTTCTGTTTGCTGCATCTTTATACAACATATATGGTGTTCCGGTTTCGATTTGTGATTCGAGGATTTTCTCCCAAAGTTCACGCGCTTTAACCGTTTTTCTTCCTTTGTTTTGTGCTTCATAAGAAGTATACAATGCTTCGAATTCGTCTCCGTAAACATCGCATAATCCCGGACATTCATTTGGACACATCAATGTCCAGGTTGTATCTTCCTGAACGCGTTTCATAAATAAATCGGATGTCCACATCGCGAAGAATAAATCACGAGCACGCATTTCCTCTTTTCCGGTATTCTTTTTCAAATCTAAAAATTCGAAAATATCCGCATGCCAGGTTTCCAAATAAATAGCGAAACTTCCTTTACGCTTTCCGCCGCCTTGGTCTACATAACGTGCCGTGTCGTTGAACACTCTCAACATCGGAACAATTCCGTTTGAAGTTCCGTTAGTACCACGAATATACGAACCTGTCGCACGAACGTTATGGATTGACAATCCAATTCCGCCTGCAGATTGCGAGATTTTTGCTGTTTGTTTTAGCGTATCGTAAATTCCGTCGATGCTGTCGTCTTTCATGGTCAAAAGGAAACATGAAGACATTTGTGGTTTAGGAGTTCCGGCGTTGAATAAAGTTGGCGTTGCATGCGTAAAGAATTTCTTCGACATCAGATCATAGGTTTCAATTACCGATTCTAAGTCGTTTAAATGGATTCCAACTGCCACACGCATCAACATATGCTGTGGACGCTCAACAATTTTACCGTTGATTTTTAACAAATACGAACGCTCTAAAGTTTTGAAACCAAAGTAATCGTAATTGAAATCACGGTTATAAATAATGTGGGAATTTAAATATTCGGCGTTCGCCTGAATCGCTTCATGCACTTCTTCAGACAATAATGGCGCTTTTTGATTCGTTCTTGGATTTACATAAAAGTACATTTCTTTCATGGTTTCCGAGAACGATTTATTGGTGTTTTTATGCAGGTTGGAAATCGCAATACGCGCCGCCAATTGTGCATAATCGGGGTGAGCAATAGTCATTGACGCTGCAGTTTCTGCGGCTAAATTGTCAAGTTCTGAAGTAGTTACACCGTCATATAATCCTTCGATTACACGCATGGTTACTTTTACAGCGTCGACCAAATCATTTAATCCGTAACATAATTTTTTAATTCTGTCCGTGATCTTGTCGAACATTACCGGCTCTTTGTGGCCGTCTCTTTTTACTACATACATAAGCTTGTCAGTTTTTGAAAATAGAAAATCCCTTTACCTATTTTCTGGTTATTTGTAATTAATTTGAAAATTCGTCAATTTGAAAATTTGAAAATGGATTTTTCAATAACAAATTCAAATCTTTATTTTTTTTGAAATTCGAAGACTTTATATTTTTTAATGCTAAGCTACATTTTCAAATTTTCAAATCTTCAAATTTTCAAATTAGAAATCAGCGTCGAAACTGATTTTTCCTGATTCTGAATCGGTATTCATTACACCTGCTTTTTGGTATTCGGCTACACGTTTTTCGAAGAAGTTGGTTTTTCCCTGCAACGAAATCATATCCATGAAATCGAACGGATTTGTTGAATTGTATACTCTTTTGCAACCTAATTCAACTAATAATCTATCGGCAACAAACTCTAAATATTGTGTCATTAAATTGGCATTCATCCCAATTAAGCTTACAGGAAGTGACTCGGTAACAAACTCACGTTCGATATCTAAGGCATCGGTAATAATTTCTGCAATCCTGGCTTTTGAAACTTTGTTAACCAAATGATGGTTATGCAAATGCACGGCAAAATCGCAGTGAACACCTTCGTCACGTGAAATTAATTCATTTGAAAACGTCAGGCCTGGCATCAATCCACGCTTTTTCAGCCAATAAATAGAACAAAATGCACCTGAGAAAAAGATGCCTTCAACGGCTGCAAATGCAATTAATCTTTCGGCAAATGAATCTGAACCAATCCATTTCAAAGCCCAATCCGCTTTTTTCCTGATTGCAGGAAACACTTCCAATGCGTTAAAAAGTTGTGCTTTTTCGGCTTCGTCTTTTACGTAAGTGTCAATCAAAAGCGAATAGGTTTCGCTGTGGATGTTTTCCATCATGATTTGGAAACCGTAGAAAAACTTAGCTTCCGGATATTGAACCTCGTTTACAAAATTTTCAGCCAGATTTTCATTTACGATTCCATCAGAAGCCGCGAAAAAAGCCAAAATATGCTTGATGAAATACTTTTCATCGTCGTTCAATTTGTTATTCCAATCCGACAAATCCTGATGCAAATCGATTTCCTCCGCCGTCCAAAAGCTGGCTTCCATTTTTTTGTACCAATCCCAGATATCATGATGTTTTATTGGAAAAATCACGAAGCGGTTTTTGTTTTCCTGTAAAATTGGTTCTATGCTAGCCATTGGATTTTGTATTTTTTTATTATTTGAGGTAATTTTTATTGATTCCTGTATGTTACAAAGATTATCAAACGAAACGGAAAAAGAAAGTCAAACTTATTCACAATACGCTCTAGTTTTTAACATTTTCAGCAAATAAGTGGTGTTATTGTCTTTTTTGTATTTACTTGACTTTCAAATATTTAAAAAAAATAAATGTTTCAAAAAGCCCTAAAACAAAGACAATTACGAATTTTCTGATAGTATAATTTTAACATTTTTCATCTTCTGAAAATGCGATTTTCTGACTCAAAAAAAGAGCGGTTTTCCAGTAGAAAAACCGCTCTTCGAAAAGTGTTACATTATTTCTTATTTATCATCCGAAATATAGGTTTTATTACCATTAGAGTTGATGTAATACCTTCCTCCTCTTGGCCCAGTGTACACTTTTTTACCGTTATATTTACCGGTTACTTTATCCGGAGTTCTTGGCGCTTTTTCGTTAGAGACTCTTTCTCTTATTACTTTTTTTGTTTTTGCTTCGGCTTTATTTGCAGCTGCTTCCGATTTATTGACGGTGGCTGTTGCTTTTCCTTCCGTCGATCTGGCAACTCCGGTCGCTGAAGCACTGTTTTCTTTCGCTTTGTAACGTTTGTCCGGCGTCCCATCTTTTTTCAGCTTAGGAGCGTCTGTGGTACTCTTAAAACGTTTATCCGGCGTTCCGTCCTTTTTAATTTTTGGTGTAACCTTTTCAGTTTTGCTTGTAGTCGTTTTGACTTTTTTTGTTTTTGTTTCCTGAGCATTAGCCATTCCTATAAAAACAAAAAGGAAGCACAATAAAAATAATTTTTTCATAATATTTTATTTATTGGATTATACAGATAAAAGTAAGGAAAAAATAAATGCGATTGAAATAGAAAGTGTTAAAAGTAAGCCCTTAATTGTATATTTCCTGTGTGGATAGTTTGGCTGGTTTCAGTTTTCCTCCCTTGGTAGTTGATATTGACGTCTAAAAATTGGGTTAGGTTTTTTTGCAGCAGCAATCGCCAAGTCATATTTTTTCCGGGCTGCAGTCCTTCCAACATTTGAAACGCCACCGCCGATTGCGGATCGCCTTCGAATTTATTCTGATACAAAGAAAATTCTCCATTCATCGTAACCTTCTTATCACTGGCATAGGAAAAGGAAGTTCCAAATCGGTTTTGCAATAATTTTTCGGAATTGCCTATTTGATTTTCCTTGTTTTGGTATTCATAAAATATATCCCAACTAGCATTTTTGTTAAACAGATAGGAAATCTTTGGATTGATTTGATAGCCATCGACCTTGTAATTCTTACTGCTATAATTCTCAGAAATTAGCGCCGTTCGTGAGGTTTCAGTTCCCAAATTAAAAAGCCATGTTTTTTTAACCAAATGAGCATATTGCAGTTGGTGTGTGCGGTTTTTGTTTTCCTGCGAACCAACGGAAAGTAAATTTTTTATTCTGTTGGTGATGAATGTATAGGTTACAGAATGCTTCTGTTTTCCGCGATTGTAAAACCAACTATTCCTAAAACTGGTGTTCAATCCCAATAAATTTTCGTCAGAAGTTGAAAATGGATTTAAATCAAAATTGTCTCCGTTTCGTTTAATTTTTCGCTCGATTAAAAAAGAGCTTTGGTTATAAAAATAAGACAAAAACTTTTTAATTCCTGTTTCATTTTGCCACTGAGTCATATTTAAGGTCAATGCTTGTGAAAATTTATTCTGATGCGTTTTGATAAAGATTTGATTCGGTAAAAACACCCGGACATATTTAGCCTGATCCGGAAAAGCGGCGATTTCAAATTCTTCCAATTCCTGAATTCCGTTGCCGTTATAATCAATCCAGGTGTACACTCCTTGTCCTGGCTCGACTTCCAAATAGGTAAATTCCTGTTGCGCAATGGTTCCCGAAGAGGTTTCATAAGCTGTTGTAACAAGCATCAATTGGTTAAAATACTTGTCGTTATACAATAATCTAGAATTTAAAGACGGCTCATTTTTTCTGGCGGCATCAACATATTTCAGGTTTCTATAATTGATAAACAACGATAAATCGCTTTTCTTGGTCTGCAATAATTTTGATTTTAAATAATACGATTGTGAAGTATTCACTTTTTGCAGGAAACCGTTTTGCAAGCTGTCGTTTATACGTTGCAGATAACCTAACTCCACAAAGACTTTAGTGCTGTCGCCACGACCAACGAACGCACCATATTCTGTAAATCTTTGGCTTAAAGCCGACAATTGATTTGTTGAAACGAGCTTTTCCTTATTGTTTTCCAATCTCAAACTGCTTCCAATCCAATTCGTTTTAAAGTTATAGCGAACCTGTGATTGGTTACGAATAAACGTCGAATTCGAATACGTTCCGTCACTTTTTAAGTAGCTGCTGTTTTGAAGGATATTCCAGTTTTTGAGTTTGAAAAATCCATTAATAAGGTGTCGATTTCCCGAAAAACTTTTGGAAAAATCCAACTTTTCAAACTGATAAGTCAGCTTTCCTTTTTCCGGCAGGACAAAATCCAAACCGTTAATCAGCAAACTTTGATTGCCTTCAAAAGTGGTCAGATTCCAGTCGCGGTTAAATTCAATATTGAACAAACGCTCTATAGTCCTGAAATTATCCTGCACATATTGGTAATTTCCAAAAGCATCAATTTTCCATTTATTGGTAAAAAGCCGTTGCCTGAAATTTAGCTTTCCCGCAACTCCTTTATTATTGCTGTCATCAAGCGAAGAATACAAATTCAAATCGTTATTGCTTACTCCGAACTCAAAATCTATTAAGGTTTTTTCTCCCGGATTGTATTTTCCCAAAACGGTAGCAATTTGAATTTTTGTTGGTGCCACCAATCGGGTTATTGGCTCGTAGTTCCCTTGCGGAATGCCTGCAATTGGTTCAACATATTGGTAAATTTTGCCAATCGCCGATGAATTTGTCAAAACATAATTCCCCAGATTATTGCCAATCAAAGTAAACCTCACATTGTATAATTCATCGGCAGAATTGTTGGAATATTCGAAAGCATCGACGCCGTTTACAACAATTTTATTGTACAAAATTTTATTTTCTGAATATGAATCCAAATAGGCCGATGGCGCATTCATTAAATTTGTATTATCGCCTGCGTTACTCAAAATTGCCACTTGTTCAGCAGTCAAATTTTGCTGCAATGGTTGATTCTTTACATCATTTTCAGAATACAGATAACCGCCCAAACTCCAGTTTTTCGCCTGATGATTGGCGCCGCCATAAGTCACAAACCGGGTATAATTCCTGTCTGAATATTGATATTCTATCACGATACGCATTTCGGAAGTAATCGGAAACAATGAGGTAAATGTGATTTCTCCGGCGTTATAATCGATAATGTAATCATTGTTTTCGCCACGCTTTTTCAAAATCCCATTGACGTAAACCCGTTCCGAACCTGAAATTACCAGCACATACAATTCACCATTGTTGCCACGCAATTTATATGGCCCTTGATTTCCTTCCTGCCCGGTGAACGCACTTTTGGCATATTGTCCGCGTACCAATGCTGCAGAAGCAAAAATATCCGTTTTATTTTCTTCGCCACCAAAATTGATATGCGTGGAAAGTCCCTGCACTTTTTTGTTGAAATTCAGGAATCTTGATTGTCGGTTTTCGAGGAATAAATCGCCGGCGCGAATGTTCCATCTATCGGTAAAAAGTTCAATAAAAATTTGGTCAAACTCATCCAGTTTCTGGGAATAACCATTGTCCTGAAGCGGAATATTGCTATCTTGAATAGAGGCGCGAAGCGAAACCTTATCTGAAATTTTTCCAGTGATTTGCAAATCGAGATTGGAAGTTACCGATGCATTTTGGTTGTTCCCAATTGTAACGCCTCGCGTGATACTTCCCGAAGTATTCAATCCGTCAAACGGAATAAATTTTTTAACCGACCGATTGACCTTGTATAAACCGCCATCATTGGCAACAACCCTGTCCTGATCGTAAATGCTGTAGGTCTTGGTTAACTGCTCAGGATATTTGAAGTAGCGAACAGTCAAACTATCCTGTGAAGTAAAACCATTCTTAAAAACCAGTTTCCCTTTTTTAAAATCAATTTTGTAAAAACTGGTGTCGATTTCGGTTCCTTCTGAGGTTTGCAGTTTGAAGAAACTTGGGCTGATGCTTACTTTTTCAATCACGATAGTATCGTATGAAACGGCGACTTTTTTAGTGTTGTATAGGGTCTTGATTTCCTGAGCGGAAAGCTTGGAAAAGCCAATGAAGACCAACAATAAAAAAAGTTTTTTCAGCATACATATTATAAACGTAAAAAAGCTGTTTTGAGTATAAAAAAGACCACGAATACACGAATAATTCTTTGTTTTTTCCTAAAAAATATTCGTGCATTAGTGGCAAAATTTTTTATTCCTTAGTCACAATCTGCATCGTTTCCCTTGAGATTTGTTTCAGCAAAACTGTCTTATCTTTCTCAACCATTTCTGCCGCTTCTTTGTTGAAATGCCTAATCGTGAAAAGTGACACATTTTCGTTATAGGAAACTTTGAATTTTTTGGATAAGATATTTTTTGCATCATTGAAATTCCCAAATTTATCTTCGATGCAAACCGAAAAACTAATCGCAGAATTCTGAATAAGGCTGACTTTGATTTTGTATTGGTGAAACAAGGCAAAAATTTCACTGATGTTTTCTTCCATGATAAAAGAGAAGTCAATTGACGACAGCGAAATCAATAATTGATCTCTTTTTACAATAAAACAAGGCGTTTTTGGCTCCAAATCTTCTCCTTTAGAAACGCTGGTTCCGGGCAAAAGTGGATTTATAAATGATTTTACAAATAATGGAATTTCCTTTTTTTGCAATGGCTGCAATGTTTTTGGGTGGATTACAGAAGCGCCGTAAAATGCCAATTCAATGGCTTCGCGATACGAAATTTGGTTCAGCAAAACGGCATTTTCAAAATAACGCGGATCTGCATTCAAAACTCCGGGGACGTCTTTCCAGATCGTTACGCTTTCGGCATTTAGGCAATAGGCAAAAATTGCTGCGGTATAATCGGAACCTTCGCGGCCAAGTGTTGTGGTGAAATTATTTTCATCCGAACCTAAAAATCCCTGAGTTATGTTGAGTGCTTTCTTCCTAATTCCTTTTGAAATGAATTGCTGGGTTTTTCCCCAATTGACTTCTGCATCGCGATACGTTGCATCGGTTTTGATGAAATTCCTAACGTCAATCCAGTTGTTTTTTAATCCGGCATAATTGAAATAATGGCTCACGATTGTTGTGGAAACAATTTCTCCATAGCTTACAACCTGGTCGTAAACAAAATTATAATTCGGTGATTTGTTGCTTCGTAAAAAATATTCCAAATCGGCAAAATGGCTGTTTACAGCATAAAACACTTCGTGCTCCTGCTCTTCATCATCAAATAAATCCAATAATATCTGGTTGTGATATTTACGGACATCCTGAAGTGACGCATTAAGTTCGTTTGATTTGTCAAAATAATTCTTGATAACTATTTCTAAGGCGTTCGTGGTTTTTCCCATCGCGGAAATTACTAAAAGCGTGTCTTCGTGTCCGACTTTCTCCAATACGCTAAACACATTTTTTATTCCGGCTGCATCTTTTACCGAAGCGCCACCAAACTTGAATATTCTCATTATAACCTGTTTAAAAATTCATTTATTCCGTTTTCATCCATTTGCGCCACGCGCCAATCCTCTAAAATCCTTGCTCCCGACTTTTGATAGAATTCTATAGCAGGTAAATTCCAATCCAAAACTGCCCATTCAATGCGGCGGACGTTATCGATTTTTCCCTGTTCAATTATTTTGGAATACAATTCAAATCCCAAACCTGAGCCGCGCATATCTTCCTTTACAATCAAATCTTCCAAATGAATGGTTTTCCCTTTCCATGTGGAATAGCGGTAATAATACAAAGCAATTCCAACAATGCTATCATTTACCTCAGCAACGAAAGTATGAAACAAAGGGTGATCTCCAAAACCATCACGCTCCAAATCGGCGATAGTTACCTCAACAGCATGTGGTTCTTTTTCGAAAGTGGCCAATTCCTGAATTAAATCAAGAACGGCTTTCATGTCTTTTTTTTCGCCTTTTCGGATATTCATTTTGGAAAATTTTATGCAAAAATACAAT
>JAZKCP010000009.1:0-27577 GCA_040388035.1 Bacteroidota bacterium | reverse complement strand
CGTAACAGTTCAACCTATTGGTCCCGAGTCGCAAAAGTACAATTAATAATTTCTTCCCGAAATAGATTTTTTCTTTGCCAAATTTACCGATATTTGCACAAACAACTACAACGATTTCGTAATGGAACAACGCAACAGTACCTTAGGGGAATTTATCATCGAAAAACAAAAGGACCACAATTATTCTACAGGAGAATTATCCAAAATCATAAACTCTATCAGGCTTGCCGCAAAAGTCGTAAACTACAAAGTAAATAAAGCTGGTTTGGTAGATATAGTAGGTGCTGCCGGCGAACAAAATATTCAGGGCGAAGACCAGCAAAAACTGGATGTTTATGCTAATGAAACTTTTATCCAGACATTAATCAACCGTGAAATTGTATGTGGAATTGCCTCAGAGGAAAACGACGATTTCATTACCGTGCAAGGATTGGACGAAGGCCATAATAACAAATATGTGGTTTTGATGGATCCTTTGGACGGTTCGTCCAATATCGATGTCAATGTTTCCGTTGGAACTATTTTTTCGGTGTTTAAAAGGATTACACCTGTTGGCACTCCGGTTACCCTGGAAGATTTTTTACAACCCGGAACCGAACAAGTTGCTGCAGGTTATGTGATTTATGGAACTTCAACAATGCTTGTATACACAACCGGTCATGGTGTTAATGGGTTTACGTTGAATCCTGCCATTGGAACCTTTTATTTGTCGCATCCAAATATGCAATTTTCAAAAGACGGAAACATTTATTCTATAAACGAAGGAAATTATGTGCACTTTCCACAAGGTGTGAAAGATTATATCAAATATTGCCAGCTGGAAGAAGGCGACAGGCCTTATACTTCGCGCTATATTGGAAGTTTGGTTTCCGATATCCACAGAAATATGATTAAAGGCGGAATTTACATTTATCCTCCGAGCTCTAAAGCACCAAAAGGAAAATTGCGTTTATTGTATGAATGCAACCCAATGGCGTTTATCGCTGAACAAGCAGGAGGAAAAGCTTCCGATGGTTTCGGAAGGATTATGGAAATCCAGCCAACAGAATTGCATCAGCGCGTACCATTTTTCTGCGGAAGCTATAATATGGTGGAAAAGGCTGAATCGTTTATGGCCAAGTACAGTTAATTGTCTTTCCCTCGAAGGTGGGAAAGACAGTAATAAAAAAGTCCCGATTTCTCGGGACTTTTTTATTTATTCATATGTGTCATTTCGTAAATAAACGAATCCAAATCTACATTCAACATCAATAAAGACATCGCTTTATCAACTATAAAAGAAACATTTCCCGGAGTAAATCCAAGCGCTAAAGCAAACTTAGTCAGGATTTCTTTTTGTTTTGGTCCAAGAATATGGTCGGCATAAACCATTCTTGACAAATCATACAAACGCTCTAGACGCTGTATGTGTAAATAAGGCGCATTGATTGGATATTTCGAAGGATTTTCTAAAATCTCTTCATATTCTGCTGCCGAAATTTCTAAACGAACTGCCAGTTTATCAAGGAATTCTTTTTCTTCTCTGCTTAAAGCACCATCGGCAATCGCAACACGCACGATAGCTGAAAAATGACCTTTATTTCTACTTTTAAATTCGCTATCAAATAAATCTGAAAATGACATAATCTTATTGGTTTTAAGATGCAAATATAATTTAAATTCCCCTTTTTCGGAAATGCAGACCAAAAATGTTTTTCATCGATTTTAGGGCTTATTTTTTATCGCAAAACAAAATAAATTGTAAGTTTACGTTCCAAACAACCTATATGCTATGTCAGATTTCTGGATATACTTCACACTTGGCTTAAAACATTTGTGGAATATTCATGCCTATATTGATATTATATTTCTATTGGCATTGACTGTTCCTTACGAAATCAAAGCATGGAAAAAGATCCTAATTCTTGTTTCCTTATTCACTGCCGGACATACCTTGGCATTGATGCTGTCCATTTTTAATGTGATAACGATTAAGACAAACATTGCCGCTTTTATCATTCCTATAATTATCCTCATAACCGCTTTGTACAATATCCTTTCTTCGGGAAAATCAGGAAAAAAAGACGGCATAACGTTTATTGCAATCGTTACGTCGCTATTCGGAATTATTCATGGATTGGGATTTGCAAATTATTTGAATAACCATCTTTCCGGAAAGCCAACCGATAAATTATTACCGCTTTTTGAATCATCACTTGGATTTTTCATATCACAGATTATTGCTGTTATGTTGGCCTTATTACTCGCGTACGTTGTACAAACCTTACTCAAATTCTCAAAACGCGACTGGATTTTGATTGTTTCTGCCTTTGTAATGGGTGTCGTAATTCCGATGATTATCCAAAGTGAAATTTGGGTTAAATAATTGTTTAGAAGCGATAGGTTTAGGTATATTTGCGGTTCATGTTCCTGCTGTCCGTTGCAATTTTTTGATTTGCCTTTCGCTATCGCTACAGCCGAATCAAAAAGATTTACACTTCCATCAGGGCTAGATGAGAAACCATTTTACTTTTTGTAAATGAAAGAAACAAAACAACTCAAATACGACATCGCATATTTAAGAATCGCTGCCGAATGGAGCAAACTTTCCTATTGCAAACGCAAACAGGTTGGTGCCATAATTGTCCGTGACAGAATGATTATTTCCGACGGTTATAACGGAACTCCAACAGGTTTCGAAAATTGCTGCGAAGACGAAGAAGGTTTAACACAATGGTTTGTGCTTCATGCCGAAGCAAATGCCATTTCCAAAGTGGCGCGATCCACACAGACTTGCGAAAACGCTACCTTATATATAACGCTTTCTCCCTGCAAAGAATGCAGCAAACTAATTCATCAGTCTGGAATCAAACGAGTTGTTTTTCAAAACGGCTATCGCGATAATACCGGTTTGGAATTTTTAGAAAAAGCGGGCGTTGCTGTGACTCAAATTCAAGATTTAGGATAATGAAATCAAAAGGGAACTATTTACCGATTTTACTATTTGCATGCGTTGCCATGGGAATCGTCATTGGTGGTATGATTAATTTTCCTAAGCGAACCTTATCAAAACAAAATGCCCGAAAAGTCAAAATTGAACGACTGATGGATTTTATTAATGAAGAGTATGTAGACGATGTTAATTCTGATTCTATTGTCGATATGACTGTAAGCAGCATTTTGGCTAATCTCGATCCTCATTCAGTTTATCTGCCAGCTAGCGAACAATCATCGGAAGCCGAAATCATGAAAGGCGATTTTGTGGGCATTGGTGTTAATTTTTATATGTATAATGACACCGTTACTGTAGTCAAACCTACAGAAAATGGACCAGCCCAAAAAGCCGGAATACTTTCAGGAGACCGAATTTTATATGCGGGAAAAACCAAACTTTTTGGTCGAAAATTACCGACAGATAGTTTATTCAGCAAACTAAAAGGCGAAGAAGGCTCAAAAGTTTTGCTGACTGTTTTCAGAAAAAGCACCAACAAAAAACTAAATCTTACTGTTGTGCGCGAAGTCGTTCCGATAAAAAGTGTCGACACTTATCTAATGCTCAATAAAACTTTTGGCTACATCAAAATAAACCGTTTTGCCGAAAATACCCATGACGAATTTAGAACCGGATTGGCACAATTGAAAAAACAGGGAATGACCACTTTAATTATTGACGTTCGTGACAATGGTGGCGGTTATCTTGAAAGAGCTGTGGCTATTGCCGATGAATTCCTGAAAGACAGAGAGCTTATTGTTTTTACAAAAAACAGGAAAGGAACTGTCGAGAAAACATTTGCAACCGAAGAAGGCATTTTTGAAAACGGAAAAGTATTTGTTTTAATTGACGAAAACTCGGCTTCCGCAAGTGAAATCCTGGCTGGCGCAATCCAGGATAATGACAGAGGAACTATCGTTGGCCGCCGTTCTTTTGGTAAAGGATTAGTGCAACGTGAAATGGATTTTGATGACGGCTCTGCCGTTCGATTAACAATTTCCAGGTATTACACGCCAAGTGGGCGTTCCATTCAAAAACCATATACTAAAGGCCAAAGCGAAAAATACAGCCATGATTTTGAAACCCGTTTTGAAAGTGGTGAACTTTATGCAAAAGACAAAATAAAAGTAGCTGATTCCTTAAAATTCAAAACCAAAAAAGGACGTATTGTCTTTGGCGGCGGTGGCATTGTTCCTGATGTTTTTGTACCACTTGAAGTAAAAAAAGGGGAAGAAAATCTGGCTTATATTTTAAATTCAGGTATTGTAGGTCACTTTGTTTTTGAACAACTGGATAAAAACCGCGACTTGTTCAAAGGATTAACGTTCCCGGAGTTTCTAACCAAATTGCAAATTGATGATAGTTATATTCCAAAATTTGAAGCCTATCTAAAAGGCATCGGTTTGGATATGAAATTAGAAAGCAATAAAACTTTTGTCAAAAAATACATCGCTGCTGAATTTGCCCGACAATTATTTGGTGAAAAACAGTATTACAATATCATCCTTAAAGATGATACGATGCTGAAGGCAATATTAAAATAATTATTTTTTTATTGAATCGTGGCTTTGCGAAGAAACGCCGTTATTCCAAAAAGTCAGAATATCGGTAGCAACAGCTGCACCACTCCCGGCCGCAATGGCTAACTGACTTCGCCAACCGGCAAGCGTTCCCACTACATAAATACCTTCGGTTACTTTATGATCTTCGTTTTTCAATTGAATTCGTTGTTTTTCGGCTAAGGCTTTTTTGTGTGGTTCAACAAAATTCATTAAACCTTCTATATCAAAAGTGTTGGAATAGCCAATTGCAACAACAATGTTTCTGGTTTGATAGGAATTCTTATTGGTGGTAACCGTGAAATTTGGAAATTCGCCCGAAACTTTCAGCACTTTTTCGCCTTCAATTTGAGTTACATGAGGATATAATTGTTGCAGATGTTCTGTGGTTTCGGTCAATAATTCCCAACCCAACTTTCCGGAGGGAACACCATACGCATTATAAAATATCGCTTCCTGAAGTGATGATGTTTTTTGATGTGTGATAATCCCAATTTTTTTATCCTGTACAAATGTTTTTTTGTGGGCAGAACCCAAAACCAAAGCACATGACACGCCTGAAACGCCACCGCCAATTATTAAAACATCAAACATAGTTTTAGTGTTTAAGATTTTCTTCGATTTTTTTAGACATTCTAAAAATCACAAGAATACAGACAGCGCAAAAAGACGCCACGATACCAATTAATGCAATCATACTGTTGCCTTCAAACGGTTTATTAAAATCAAGAAGGAAAATATTTACTATTATCAACGCAATAGCAATAAAAAGAAGTATGTTGGTGAAAATTTTCATGAAGTACATTTAGGGAACAAAAATACTAAAATTTGGCATTACACAAATAGACCTTTAACATTAGCCGCAAATAATTTAACAGCTATTGCCAAAAGAACCACCCCAAAAACTTTTCGGATAATGCTCAAACCGTTTTCGCCCAGCATTTTCTCAATTTTGGCAGAAGATTTCAAAACCAGATATACCAAAATAATATTCAGAAGTATGGCAACAATTATGTTTATGGATTGAAATTCTGCACGCAGCGAAAGCAAGGTTGTCATGGTTCCGGCGCCGGCAACCAACGGAAATGCTATAGGAACAATCGAAGCGGAAGTTGCTTGTTCGTCTTTATACAATCGAATACCCAAAATCATTTCTAAAGCTAAAAAGAACAACACAAACGAACCGGCTACCGCAAACGAATTAACATCGATGCCAATCAATTTCAGGATTTCTTCACCCACAAAGAGAAAAGCGATCATAATTCCCGCAGAAACTAAGGATGCTTTTCCGGATTGAATATGACCAAATTTTGATCGTAAACCTATGATCACAGGAATGCTGCCTATGATATCTATCACCGCAAAAAGGACCATTGTAGTGGTGGCTATTTCTCTAAAATCAAAGTTCATTTCTTAATTTTTTTACAAAATTAGGTTTTTAATCGTTTCTAATGACTTTTGATTTTACCTTTGCGGCTGCAACTCATAAATTTATCATGTTTCAATTAGGCAAAACCATCGTTTCTGAAGACATCCTCGAAAAAGATTTCGTTTGTAATCTTTCGGCCTGTCATGGCGCTTGCTGTGTAGATGGTGATGCCGGTGCGCCTTTAACTAAAGACGAAACGAAAATCCTGGAAGAAATCTATCCGAAAGTAAAACCGTTTCTTCGCAAAGAAGGCATCGAAGCTATCGAAAGATTGGGAACCTGGGTTGTCGGAACCGATCAGGATTTGGAAACACCACTAATTGATAACAAAGATTGTGCTTACGTAATTTTTGATGGAAAAACAGCGCTTTGTGGAATTGAGCAAGCATACAACCAAGGAATAATAGATTGGAAAAAGCCGGTTTCCTGTCATTTATATCCAATTCGTGTAAAAGATTTTACCGAATTTGCCGCAGTGAATTATGATCGTTGGGATATTTGTAATCCGGCATGTTCACTGGGAAAAGAACTCGAAGTTCCGGTATATAAATTTGTAAAGGAAGCCCTGATCCGGAAATTTGGTGTAGACTGGTACGCTGAACTTGAAAAAGTAGCTGAAGACCTAAAAAAAGCGAAATAAAAAGCCGACGTTTAATTATTTCGGTTTTTTGTCCTTTCTGTTTATTCGTGGAGAATATCGGATTAACTACGTTTTTCCTCAAAGCTACGCTTTGAAAATAGAAATCCAACTAAAATAAAAAAGCGAGCTATTTTATTTTAGCTCGCTTCCTATTTATTCGTGGAGAATATCGGATTCGAACCGACCACCTTCCCGATGTCATCGGGACGCCCTAGCCGTTGTTATATATTAAATTTTCGATATATATTCTGCTTTTCATTTTCTTGATTTGCATTTCCCTTTGATACGCTTCACTTCTTGAGACAAATATTTCTGAATATTTTAACTCCCAATCTTTTGCCGTTTTTGTGAATTTATTTCTACTATTTAAGTGGTCATTAATCCGTTTCTCAATATTTTGACATGAACCAACATAGTACTTGTTAAGTAATTTAGAATAAATGATATAGGTGTAAAACATACTAAAAATAAAAAGTCCCAATTTCTTGGGACTCTGTGGAGAATATCGGATTCGAACCGACCACCTCTTGCCTGCCAGGCAAGCGCTCTAGCCAAATGAGCTAATCCCCCAAAATGTTCGACAAATATATATTTTATAGAAACAAATTGCAATTCAAAACCCATCTTTTTCAGATTTGTTTTAAATTTACATTAAATATTACAATCATGTCAGCCGAAAATTCAAACGGATCTATTGAAATTCAAACCGATAATAAAATCGCTACGATTACATTTAGCCATCCTGCTAGCAATTCGTTTCCAAGTGTTCTATTGCAAAAATTAACTGCGGAATTAAATGCTATTTCCAAAAACACTGAAGTAAATGTGGTTATCCTCCAAAGCGAAGGTCCCACATTTTGCGCTGGCGCCTCGTTTGACGAATTACTTTCGATAAAGAGTTTGGCAAGCGGTAAAAAATTCTTTTCAGGATTTGCCGATGTGATTAATGCGATGCGTAAATGCTCCAAAATCATAATTGCGAAAGTGCAGGGGAAAGCTGTTGGCGGTGGCGTTGGACTCATTGCAGCCTGTGATTTTGCTTTTGCCTATCAGGATGCCGCGGTTAAATTATCCGAAATCGCTATTGGCATTGGTCCGTTTGTGATTGAACCTGCCGTTTCTAGAAAAATTGGCAAAAATGCTATGGCCGAAATGTCATTGCAGCCTAATGTTTGGCAAACTGCTGACTGGGCTGTGGCCAAAGGATTATATGCCGATCTTTTTGACAGCATGGCGGAAGTAAATCAGGCGACACGAAATCTTGCTGAAAAATTAGCATCTTATAACCCTGAAGCATTAGCGGAAATGAAAAAAGTATTTTGGGAAGGCACTGAACACTGGGACAAACTTTTATATGAACGAGCCGCAATCTCAGGAAAATTAATCCTTTCTGATTTCAGCAAAGAAGCGTTACGCCAATTTAAAAAGTAACTACCTTTGCACAAAATCAACGGCATGAGTAATATCAGGATCACCAAACAATTTTCTTTCGAAACCGGACATGCACTTTATGGCTATGATGGCAAATGCAAAAATGTACACGGGCACAGCTATAAATTGTCTGTGACGGTTATCGGGCAGCCAATTACAGATACTTCTAATGTGAAATTCGGAATGGTGATTGACTTTTCTGACTTAAAAAAAATTGTAAAGGAAGAAATTGTTGATGCTTTTGACCATGCTACCGTTTTCAATAAAAACACACCGCATGTTGAGCTGGCAGCCGAATTAAAAAATCGTGGACATCATGTGATTTTGGTAAATTACCAACCAACGAGTGAAAATATGGTAACCGATTTTGCCCAAAAAATAATAAATCGTTTGCCTGCTGATATTAAATTGCATTCGCTGAAATTACAGGAAACGGAAACATCTTTTGCCGAATGGTATGCCTCAGATAACGAATAACCCAAACTTTTGATGACTATTTCTCCCGACAAAAAAATCTATTTTGCCTCTGACCAACACTTTGGTGCGCCAACACCTGAAGCGAGTTTTCCGCGTGAGCAAAAGTTTGTCACCTGGCTTGACGAAGTAAAAAAAGATGCCGAATGCATTTTTCTTTTAGGTGATTTATTTGATTTTTGGTTTGAATATAAAACTGTTGTCCCTAAAGGTTTCGTGAGAGTTTTGGGTAAACTGGCCGAAATCAGTGACAGTGGCATTTCGATTTATTTCTTTGTCGGTAATCATGATTTATGGATGGGTGATTATTTTCAAAAAGAGTTGAATATTCCGGTTTATCATGATAATCAGGAATATGAATTCAACGGAAAAACTTTTTTGATTGGCCATGGCGATGGAAAAGGCCCAGGCGACAAAGGATACAAACGCATGAAAAAAGTATTTACCAATCCGTTTTCAAAATGGCTTTATCGCTGGCTGCATCCTGATTTGGGAGTAAAACTGGCGCAATATCTTTCGGTAAAAAACAAACTGATTTCAGGCGATGCCGATGTAAAATTCCTCGGCGATGAAAACGAATGGCTGGTTCAATATTCCAAGCGAAAACTTGAAACCAAACATTATGACTACCTAATTTTTGGCCACCGTCATTTACCAATGGTTATAAAAGTGGGTGAAAATTCAGAATACGTCAACCTTGGCGACTGGATTGGCTTTTTTACTTATGGTGTTTTTGATGGTGAGAAATTTGAGTTGAAGGAGTACTAAGATTTTATATCCTTCACCCTTAACTGCACTGTGACATTCCCATTAAATTCGTTTTCGTCTATGCAATACACTGCATCAAACGGTTTTTGGCTTTTTATGGATTCCAATTTATTCCCTAAACCAAAACCTATCGCTCCAAAACCTTCTGAATTATTTTGTTTTACGAATAGTTTTAAATGCTCTTCATCTTTCCCTAATTGTTTGGCATAACCTGTATCTTTTAGGTTTTTGCTCATAAAAGTCGGAGTCATATTTTGAGGCCCAAAAGGTTCAAACTGATTTAACAACCGTACCAATCGTTCATTAATATCGGTCAGGTTGATTTCCGCATCAATGGAAATTTCCGGAGTAAGCAAATCGGGATGGATTGTCTCTGAAACTACTTTTTCAAAGGCTTCCTTAAAAACCAAATAATTTTCTTCTTTTAATGTCATTCCGGCTGCATACATATGCCCGCCAAATTGCTCGAGATGTTCGGCACTCGCTTCCAATGCATTATAAATATCGAAATCTTTTACAGAACGCGCCGATGCCGCAAGTTTATCACCACTTTTAGTAAAAACAATCGTAGGGCGATAATAGGTTTCAATCAAACGTGAGGCCACAATTCCTATTACACCTTTATGCCAACCTTTGTCATAAACAACTGTGGTGAATTTATCCACTTCCTGGTTTATTTCTATTTGGTCTAACGCCTCTACTGTAATCCGTTTATCCAAATCCTTTCGATCAGTATTATGCTGTTCAATTTCCGAAGCAAATTGTTCGGCTTGGTCTAAATCATATTCTGTCAATAAGGAAACCGCTGCGTTCCCATGCTTTATTCTTCCGGCAGCGTTTATTCTCGGGGCAATAATGAAAACTACATCGGTAATCGTCAGCATTTTTTTCTTTACATTTTGTACCAAAGCTTTGATTCCGGGACGCGGGTTCGAATTGATAACTTCCAATCCAAATTTGGCTAAAATCCGATTTTCGCCTGTCATCGGAACGATATCGGCTGCAATTGCCGTGGCAACCAAATCGAGATAAATAAGCAAATCATCAATTGTTTGATTTCTATTTTGTCCCAACGCCTGAATCAATTTAAAGCCAATCCCGCAACCACATAATTCATCATACGGATACGAACAATCTTCTCGTTTTGGATCGAGAACAGCTACTGCGTTGGGCAATTCATTACCCGGACGATGGTGGTCGCAAATGATAAAATCAATATTCCTGTCATTTGCGTAAGCGATATGGTCAAGCGATTTTATCCCGCAATCCAGCGCAATAATTAGTGAAATTCCATTGTCGTCGGCATAATCAATTCCTTTAAACGAAATTCCATAACCTTCGTCATACCGATCCGGAATATAGGTCGCCACATTCGGGTAATAACTTTTCAGATAAGACGAAACCAGCGAAACTGCTGTAGTTCCATCAACATCATAATCGCCAAAAACCATAATGTTTTCTCCGTTCGCAATCGCTGTTTCAATCCGCGAAACCGCTTTATCCATGTCTTTCATCAGATACGGATCATGCAAATCATTTAAAGTCGGGCGAAAAAATTGCCGAGCCTGCTCAAAGGTTTCAACGCCGCGCTGAACCAAAAGTGTAGCAATCAACTCATCCACTTTTAATTGGGATGCCAATGATTTTACTTTGTGGAATTCGGGTTTTGGTTTTAATGTCCAGCGCATTTTTTAAGTACGAATTACGAAGTTGGAAGTGCGAAGTTGTTGCAACAAAAATACATGAAAGACCTCAACAAATGATACAGTTTTTGTGTATAATTCATAAATGAAAACCAAAATAATATTTGCTACATTTGAAATCCAAAATTACATAAAATGCAAATTCAAGGTCAAATCGTAGACATTCCAAACCGAAGGATATATTCGGGAGAAATTACTATTGAAAACGATAAAATCACATCGATAACAGAAAAAGAACACGGCGTTAAAACCTTTATTCTTCCCGGTTTTGTTGATGCACACATTCATATTGAAAGTTCAATGCTCGTGCCTTCTGAATTTGCAAAGCTGGCGGTATTGCATGGAACGGTCGGGACGATTTCCGATCCACATGAAATTGCGAATGTACTCGGGAAAGACGGTGTTCATTATATGATTGAAAACGGCAAGAAAGTACCGCTTAAGTTTCACTTTGGCGCGCCATCCTGCGTTCCGGCAACTTTTTTTGAGACGGCCGGAGCCGTAATTGATTCGGAGCAAATCAAGGAATTGATGGCATCGCCTGATATTTATTATCTGTCTGAAATGATGAATTATCCCGGCGTTTTGTTTGATGATGAAGAAGTTCTGAAGAAAATTGCCTGGGCAAAACATTATAACAAACCTGTTGACGGCCATGCTCCTGGATTGCGTGGTGAACCAATAAAAAAATATATTAGCGCCGGAATTTCAACCGACCACGAATGCTTCACTTTTGACGAAGCTGCTGAAAAATTATCCCTTGGAATGAAAGTGCTTATCCGTGAAGGAAGCGCGGCGAAAAATTTTGAGGCTTTGATTGATTTGCTTCCGGAGAATTTTGAAAATATGATGTTTTGTTCGGATGATAAACATCCGGATGATTTAATTGTCGGACATATCAATCTGCTTTGCGCTCGGGCTGTTGCCAAAGGTTTTGATGTTTTCAAAATACTCCAAATGGCGTGTATCAATCCGGTGAAACATTACAATATGACTGTTGGTTTGTTGCAAAAGAATGACGCTGCCGATTTCATTGTCGTTGAAGATTTAAACCATTTCAAAGTGTTGCAAACGTATATTGACGGTGAACTCGTTGCCGAGAACGGTCAATCATTTGTAAAACATGTCGATTTTGAAAAACCAAATAATTTCAATACTTCCAAAAAACAAGTTGTTGAATTTGATATCAGCAGTTCGGCTCAAAAAATAAGGGTTATTGAAGCTCTGGAAGGCCAATTAATCACAAATGAAATCCATCATAATCCAAAAATTGAAAACGGAAAAATCGTTTCTGATACCGAAAACGATATCCTCAAAATGGCGGTTGTCAACCGCTACGAAAATGCTCCGCCAGCTATCGCTTTTATAAAAAACTTTGGTTTGAAAAAAGGCGCCATTGCCAGCTCAGTAGCGCATGATTGCCATAATATTGTTGTCGTTGGAACTTCGGACGAGGAAATCTGTAAAGCAGTAAATATCCTAATTGAAAATAGCGGCGGCGTTTGTGCTGTAAATGGTACCGAAAGCAAATCGTTAGCGCTTCCTGTTGCCGGAATCATGAGCGACAAAGATGGTTGGGAAACCGGAAAATTATATCAGGAAATTGATGCAATGTCAAAACAATTAGGAAGCAATCTGAAAGCTCCGTTTATGACTTTATCATTCATGGCATTGCTTGTAATCCCGGATTTGAAATTATCGGATAAAGGTTTGTTTAGTGGAAATTCATTCTCGTTTGTGGATTTGGAAGTCTCTTAAAGGTTGCTAAAAGAGAATTGAACATGAAATTTAGTGCAAAATTGCGTTAGGGATAGGAGCTGGCTGCCGTGCAGCGCGGATAGCCCGACCCGAAGGGGCCAAAAATCAATCCTTATTCTTTTCTTTGATTGTGATTTTCCCACTAACAACAGCAACAATCTCGCCTTTTGGTGGTTTTGCTTCGAAATGTTTTAGCACTTCGGCTGCGGTTCCGCGTAAGGTTTCTTCGTGTAGTTTGGATAATTCGCGCGAAACGGAAACTTGTCTTTCGGCGCCAAAATACTGTACAAATTCCGCCAAGGTTTTTGTTAATTTGTGTGGTGAAACATAGAAAATCATTGTTCTGTTTTCTTCCGCTAAAGCTAAATATCGGGTTTGTCTTCCTTTCTTTTCGGGCAAAAATCCTTCGAAAATAAATCTATCGTTGGGCAAACCGCTATTTACCAAAGCCGGCACAAAAGCCGTTGCACCAGGCAAACAATCGACTTCAATATTATTCTCAACACAAGCGCGCGTTAACAAAAATCCGGGATCAGAAATCGCCGGAGTTCCGGCATCCGAAATCAGCGCAATATTTTCTCCAGCCTGCAAACGTTTGATCAGATTCTCAACGGTTTTGTGCTCGTTGTGCATATGATGGCTGTGCATGTGCGTCGAAATTTCAAAATGTTTCAGGAGTTTACCGCTGGTTCGTGTGTCTTCTGCCAAAATCAAATCGACTTCCTTCAAAACGCGGATTGCCCTGAAAGTCATGTCTTCCAGATTGCCAATTGGCGTTGGAACTATGTAAAGTTTGGCCATTTACTGGAATTTTTTCTCGACAATTGCCATGAATCGTTCGATATAATCTTCTTCGCCAACCCAATAATTATAATCCGGAATCACCATCTCGTTGATGAAATTTTTGGCTTCCTCAAAGGTGTCAAAAGTGTTCAGTTGTGAAATCACACGATTAAAATCTTCATTGCTGTCATTAAAAAGATGCTGCACAAAACCAATTCGGTCGTTCAATCCAATCGCGATTGATTTTGACATTCCATCGTGAGCCGCTGGAGTTTTTGGAGCTTCAGTTGCAGGTTCTTGTTTTGGTTCTTCTTTAGCTTCATTTGGAAATAACGAAACTTCATTTGGTTTTACAAAAACAGGATCGGCATACATCCCAATATGGTCTTCGAGTTTCTCTTCAGGTTGAACCTCAAAAGAAATTTGCTTCGCCTGTTCGCTATCGCTCGGGTCAGCAGGAAGTTCTTCTGCTTCTAATTCAAAAATAGGTTCAAAAGAAGGTTTTACATCAGCAACAGTTTCCTCTTCTTCCAAAGTGGGTTCTTCCTCCAAAACTTCTTCATTTTCTTCTTCAACTTCTTCCGAAATCATTGTTTCTTCCGCTAAGGCTGCTTCAACTTCTTCTTCAGATTCAGGTTGCACAGGTTCATTTTCCAATATTGGTTCAGCTTCTATTTCAGCAACGGCTTCAACAACATCTTCCTTAGTTTCAGTTATCGGTTCCGGCGTAGTTTCTGCTTTAGTTGATTGCTCCAGTTTATCTTCCAAAACTTCTTCGGAAATATCCGATTTTACCGACTCAAAATTGTCCTGATAGAACTTTAATACAGATAAGGTTTCGTATAATTTTTGAGTTTCTTTATACAATTGATCGACTTCCGACTTATTTTTTAGCTTTAAAATTCGGTGTGCAATACTGATTAATTCGGCTTCTAATCTTTTTTTCATACCTTTTGAATATTATGGAATATGGTCGTCTTTTTTAATAAATTTCTTCCGAACATTTTATTTTGCCTATGGAAGAAGTAACCTTGGTTAAAATTTTTTACATTTGAATCGACGTAAAACTAAGAAAATTTTAAGTCGGTTTGTTGTCCGTGACAAAGTAATAAAAACTATTCATTTTTAGCACAAGAAAAATACAAAATGTTTCTCGAAAATACAGTAAATCATAAAGAACAATTTGGTTGGATTGAAGTCATTTGCGGTTCGATGTTTTCGGGTAAAACTGAAGAACTCATCCGCCGTTTGAAAAGGGCACAATTCGCCAAACAAAAAGTAGAGATTTTCAAGCCTTCCATCGATACGCGATACGATGAGGAAATGGTAGTTTCACACAACAAAAACGAAATCCGTTCAACGCCTGTTCCTGCGGCCGCCAATATTCGGATTTTAGCACAAGGCTGTGATGTTGTTGGCATTGATGAAGCCCAGTTTTTTGATGATGAAATTGTTGCGGTTTGTAATGATTTGGCAAACTCAGGCATTCGTGTGATTGTGGCAGGATTGGATATGGATTTTAAAGGAAATCCTTTCGGACCAATGCCGGCATTAATGGCAACAGCAGAATATGTTACCAAAGTCCATGCGGTTTGTACGCGCACAGGAAATTTAGCCCATTACAGTTTTAGGAAAAATGACAATGATAAATTGGTTATGCTTGGCGAAACTGAGGAGTATGAACCGTTGAGCCGCGCAGCCTACTTTAATGCGATGCGCCAAAACATGATTGTAAAAGATCCCGAACATTTATCAGACGAAAAATAAATCCTACTCTTGATACTAACCATCCGAAATATTGTTCCAATCATCAAAGCCCAATGGGTGGGACAAAATGACACCACCACTATTGATTATATTTCTATTGACAGCCGTTCATTGCAAAATGACAAAAACACGTTGTTCTTTGCAATTGCCGGGCCAAATCACGATGGCCATTTGTACATAGAAGAACTTATCGAGAAAGGTGTGAATTATTTCGTGGTAACCAAAATACCGGAAAACGTTGTCGGAAAAGCTGATTTTTTGGTTGTCGAAAACACACTTGATGCACTACAGAAATTTGCAGCCTTTTATCGCAGCCAGTTTGACTTTCCTGTCATTGGAATAACCGGAAGCAACGGAAAAACCATCATCAAGGAATGGCTGAATTTTCTTCTAAGCCCTGATTATAATATTATTCGGAGTCCAAAAAGCTACAATTCACAGGTTGGCGTACCGCTATCGATTTTAGGCATCAACGAAAAACACAACTTAGGAATATTTGAAGCCGGAATTTCGATGAACCACGAAATGGAAAAGCTTCAGAAAATCATCCAGCCAACCATTGGAATTTTGTCTAACATTGGTTCTGCCCACGACGAAGGATTCAGTAGCGTTGCTGAGAAAATGAAGGAAAAACTAAAACTTTTTGTTTCGGTAAACGTGTTGATTTTACAGAAAAATAAAACCACGAATGCATTTGTCAATCCGAAAATAAAAATCTTTACTTGGTGCTCTGACGATAAAAGTGCTGATGTTTTTATTACCAAAAAAAATATTGGTGAACTCACCGAATTACAAGTTACATACAGAGAAGATACATTTCCAATTGTTATTCCGTTCCAAGATCAGGCGTCGGTTGAAAATGCTATTCATTGCATGATGGTGATGTTGTATTTTGGATACAATCATAAAGTCATTCAAACGAGAATGGCTTATCTTTATCCTGTGGAAATGCGCTTGAAAGTCAAAACCGGGATTAACAATTCTACACTAATCGACGACAGTTATAGTTCCGATTTCCAATCACTAAAAATTGCGTTGGATTTTTTAGAAAACCAAAAACAGCACAAAAAGAAAACGCTTATACTTTCGGATATCTTTCAGAGTGGTTTGAGCAATGAAGAACTATATTCGCAGGTTTCGCAATTGATTATTTCCAATAAGATTACTCGTGTGATTGGTATTGGAGAAACCATTTCGCAGTTTAAAAATAAATTCATCAATTGTGTTACGTTTAAAAATGTTGCCGAATTTACAAATGCTTTTGACAACCTCAATTTTGAAAACGAAACCATATTAATTAAAGGCGCACGCGATTTTAATTTTGAGAAAATCGTCTCAATGCTTGAGGAAAAGACACACGAAACGGTTTTAGAAATTAACCTAAATGCAATCGGTCAAAACCTGAGTTTTTTCAAATCTAAGTTAAAGCCAAAAACCAAAATGATGGTAATGGTTAAGGCTTTTGGCTATGGAAATGGCGGTTTTGAAATTGCCCAGTTGCTCGAACATCACAAAGTAGATTACCTTGGCGTGGCTTTTGCCGATGAGGGAATTTCGCTAAAAAATGCCGGAATTACAGTTCCGATTATGGTTCTGAATCCGGAAACAACCAGTTTTTCTGCTATTATCCAGCATCATTTAGAGCCTGAGATTTATTCGATAAAAGGACTAAAGGCTTTTCTAAAAATTGCCGGACAAAATAAATTAAAACACTTTCCTATTCATATTAAAATTGACACCGGGATGCACCGCCTGGGATTTGAAGAGGAAAACCTGGAAGATTTAATACAAATTCTTCGTGGCAACGAAACAGTGCAAATAAAAAGTATTTTGTCGCACATGGCAACAAGCGATGATTTGAAACACGATGCGTTTTCGAAAGCACAGATTGCCCTATTTGAAAAATTATCATCGAAGTTGCAAACCGAATTAGATATTAAATCTATCCGACATATCTTAAATACTTCCGGTATAACCAATTATCCGGAAGCACAATACGACATGGTTCGCTTAGGCATTGGTTTATATGGAATTTCAAACGATGCGGAAGAACAAAAAGAACTCGAAAACGTCGGTACTTTAAAATCAGTAATTTCCCAAATCAGAACCATCGAAGAAGGCGAAAGCGTAGGCTACGGCCGAAGATTTATTGCCGAAAAAGAAACGAAGATTGCCACAATTCCTATTGGCTACGCCGACGGAATCCGCAGAAGTTGGGGTAACGGTGTTGGTTATGTCGTAATCAATCAAAAACCGGCTAAAATTGTTGGCAGCGTTTGTATGGATATGCTGATGGTTGATGTCACGGAAATTGATTGCAAAGAAGGAAACACCGTTATTATTTTTGGTGACTACCCAACTGTAAATTTCATGGCAAAGCAACTCGATACAATTCCTTATGAAATTTTGACAAGCATTTCCCAACGTGTTAAAAGAGTATTTTTTAGGGAATAATAACAAGTCGTCAAAATTTTTATTACTTTAGTTGTACTAACCAATAAACCAAATAATTATGGGAATGTTATCAGAGTTTAAGGAATTTGCAATGAAAGGCAATTTGGTCGACATGGCAATTGCATTCGTAATGGGAGCAGCTTTTAGCAAAGTGGTTTCTGCTTTTGTTGAAAAAATGTTCGCGCCGATAATTGGTCTTTTAATGGGCGGAATTAACCTTGCCGACAAAAAGTATGTCATTACACCGGAAGTCAAGGACGCAACTGGAGCTGTCGTTACACCGGAAGCAGCCATCGAATGGGGAATGTTCCTTACAGCATGTATTGACTTCATCATCGTTGCGTTCGTAATGTTCATGATTATCAAAGCGATGAACAAAATGAAAAAACCTGAACCCGCTCCAGCGCCATCCGGACCAACGCAGGAAGAATTGCTTACCGACATTCGGGATTTATTGAAGAAAAAATAATACCGCTACATATATATTCTAACTAAACCGCTTCGTAATTGAGGCGGTTTTTCTTTTAATTGGAAGCACAACTTTTGCTTTATTCATGACAATTCCACCCGCTTTCCGCTATATCTTTTCCTTTCAGAAAAAGGATGCCGCTACAATCCGGGCTAAAATTCACGTTTTGTAGTTTTCAGGATAATCTTCTGCTTTCTGAATTCAGTAATTTTTATACTGAAACTAAATGTAAAAGCAATTTTCTATATACTTTTGCACTTTAAAACTTAACCCTTTAAAAAATTAATAATATGAAAGTTGCTGTTGTAGGTGCAACCGGTATGGTTGGCGAAGTAATGCTTAAAGTTTTAGCCGAAAGGAATTTTCCGGTAACGGAATTGATTCCTGTTGCATCTGAGAAATCAGTAGGCAAGGAAATCGAATTTAAAGGCAAAAAGTATAAAGTAGTTGGTTTACAAACGGCAGTAGATATGAAAGCAGATATTGCTTTGTTTTCAGCCGGTGGAGAAACTTCATTAGCCTGGGCACCAAAATTTGCTGAAGCAGGAACAACTGTTATCGATAATTCTTCGGCGTGGAGAATGGATCCAACCAAAAAATTGGTAGTTCCTGAAATCAATGCTTCTGAATTGACTAAAGAAGACAAAATCATCGCTAATCCAAATTGCTCTACAATACAAATGGTGATGGTTTTAGCGCCTTTGCATAAAAAATACAACATCAAACGTGTAATTGTTTCTACTTATCAATCCATTACCGGAACAGGTGTAAAAGCAGTACAGCAATTGGAAAATGAATATGCAGGAGTAAAAGGTGAAATGGCTTATAAATACCAAATCCACCGAAATGCAATTCCGCAATGCGACAGTTTTGAAGACAATGGTTACACCAAAGAAGAGATGAAATTGGTACGCGAAACCCAAAAAATTATTGGCGACAAATCAATTGCAGTTACAGCGACCGCTATTCGAATTCCGGTAGTTGGTGGTCATAGCGAAGCTGTGAATGTTGAGTTTTCAAATGACTTTGATGTGAACGAAGTACGTAACATTTTACACCATACGGATGGCGTAACTGTTCAGGATAACAACGACACTTATACTTATCCAATGCCTTTATACGCACAAGGCAAAGACGATGTTTTCGTAGGCAGGATTCGACGTGATGAAAGCCAGCCAAACTCATTAAACATGTGGATTGTATCTGATAATTTGAGAAAAGGCGCTGCTACAAATACAATCCAGATTGCGGAATATTTAGTAGCAAATAATTTAGTATAAATAATAACTGAGAATATTGAACCGTTTGGTTTGCAAATCATAAAATTTGTTAAAATCAAACGGTTTCTCTTTTGCACAACTTACATTTGTCTTCGATGAAGAAAAGGTTTCTGATAGTAAATTCAATAATGGGATTGGTGGTATTGCTGGCAATACTGATACAGTCCATTGATGCTATGAGTCATTTGGAAAAACAATTTTCCGAAAAACACTGCTATCATAACTATCACCATCACAAAACCGAAATCAATCATGCCCATGAGGATTTTGAACATTGTTTTACTTGTGAATTCACATTCAGTACTTTTATTTCGCCTTCTAAAATAACTATTACTCTTCAAAAAGTTGACGTTGTTACCCAATATTCTCCCTACTATTCCAAGGAAGTAACCCAATTTTTCCGTGGAAGCCTTTTTGCTCTCCGGGCACCACCAAGTTTTATTGCATAACTGAATTTTTCGTACCGAAATAACATCGGTATATCATTTATTTATCAATAAAATTAATCATGAAATCAATATATATTGCCCTATTGACAGGGTTTTCATTAGTCGCAACTGCCCAAAACAAAATCGTTGGAACCATTTCAGACAAAGACAACAAACCATTATCTAACGTCGTTGTTTCCGTGCCGGAAATCCATAAGGAAACTATTTCTGATGCTAATGGTAATTATGCTTTAAACAATTTGCCAAACGGTACTTTTAAAATTTCCTTTTCTTTTGTTGGCTATGCAACTCAGATACTTTCCATTTCCATTTCAGAAAAAGATAATATCCAAAATATCACTTTAGAAGAGAATATCATCCATATGGATGAAGTGATTGTTTCCACGGCTTTCAACAAATTGCAGTCGCAAAATGTGATGAAAGTAGAACATCAAAGCCTAAAATCATTACAGCAAAAAGGAGCTTCAACACTTATTGAAGGATTAGCGACAATTCCCGGAGTTTCACAGGTTTCAACAGGAACTTCAATCGGGAAGCCTGTTATTCGTGGCCTAAGTGGCAATCGGGTTTTGGTGTATTCACAAGGCGTTCGTCTGGAAAATCAGCAATTTGGAGAGGAACACGGTCTAGGCCTAAACGATGCCGGAGTGGAAAGTGTTGAAGTCATCAAAGGTCCGGCTTCGTTGCTTTATGGCTCTGATGCTTTGGGCGGCGTTTTGTATTTCAACCCTGAAAAATTTGCCAAGCCAAAAGAGTTTAAAGGTGATTTTAGTCAAAGAATCTTTTCAAATACTTTGGGAAGCAATTCTTCTTTAGGTTTAAAAACGTCGACAGAAAATTGGAAATTTTTAGCCCGAGGAAGTTTCAATACGCATGCCGATTATCAAATTCCAAATGGAGATAGAGTAACCAATACGCGTTACAATGAAACCGATTTTAAGACTGGAATTGGCTATAGTAATTCGAAGTTCTCGAGTGTATTCCGATACAATTTCAACAAGCTGGATTTGGGAATTCCGGAAAACGGAATAGGTGAACAATCAACAAGTCATTCCACTATTTATCCTAAACAAGCGGTTGACAATCACATTTTGAGCCTCCATAATAATTTCTATTTCAGGAACTCCAAACTCGATGCTGATTTGGGCTATATTTTCAATGACAGAAGTGAGTTTGAAGACAGTAATATAGCTTCATTGCACATGAAATTGCGTACGTTCAATTATGATTTGAAATATTATTTTCCAAAATTAGGAAAAGTAGAAACCATTGTTGGCGTTCAGGGAATGCATCAAACTAATACCAATTCAGGTGAAGAATTATTGATTCCGGATGCGGCTACGAATGATTTCGGTATTTTCGGAACAGCAAATTATGAATTTGGCAAAAATATTTTACAAGCAGGAATACGTTTTGACAATAGACAAGTAAGCAGCGAAACCCACGGAACTATAGGAAATGAGGGTTATTTTGAAGCGATTGACAAAAGTTTTGACAGCTTCAATGCGTCTTTGGGTTACAAAACCAATTTAGCGGATAATTTTACGTTACGTTTGAATATAGCTTCCGGTTTCCGCGCTCCAAATTTAGCCGAACTGACTTCAAACGGTATACACGAAGGAAGCAATCGCTATGAAATTGGGAATTCGTCACTTGACAACGAGCAAAATCTCCAAACTGACTTGAACCTGGAATATAAGAGTTCACATTTTGAGTTGTTTGCTAACGGATTTTACAATCACATCAATAACTACATTTTCATTTCTCCAAACGGAAATGTTATTGACGGTAATAATGTTTACGATTATGTCCAGGCAAATGCTAAGTTATATGGTGGCGAAGCCGGAGTCCATTTTCATCCGCATCCTTTAGACTGGCTGCATTTCACCAGTAGTTTTGAAACTGTCATTGGCAAAAAAAACGATGAAAGTAATTTACCTTTGATTCCTGCCAATAAATGGAACAACACTTTTAAAGGAGAATTTGAATTGAAAAATTGGTGGAAAGAAGGTTTTGCGACCTTAAATATAGAAAGCACTTTTACGCAAAACAACAACAGCGAATTTGAAACCAAAACCAAAGGTTATACATTACTAAATTTAGGCTTAGGCGGTAAAATCATTGTTAACAAAACTGTTTTCAACTTTAATTTAAATGCCAATAATCTGTTGGACAAAACCTATGTTTCGCATTTGTCGAGACTAAAAACTGATGGCGTCCCAAATATTGGAAGAAATATAATTTTGGGAATTAACTTTACTATCTAAAACAAAGAGGCGTCTCAAAGAGACGTCTTTTTTAATATTTTATTTTCCCGATGTGTCGCATAACCCGCATTATCTTTTCTTTTCGTTTACTGATGTAGGACGAAGAATTTGATGCCTTGAATTTTCGTGGATTTGGTAAAATTGCCGCAATTCCCGCTGCTTCTCTAGGGGTAAGATTTATGGCTGTTGTACTGTACCAATGTCTTGCGGCTTCCTGAGCACCATAAACACCATTGCCCATTTCTATGCTATTAAGATAAACTTCCATGATGCGTTCTTTTCCCCAAATTAATTCAATCAGAACTGTAAAATAAGCTTCCAATCCTTTGCGGATATAACTCCTGCCTTGCCATAGGAAAACATTTTTGGCTGTTTGCTGCGAAATTGTGCTTCCGCCTTTTAGCCTTCTTCCTTTGTTATTGTTTTTAAAAGCTTTCTGCATCGCCTTAAAATCGAAACCGCTGTGTTTTAAAAAATTTCCGTCTTCGCTGGCAATTACCGCTTTTTGAAGGTTAGGCGAAATCTCTTCCAACGGAACCCATTTATGGCTATAAATAGCGTCATTCCCATCTAGCTTAAATTCGATAATCCTTGTAATCATCAAAGGCGTAAACGGAATTGGCACCCATTTAAATATAATGACTGATAAAACGGAAAGTCCAAAAAACCAAAGCATCGCTTTCCAAATCCAACGAAAAATTTTTCTTATCATGTTTTATTTTACTAAATCTGCTAATTCCTGACCTATCAAACTTCCAATAGCAACTCCCATTCCGCCTAATCTTACGCCGCAATAAACATTTTCCGAGAGCTGTTCAACTATAGGTTTTTTGGTTGTGCCCAATCCCATTATTCCGCTCCAGCGATGTGCGATTTTATAATCGGTGTTTGGTAAAATTACTTCTTTTAATAACTCTTCCAAGTGATTTTGAATTAATTCCGTTTGTCCAAGTTCTGTGGTGGTTTCGGTTTCAAATGCTAAATTTCTTCCGCCGCCAAGTAAAATCCTGTTGTCAATATTTCGGAAATAATAATAGCCTTTATCTAAATGGAAAGTTCCTTTAATATCAAGATTTGGAATTGGCTCAGTAATCAAGACTTGTGCTCTTGCTGGCTTTACCTGATTGTTGGTTAACTGTGCTGCGAAGCCATTGGTGGCGAATAATAATTTTTTGGTGGAAAAACTAAAATCGCCAAGAGCTACTTCAACTTTGTTGTTTTTCTCTGCATAAGAAGTCACTTCGACTTGGTTCAGAATTAGAATATCATTTGCAATTGCCTTTTGCAATAGGGCATTCATCATTTTCCCGGTATCGATTTGGGCTTCAAATGGATTAAAAACCACATATTCCTGTATGCCTTTAAAAGCAAAACGATCGACTTCTTTGGCAAAAACTTCATTCCCGAAAAGTGGTTTCAGCAACTCATTGATAAAAGGCAGCTTCTGCAAACATTCGTCATAACTGCTCTCGTCATCCTTAAGGAATAATTCATAACCACCAAATGGCTTGAAATCTATAGTTTCGTCTCCGAGATTTTTACGCAATAGTTGCAAACCTGTCCATCTTTTTGAAATAAGCTGAATTACTTCTTCTTCGCTATGCGATTTCAGATCATCAATAATTTCTGAAAGGCTTCCAAAACAGGCAAAACCGGCATTTTTTGTACTTGCGCCTTGAGGCAAAATCCCTTTTTCCAGAATCAGTATTTTACTTTCAGGGAATTTTTTACGCAATGCTAATCCACAATGTAACCCTACGATTCCACTGCCAACAATGGTGAAATCTATATTTGTAAACCAAGTTTTTAGTTCCCAATAACTAAGATTCATTTTACTATTTTTCTTTAAAAATACTTTTTTTGAATTAATCGCAGACCAAATAGTTACAGATTTGTCATTTTAATATGAAATATGATTGTTTTTTAATAATATTCTAACATCAATCTGCGTAGCTTGTCTATTTTTTAATAGTTTTACTAATTCCTTGCACTTACTTCTAAAAAATAATTTTATTTTTGGGCACTATTTAATCAATACCACTGAACTATGAAATTTAAATTACTCATTGTTATTTTATTAGCAATCACAAATGTGGCTTTTTCGCAAAACAAAAGCACAATCTGGAATGTTACAACTAAGAAAAACAATATGGTCGCGCTCGACTCAAAAATGCGACTGCCAGACAATAAGCTTTTCGAGCTAAACTTACTAAGTTTAAAAACAAATTTAAATAATGCTCCTGCAAGAAAAGCGAATAGCAAAGAATCGAACACAGTCATATCTATTCCAAATGCTGATGGCGTTTTAGAAAGATACAGTATTTATGAAAATTCGAACATGGATCCGGCATTAGCTGCAAGATATCCGGAAATTAAATCCTATATAGGAATCGGAATTGATAATCCGGCAGCAACTGCTCATTTCAGTGTTTCTCCATTGGGATTCAAATCAATGGTGCTTTCCGCTGATAAATCTGCAGTTTTTATCGAGCCAATTTCTGCTGATTTAGGAACTTATACAGTATATCGAAAATCAGACAAAGCGCAATCGCTTACCCGTTTCGAATGTAGCGTGATTGACGAAGTTGCTCCGCAAATGGACGCAAGTACCTTAAGACCAAATGCTGATGATGCCGTGTTGAGAACATTCCGTTTGGCTATGTCTTGCACAGGCGAATACACCGCTTATTTCGGTGGCACAAAAGCTTTGGCTTTGGCAGCTATAAATAACTCTATTACAAGATGTAACGGAGTTTTTGAAAAAGATTTTGGTGCGCGTCTGATTATCATCGCTAATACCGATTTGGTTATTTATACGAGCGCCTCAACAGATCCTTATTCTAATGCTTCAAGCATGTCGCAATGGAATTCCCAATTGCAATCTACTTTAACTTCTGTTATTGGAGAAGCCAATTATGACATTGGCCATTTATTTGGTGCTACGGGTGGTGGTGGAAATGCAGGTTGTATTGGTTGTATTTGTGTAAACGGTTCAAAAGGGAGAGGAATAACGTCTCCTTATGACGGAATTCCTTCCGGAGATAATTTTGACATTGATTATGTGGCTCACGAAATTGGACACCAAATGGGAGCTAATCATACTTTTACCCAAAGTAATGAAGGCACCGGAGTACAAATGGAGCCAGGTTCAGGTTCAACGATCATGGGATACGCAGGTATTACATCTTTAGACGTTCAACCTCATTCTGATGCTTATTTTCATGCCGTTAGTATTCAACAGGTAACCAATAATATAAAAGCAAAAACTTGTTCCGTGAACGTAGCTACAGGAAATTCAGTTCCAACTGCAAGTGCCGGATTGGATTATACGATTCCTAAAAGCACGCCTTTTATGTTGACCGCTACCGCAACTGACGCTAATGGTGATGCGCTTACTTATAATTGGGAAGAAATGGATAACCAATCTACCTCAGCAGTGCCAAGCGCTACTAAAACTTCGGGAGTGAATTTTAGATCTTATAATTCTACAACTACTCCAACAAGATATTTCCCTAGAATGGCTTCTGTTTTAACCGGAGCAACAACAACTGCGGGAAGTGAACTTACTGTAGAAGCATTATCTTCTGTTGCCAGAACATTAAACTTCAGGGTAACTGTTCGTGATAATAGAGCTGGTGGACCGGCAAACAACAGTGATGATATGATTGTTACTGTTAACGCTACTGCCGGACCATTTAACGTTACTGTTCCAAACACTGCCGTTTCATACGTTGGTGGAAGTACTCAAACGGTAACTTGGAATGTTGCCGGAACTACAGCCAACAATGTAAACTGTGCGAATGTTGACATTTTACTATCTACTAATGGAGGAACTTCCTGGTCTACTTTATTAGCAGCGACTCCAAATGACGGTTCTCAAGCAGTTACAATTCCGAACGCAGCCGGATCAACGAATAGAATTATGGTAAAAGGAACAAATCATATTTTCTTTGACGTTTCCAATACTAATTTTACCATTACTGCAGGTTCGACTGATACTGTTGCGCCAACCGCGCCAACATTAACAGCTTCCGGAACTACAGAAACTGCAACAAATCTATCTTGGTCTGGCGCTACTGACAACGTTGCAGTAACAGGATATGATGTATATAAAGATGGTATTTTATTGGGTTCAACAGCTTCTACTTCTTATGCTGTTTCTGGTTTAGCAAATTCAACAACATACGTATTTACAGTAAAAGCAAAAGACACTGCCGGAAATGTTTCTGTGGCAAGCAATGCCGTAAGCGTAACAACATTAACTCCGGTTCCGGATACAACGGCTCCAACGGCTCCGACTTTGTCCGCTGCCGGTACAACTTCTACCTCAACTAACTTATCATGGTCAGGTGCTACAGATAATGTAGGCGTTACCGGATATGATGTTTATAAAGATGGCGTTTTATTAGGGTCAACAGCTTCAACATCGTATGGTGTTTCTGGCCTGACCGCTTCAACGACTTATACATTCACCGTAAGGGCTAAAGATGCTACAGGAAATATTTCTGCTGACAGCAATGTAGCAAGTGTCACTACTCTTGCGAATACTGTAAGTTATTGTACTTCTCAAAGTAATAACACTAACGACGAAAGAATTGGCAGGGTAGTTTTTGGTACAATTAACAATCCTTCAACTGGAACAGCGGGTTATGAAAACTTTACAGCTCTTTCTACAAATGCAACAAGAGGTGCAGCCTATACAGTAACTATAACCCCTTCCTGGACAGGAGGAACTTATAATGAAGGATATGCTGTATGGATTGACTATAACCAGGATGGCGATTTCTCAGATTCAGGGGAAACAGTTTTCACCAGATCAAAAACAAGAACAACTCCAGTTTCGGGTTCGTTTACTATTCCGGCTTCCGCTACACTTGGAGCTACAAGAATAAGGGTTTCTATGAAATATAATGCTGTTCCAACCGCTTGTGAAACATTCACATACGGACAGGTAGAGGATTATACCGTAAATATTACTGCTTCAGGAAGAATTGATGAAACAATTTCAGCCAGAATCTCTTTCAATTTATATCCAAATCCTGTAAAAGGTGATGTTTTAAATATTGCGAACCTTGAATCACCATCAACCTATAAAATATTCAATATGATGGGTCAGGAATTGGGAAGTGGCAAAATTGAAAACGAAAGTATTTATGTTGGTTCGCTAAAAACCGGCACTTTCTTAATTGAAGTTTCTGATGGAACTTCAACTTTGACAAAGCGTTTTATTAAAGAATAATAATTATAAAAAAAAGACAAAGCCATACCGAAAAGTGTGGCTTTTTTTATTGATTAATTTTGCTATTTTTGGCTTTCAAAAAATTTATCAATAAAATGAAAAGAATACTTTTTTTAATCATTAGTACAATGAGCAT
>JAZKCP010000008.1:10240-11676 GCA_040388035.1 Bacteroidota bacterium | reverse complement strand
GACTGCGCAGATGGTACTGCAGTTATGTGGGAGAGTATGTCGCTGCCTTTTTTTATGGAAAGCCTGTTTCTTTTGAAACAGGCTTTCTTGTTTTTATACCTGAAGCCCACCTGATAAAACCGAATGTCCACAGGACATTCTCCTCTTAATATCAAATTCTTAATATACTTCGTCAGTTCGCTGTGCTCGGGTCAAATTTTTTTAGAACCCTGTTCATTTAGTTGGACGGGGTTTCTTGTTTTTGCAAAGGCTGCGTGAGGGATGGGAGCAAACTACCATGTAGTGCGGACAGCCTGGTCCGAAGGGACACGCCCAATTTACGATTATTTAGAAAATTTATTTTGCCAAAATTAAAAATTCCTTAAAAAAAGTGGTAGTTATGTAATATCTGCAGATTAAAATGTAACACTTTTTCGGGATTGCTATTGCATCTTTGTAATAATAGAATTCAAGTTTTAAATCGTATAAATGTAGATCTTACTACATTATAAATCCTTACTTATCAATAAATATATAAGCAGAAGAATTCCAACGCCTATTCATTAGATTTAAAATTTGGAGTAAATAACGGAAGTTAGATTAAATAGAATGATGAAAAAACACATGTTTTTTCATTTTTTATTCCAAAAAATTAAAATCATGATAGAAGTAAAAAAGGAAGGGATTTTACTAAAAAAAACAAAGCTGAATTTTGAAAACGACAGTGTTTTAAATCCCGGAGTATTTCAGGACGGAAACACAATCCATATGTTGTACAGAGCTGTCAGAAAAGGAAATTACTCGACTTTGGGTTATTGTAGATTTGAAGGACCTTTAAATTTGGTGGAACGTCACGATACCCCTTTGATAATTCCGCACACCGAGGAAGAATCTAAAGGCGTTGAAGATGCAAGAATTGTCAAAATTGAAGGCGTCTATTATATTACTTATACAGCTTATGACGGCATTAATGCTCTTGGAGCATTGACTACTTCTACTGATATGAAGACTTTTCAATATCAAGGCATCATAACGCCTAAATTTACTTTTGATGAGTTTAAGATACTTGCTGACGTTAATAATCTGACCAACCAAAAATATTTCCGTCACTCAAGACATTTCGATCCTAGTGTTCATGTTTACTTGTGGGACAAGGATGTGGTTTTTTTTCCAAGAAAAATAAATGGGAAATTAGCTTTCCTTCATAGAATACGCCCTGGAATACAATTGGTCTTGATTGATAAACTGGAAGACTTAACTAAAGAATATTGGAGCCATTATTTTCTGCATTTTAATGACCATATTATTCTGGATCCAGTCGGAACGGGGCATGAATCCGGTTATATCGGTGCCGGTGGTCCACCTATTGAAACCGAAGAAGGATGGCTGCTTATTTACCACGCCGTATATGATACTGCAGAAGGATATGTTTATACAGCCACGGCTGCCCTGTTGGA
>JAZKCP010000008.1:337-10230 GCA_040388035.1 Bacteroidota bacterium | reverse complement strand
CAAACAGCTGAAAAAAATTGACGCCGGCGCAGAAGCAAGGATGACTGAACCTTTGTTTGTTCCGGAACATGAGTATGAAGTGCATGGTGTGGTTAACAATGTGGTTTTTCCAACAGGGCATGCCTTGTTTGATGACACGTTGTATATCTACTATGGTGCGGCGGATAAATATATTGCCGCTGTATCAGTGAGCTTAAAAGAATTATTAAAAGAATTAGTTTCAAATAATAAAGTATAGACTATGAGAGCTATTGTATTTCCAATTTCGACAGGCCGTTTAAGCGGATATAAAGAGACTTTAAAAAATGAAAGGGGCGATAATTTTATGAAATTGTCCCACATCAACCGAAAAGAATCTTTTCCTTTTAAACAAGTAGAATTACCCGAAATTCTGTTTATTACGTCCTATCCGCCCAGAGAATGCGGTATAGCAACGTATAGCCAAGATTTGCGGAATGCTATCTATGAAAAATTTGGAAATACTGCTTCATTTAAAATATGTGCATTAGAATCAGCAACGGCTAATTATGATTATCCGGCTGAAGTTAAATATATTTTGCAGACGCAAAAGCAAGATCAATATGAGGCGCTAGCTGATAAAATTAATAAAGATAAAAATATTGCTTCTGTATTTATCCAGCATGAATTTGGCTTGTTTGGCGGTAACTATGGCGATTATCTCTTAAAACTAATGGCCAAACTGGAAAAGCCGGTTACTATAACCTTTCACACAGTTTTACCAAATCCGAATGAAGAATTGAAAGCTGTAGCCATAGCGCTCACAAATTTTGCAACAAAAGTGGTAGTAATGACCAAAAATGCGGTTGCTATCTTGAAAAATGATTATGGTATTTCCAGAAATAAGATGGCCGTTATTCCGCATGGTACTCATTTGGTTTCTCCACGAAAAAATGAAAAAAGCGGCATCCACTTAGCCGACAGAATAGTGCTGACGACATTCGGATTATTAAACCAAGGAAAAAGTATTGAAACTGCTATAGAAGCTTTGCCGCAGATTATTGCGCATTTCCCAAACGTTATTTATTTAATAATTGGGAAAACCCATCCTGAAGTGGCAAAAAATGAAGGTGAAAAATATAGGGATTCACTTTATGAAAAAGTGCAGCAGCTTCAACTGCAAAATAATGTAAGATTCGTTAATAAATATTTATCGCTTGAAGAACTGATGGATTATTTGGAACGAACTGATGTTTACCTGTTCACTTCTAAAGATCCGAACCAGGCGGTGAGTGGTACTTTTGCGTACGCAATGGCTTGTGGTTGCCCAGTAATTTCTACGCCAATACCTCATGCGAAGGAAATGCTTGAAGGTGCAGGGAAAAATTTTGGTTTTCAAAATTCGGAAGAGCTTGCTAAGGTTACTATTGAATTGCTTTCCAATCCCGAATTGTTGGATGAAATGCGATTGAACGCTCTGCACAAAATAAATCCAACGTCATGGCAAAATTCAGCAATAGCGCATATGGAATTAGTTAAAAAAGATTTGAAGGAGAAAAAAGCGCCATTAAAATATGAATTACCAAAATTGTCGCTAGACCACATAAAAAGACTGACCACTGAAAATGGAATGATTCAGTTTTCATCAATTGCAATACCCGATATAAATTCAGGTTATACTCTTGATGATAATGCGAGGGCATTAATTGCTATTACAAAGCATTATGAATTAACTCGAAATGTAGCTGATTTAACTCTGATAAAAACCTATCTAAATTTCATTAATTTTTGCCAGCAGGAAGACGGAAGCTTTTTAAATTATGTTGACTACAAAGGGAATTACATTTCCCAAAATGAAATTGAGAATCTGGAAGATTCCAATGGTAGAGCAATTTGGGCGTTAGGTCAATTTGTATCCGACAGGTCATTTTTACCTCAAGATTTACTTGATAAGGCAACAGTATTATTTGAAAAGGCGTTGCCTTGTATTGACAAATTTGAGTCGCCAAGGGCAATTTCTTTTGCTATTAAAGGATTGCATTTTTATAATTTGGACAAAAAGAAACCTTGCATTACCAATTTGATTACTTCTCTTGCCGACAATTTGGTATCTAAATATAGAGGAGTTTCGGGTGATGACTGGAAATGGTATGAGGATTATTTAACCTATGCCAATAGCCTTTTGCCCGAAGCCATGCTTCTTGCATCCATTAGTACAGGAAGTGATTTATTTAGACAAATTGCAAAAAACACATTTGATTTTTTACTGTCAGTTATTTTTAAAAATAACATGATTAAAGTGGTTTCCAATCGAGGTTGGTATTTTAAAGGAGTGCCCGCACATAATTTTGGAGAACAACCGGTAGATGTTGCTTATACTATTTTAGCCTTAAAAACTTTTTATGAAGAGTTTGGTGTCGAAGACTATCGAACCAAAATGCAAATCGCTTTTGACTGGTTCCAGGGTAGAAATCATTTAAATCAAATTGTGTATAACCCAAAAACCGGAGGATGCCATGATGGAGTGGAAGAACACCATATCAATTTAAATCAAGGGGCGGAATCCACAGTAAGTTATTTTATGGCACGGTTGGCCTTTGAAAATATGCCTAAAATAACAGTGACAAAATTATTATCTCAAAGCAAAATTATATAACATATCAGGATATTTCTGTAATTCATTTTAGAGCGTTAATGGCGAATTTTACAATGTTATTTATAACAAACCCAAAATTTACAAACACTTAAAATGAAAAACTATGAAAAAAGTAATTTTAGTAATCGCCATGATTACGTTAACAGCAACAAACAGTATGGCTCAAACGGAGCCCGAAACGACGACAACCGACTACCGTGATAAGTTCTATTTCGGTGTTAAAGCCGGAGCCAATTTATCCAATGTTTATGATTCCGAGGGAGACGACTTTGTAGCCGATGAAAAACTAGGTTTCGCAGTCGGAGGTTTTGCCTCAATTCCAATTGTAAAATGGTTTGCAGTGCAACCTGAAATTTTATTTTCACAAAAAGGATTCAAATCAACAGGTACATACTTAGGTAATACATATGAGATGACAAGAACCAGTAACTTTATTGATGTGCCGGTTTACGCGTCATTCAGACCAACGGAAAATGTTTCTATTTTATTTGGACCGCAGTTTTCGTTTTTATCAAAAGAAACAGATAAATTTGAAGGTGGTACCATTTCGTCCACACAAGAAGAGGAATTCAGCAATGCCAATCTAGAAAAAAACATCTTTGGTTTGACCGGTGGTGTCGATCTAAACTTTAATCATTTTGTAGTTGGACTAAGAGCTGCATGGGATTTGAAAAGGAATAACGGAGATGGAACTTCAGATACTCCACGTTATAAAAACAGATTGCTCCAGGCCACGCTCGGATACAGATTCTAATAAAAAAAGCTCCTGAATTTTCAGGAGCTTTTTTTTAGTTTTTAATTAAGTTGTGGGAAAATAGATGTCGAACCTTGTGCCTTTATTCGGTTCGCTTTGTACAGTAATAATTCCCTTATGGTTTTCTACAATCCTTTTGACTATTGACAGGCCAATACCGGTTCCTTCATATTCGGCTTTGCCATGTAGCCGCTGGAATACCTGGAATATTTTTTCGGCGTATTGTTGTTCAAATCCAATTCCGTTATCGGTTATCGAGATATGACATGCTTTCTTATCTTCTAAAATAGCGCATTTTGATTCCAGTCCACTTTTAATTTTGATAATTGGAGGTATGCCCGGTAGTGAAAACTTTAATGCATTACCTATAAGATTATGAATCATTTGGCGGAATTGGAAAGGAATAATGTCTGCTGTACATAATTCATCGACTTCAATGACTGCATTTTTTTCCTTTATTTCTTCCTGTAAATCTTCTTTTACTTCTTTAATGATAAGGTTAAGGTCGGTAGCCTCAAATTTTTGCATGACTCCATTACTGCGCGAATAGGCAAGCAAATCATTAATAAGGGTTTGCATTCTTTTGGCAGCGAGCACCACGCGGTTAAATATTTCCTTGCCTTTTAAGGTAAGGTTCTGATCTTCCTTTTCATTGAGATAAGTGACAAACGTCTGGATTTTTCGTAACGGTTCCTGAAGGTCATGACTAGAGATGTAAGCAAACGATTCGAGTTCCTTATTCATTTTCTCGAGCTCGTCGTTTTTTACCTCAAGCTGTTCTGCTTTTTCCTTTATCTGTTCTTCAAAAACTTTCCGTTCACTGAGGTCGGTTACAATCATTCCCACAGTTGGAAGTTTTGGATATAAAGAAGTAAGGGAAATATAAACAGTGACCTCTTTGTTGACTGACGCAAGGCATATTTCTCCTTTTGCCTGGCCACACAGCCCGGTTTTAAAAAGCGTCTTGAATTCATTTTGCGAATCTGCATGAATGAAATTGAAAATAGGCTTTCCAATTACCATATCATAACTCAAATCAAGAAGTTCTGAAAAATAATTGTTGGTAAACAATATCAAACCATCTTCAGAAAGCGTAAGCGCACCTTCATTAAAATTTTCTACCAGCATTCGGTAAGCATAGTCTCCACTTTCCAGTGTAAAGATTTCAGCTTTGTTATTTCGGTTTAGCGCAAAAGCATCTACTTCACCAGCCTTAATGGCGTCAATCAGTTGCTCGGCTTCTTCTAATCGGATACTTATCTCTTCGTTTTCCGAAAGCAATTCTTCATATGTCAATTCCTTCTTCATTCCTTTTTGTTGAATGTGATGCCTAAGGCTTTGATTACTTTTTCCGTATCCTTCAATGTTCCTATTAGTACTTTTTTAGGTAAAGGAAAAGTTTTAATTAATGAGGGACTAAAAACGATGCTATTTATCGAAGCTAATTCCGGATTTTTGTAAATATCTACAATCTCCAATTCAAAATTATTATTTAAATATTCGTCGCATAATTTGTTGATATTTTGTATGGCTTCCAATGATTTAGGTGACATACCCGAAACATAGAGTTGCATTAAGAGCTTTTCCTGATTAATTTGTTCCGATGAATCTGCCTTTTTCATTTTTTTTGTGTTAAACTTTTGCCGTGCGTATATTCAATCCAACCAAAACCTTTTCTTCATTTGATAAATCCCCGATTATTTTCCGTATCGGTTCGGGCAGTTTTCTAACCAATGTTGGGATGGCAAAAATCTGGTCGCCTTCAGCAAGCTGTGGCGTTTTCAAAAGGTCTACTACCTCAATAGAATATTGTCCGGCAAGATGTTCCTCGCAATATTGTGTTATATTTTTAAGGGCGAGTATTGACTTGGGCGTTTGCCCTGCTATGTACAACCTCAGTTCCCATCTTTCGCTTTTTGTCATTGTGACTTATTTATTGTTAGACTCAAGGAATTCGATTCCTTTTTTGGTGATGCTAAAATGATTTTCATTGTTCGAATGTCCCATCCCACGCGATTTTACAATGTATAATGAACGTTTGTGATCAAAACTTCTTATTCCATTGGTCATTCTAATCCAGGTATCGGCAAGCGAAGAAACTGCGTCTACGGTCGTGTCGCTGTATTCGGAAACTCCGATGTGCGTAAGCGAAGTAAATACCGAGTTGATTTCATTCATTTTTAATGTATCCATCAGCCTTACAAGCATAGCACGGACTTCGCTGTTATTTCCAACTGTAATCAGGCTGCTGATTGGATCAACGATAACGGTACGTGGCTTGACTTTTTCCAATAATTTGTTCATTACAAGTAAATGCATTTCCAATCCCTGAAGCGACGGACGTGAAGCGTGTATATACAGAAGATTTTCTTTTATAGGCTTCGCTAAATTAATCCCTATGGAGGCCATGTTCCTTATTAACTGTTCTGGCGATTCCTCAAACGAAAAAAACAAGACTTTTTCTTTTCGTTGGCAAGCGCTCATAGCAAAATAAGAAGCAAGTATAGTCTTTGCCGTTCCTGCTGTTCCTGTAACCAGTGTACTGCCACCACGATAGAGTCCGTTTCCCGAAAACATTTCATCCAATGCTGGTAATCCTGTAGAAACTATCTCCGTCGGGGAATCATAGTCTAACTTTAATGAAGTAATAGGAATAACCGATATACCGTTTTCATCAATAAGAAAAGGATATTCGTTTGTCCCATGTGTGCTTCCTCTGTATTTGACAATCCTCAGCCTCCGTGTTGCAATTTGTTCTATCACACGGAAGTCCAGTAATATAACACAATCAGAGACATATTCTTCCAATCCCTGACGGGTTAGTGTATTCTCGCCACGCTCTCCGGTGATTACGGCGGTAACGCCTTTTTCCTTTAACCAGGCAAACAGCCTTCGTATCTCTGCGCGGAGCAAGCCGACATTATCAATCCCCGAAAACAGGGATTCAATTGTGTCTAGTACAACTCGCTTGGCCCCGATAGAATCAATAGCATGATTGAGCCGTATAAATAATCCTTCAAGGTCGTATTCGCCGGTTTCATCAATCTCAGAGCGCTCTATGCGAACGTGATCAATACGCAGTTTATTTTTTGATTTTAATTCCTCAAGGTCAAAACCAAGAGACGCGACATTCTGTGCCAGGTCGTCAGCCGTTTCCTCAAACGTCATAAATACACCGGGTTCGTTGTATTCCGTAATCCCTTTTACAAGGAATTGCACGCCAAATAAGGTTTTGCCACAACCGGCACTACCGCAAATCAATATTGGGCGTCCTTTTGGAAATCCGCCTTTTGTAATTTCATCAAGTCCGGCTATACCGGTAGGGGTTTTAGGGAAAGAGTTAATTGTCTTGCTCATAAGACTGTCGTATGTTTGGTTAGAGATGATATTAAATTTTTCTTTTTGGAGCACTAAAATAAGAAAAATATTTATAAATAATATCAAATGTAGGGCAATGGAATATTTTTAAGGTTACACCGTTTGGTATGAAGATTATATAATTTCCACATAGAGTAAGTAAAATAGATTTATTTTTCCGCAGTTTCTTTGTAGTCTTTACTGCGTTCGCCCTGAATGAACATTTTTAACGTATTGAAATGAATAGTGAATTCTACCCATTTCCAATTACTGTCATCTTCTGTGTCGCCTTCCAGTTTTGTAGTGTATTGGTACCAAAGGATGTATTTAGAGTTGTCGAATCCCTTTTTATATTTTAGTGCTCCCGACTCGTCACATTCCAATCCCCAGATCATTGGCCTTTTTGGCTGTTCGTGAAGCTGATAAAGTCCCATTCCGTACTCATTCAGTTCAACCACTGGTTCCTGGCCGTCAAATAAATATTTGCCCAGGATATCCAGATTGATATTCTCCATATAATGTGAAATGTAATGAATGCCGTCTTTCGCTTCGATCTTATCCCAGTTTTGGGCAGAGCTGTTGGTAGCGGCTAATAATAAAACAAAAAGGAATACTATTTTTGATGTCATAGTTTTGTTTTTTACTTTGAAATAAAGTTAAAAAGTAATCTATGTCAATCATAGAGAAACAAAACTAGTTATCAACATGTTAAATGTTAGAAATGTTGAAATTAATTAGGAGCACAACCTATACATTCTTTACACTAGCTCCCGCCATCCGCGCTACACGATTGATATTAACAGGAGACTCGAGACTGTAGGTCGAACCGTATGGAGCGACAGCGGAATAAATGTCCAGTGAACATTCGGTTTTAAGTTTCGCTAAAGCAAAATACCTGACAGCCACTGGCTGTCCTCCTTTTAATTTCAAATTGTTGGGGCTACTTGAATGTTTTTCTCCCTTCACACACAAATACTCTGTTCTGTCTTATTTTTTTGCTTTCTCAAATTCCTCTAAAGATTTATCCAACGACTCCCCTTTGACATGGATACAATTGCAGAATTTAAATCCCGCTGCCTCATTTTTGGTGTTTTTAAATTGACTCCTGCAATCAGATAAGGAATTTCTCGGCATAGCATCATATACAAATAGAGGTAAGGCACTAATTAGGCCGGTTATAATAACTACTCCTATGAAAAACACAAACGGGAATCGATTGCTATATTTAGCTGGCTTGTGGAATATTTCACTGCTCGGAAATCTTTTGAACGGTAAAATATATTTTAACCTGTCATAATTCCAAATAAGAATATATAAATTGGCTAAAACCATTAAAGGGGATGTCAATATAGATCCTTCAAATCGCAGTGCAAAAGACAGTATGCAAATATTCAGGATGATTGGGAAATATAATAGCGCTCCTAAAGTAACAGTTCTGGGAATCAATAGTAAAAGGCCAGCGACAACTTGTGCATATCCTATGAAAGTGTAATAGTAACTGGTATGGAATAAGGCTTCAAGATAGGATCCCATCGGATGAATAACGGATAACCCGCTTGCGAATCGTTCGTGAAAAATTTTGACCAGCCCGGCAACGATAAAAGCAAAAGCTAAGCTAACACGGCAAAAAATCGAAAATAGCCAATACCACCGATTTGCTTTTACATAAAGATAAAAGTGTTCAAAATTGGATAAAATAATCATAAGATGAGACAGCTTGCAGTTAGGTCAATAATAACATAAGTATAACAAAAAACGAATGGACTTTGAAATTGTTACAAATAAATTAGACAAGCCCTATTTGATTATCCCAACTTTCCAGCCAAAGCCTTGCGTTGACAAAAGCTTCAATCCAAGGCGATACTTCATCTTTTTTATCAGTCGGATAATAAGCCCAGTTCCATGGAAAAGCCGAACGTTCAATATGTGGCATCATTACCAAATGACGTCCTGTTTTGTCACACATCATTGCGGTGTTATAACCAGAACCATTTGGATTGGCAGGATAATCTTCGTAGGCATATTTTGCCACAATATTATATTGATTTTCTGCTTCAGGCAACTGGAATTTTCCTTCGCCATGCGAAACCCAGACACCCAGAGTACTTCCCGCTAAGGTTTTCAGCATAACCGAATTGTTGTCAGCGACTTTTACAGAAGTGAAAATACTTTCGTGTTTCTGGCTGTCATTATGAAGCATTTTTCCATGGACTTTATGCTCAGGATGAATGACTTCCAATTCCATAAACAGTTGACAACCATTGCAAATTCCAACCGAGAGTGTGTCTTCTCTTTTGAAGAAGTTTTTCAATGCGATATTTGCTTTCTCATTGTATTTAAAAGCTCCCGCCCAACCTTTAGCAGAACCCAAAACATCCGAATTTGAGAATCCGCCAACAACACCAACAAACTTAACATCTTCCAGATTTTCCCTTCCCGTAATCAAATCGGTCATGTGAATATCCTTTACATCAAAACCTGCTATATACAAGGCATTTGCCATTTCACGCTCGGAGTTACTTCCTTTTTCACGAATTATGGCTGCCTTTGGACGTGGCTTTAAATTATCAATTTCAGGCTTTTTTCCTGTGAAATGTGCCGGAAAATTATAATGTAATGGTTGGTTTTTATAATTGTCAAAACGCTCTTTGGCTTTGCCGTTTTTGCTTTGCTTTTGGTCAAGTAGGAAGGAGGTTTTGAACCAAATGTCTCTGTAACTGTGAATTGTGAATTGTAAATTGTGAACTGTCAATTCTCCTGATTCAACAACATTTCCGATTTTGAAGAACTCAATTCCGACTAAGGCTTTTTCAAATACGGCATCATCTTTTGCCTGAAGCACCAATCCGATGTTTTCAGAAAATAAAATCTTTACCAAATCTTTTTCAGCAAAAGAACTAAAGTCTATTTTCGCGCCCAAATTCACATCTGCAAAACACATTTCCAGTAGAGTAGTAATCAAACCACCCGAACCAATATCGTGTCCGGCAACAATTTGCCTGTCTTTGATTAAATCCTGGATTGTATTAAATGCTTTTTTAAAGAAATCAGAATCTTTAATGGTCGGAGTGTCATTTCCAATTTTATTCAAGATTTGCGCAAAGGAACTTCCGCCTAATTTAAAATCATCCTGTGACAAATTAATATAATAAATTGAACCACCGTTTT
>JAZKCP010000008.1:0-321 GCA_040388035.1 Bacteroidota bacterium | reverse complement strand
CGAAATGATGACCGTTCCAGGTGCAATTACTTCATCATTCGGATATTTTTGCTTCATCGAAAGCGAATCCTTTCCGGTTGGAATGTTGATTCCCAATTCGATGGCAAAATCAGAACAGGCTTTTACCGCTTCGTATAATCTTGCATCTTCCCCTTCGTTTTTACATGCCCACATCCAATTGGCAGAAAGCGAAACGCTTTTTAAACCGTCTTTCAACGGAGCAAAAACAATATTCGACAATGCTTCGCCGATAGAATTTCTGGAACCAGCTGATGGATTAATCAAAGCAGAAACCGGAGAATGCCCGATAGTTGTGGCAAT
>JAZKCP010000007.1:7657-9019 GCA_040388035.1 Bacteroidota bacterium | reverse complement strand
CATCTGTCTTCTTCAGGAAGATAGAAACGCTTTTTCACTAAGTTCACAGAGAATTTTCTCTTAGTTTTATTCATAGCGTGGGAAACATTATTTCCTACCATCGCTCTTTTACCTGTAAGGTCACAAACTCTTGACATTATGCTTATCTTTTATCGTTATTCAATTCGAGGGTGCAAACTTAAGAAAAATATATTGTTCTAGCAAAAATATTATCGCAGATTTTTTCCTTTTTTTTTATTTGTTTTTTATTGGTAGAAGAGAATGCTTTTTTTGAACAAATTTATCAACAGCTGGATTTTAGCCAAAAGTGTTTTTTAAAATTTCCTTTTGCATTATTTCCAAGGCTTTATTTGCTGTTCTATCTATCACTTTTTCACGCGGTTGTCCAAAATTAAATTCTTCAACAAAAACAAAGTCAGGTGTTGCTATCGCAATAAAAACAGTGCCGACTTCAGCTTCTGCATCACCTTTGTCCGGCCCAGCGTTGCCTGTCGTGGCAATGGCATAATCTGTTTTCATTAGTTTCTTAACTTCCAAAGCCATTTCCCTTGCTACTTCTTCGCTCACGACAGAATATTTTTCAATGATCTTAATATCAATTCCAAGCACTGAAACCTTTGTATCTGTGGCATAGCTAACCACGCTTCCTTTAAAATAATTGGAAGCACCGGCTATTGAAGTCAGCATCTGTGCAATTTTTCCACCTGTACAGCTTTCGGCTGTTGCTATGGTTTTGCCTTGTTGGCGAAGCAATTTTCCAATAATGACTTCTATGGTTTCATTTTCATCAAAACCAACGATGATATCGCCGATTATTTTGGTTAGTGATTCAACATTTTCCGCAATAGCTTTTTCAAGGACTTGTTCATTTTCTCCACGAGCTGTTAAACGCAAACGAACCCTTCCCGGATTTGGCAAATAAGCAAGCTTGATAAATTCCGGTAAATTGTTCTCCCAACTTTCCAATCGTTCAGCAATTAAGCTTTCTCCCTGGCCGTATGTAAGTATGGTTTTATGGATGATATATGGTCGTTTGTATTCGGTAACAATCTTTGGAATGATTTCATTTTCAATGATGTATTTCATTTCATAAGGAACGCCAGGCAATGAAATATAAACGGTATTTTCCTTCTTCATCCACATTCCGGGTGCTGTTCCCATTTTGTTGAAAAGTACTTCACATTTTGACGGAACCAAAGCCTGGTCTTTGTTTAATTGGGTGATTGGCCTTTTGTAAAATCCTTCAATCATTTCGGTAACGTGGTCCAAAACAGCTTGGTTTACAACTAAATTATCGTCAAAATATTCGCAGAAAGTATGCTTGGTAATATCATCTTTTGTTGGTCCAAGACCACCGGTAAT
>JAZKCP010000007.1:1437-7647 GCA_040388035.1 Bacteroidota bacterium | reverse complement strand
ACCGGTAATGATAACCAAATCGACTTTGTTTTGAAGCGTGGAAAATGTGTTTAGAATGTGTTGTTTGTCATCCGAAATGGAAAGCATTTCGTGTGTTTGTACACCAATTTTATCTAGTGCCTTTGCGATATAACCTGAATTGGTATCCACAATTTGCCCGATGAGGATTTCGTCGCCAATGGTTACTATGGTTGCTTTCATTCGATAGCGTTTATCTTAAGTAATGAGTGAATTATGCTTTTTAATTACCAAAATCAAATTTAGGGCAACCTTCCGGAAGCATAACATACTTATCGATTTTTTTATATCCGTTCAAAGTATATTTAGATAAAATTTTCTTGGTGTTGTAACTGGTAAAATAAAAAAGCTTTGGAATTCCATTAGGGATATTCTTTTCCAATTTCCATTCTTCATATGAAGTAGAATGCAATAAAACAGGCTGATGGAACGTGGTATTATTTTCAATGACAAAAAATAAAGTGGCAAACCTTCTCCTTTTTTCCTTTTTAGGATTGTTGGATTTAAAAAAATATCTCGAATAATTAGCTCCATCAATAAGCGTATCTTTCAAGGGATGATAATCATAGTTTTCAACCTGATATTTATAGGGATTTTTATAATTGAGTACAGATTCACATTCGGCATTTATTGTCTCGGCCTTAAAAAAACCTGATTTGCCGACTACCGTTTTTGAATAATAACCGTTACGGTCAAGGAATGTTAAAGTATAATTCAGGCTATCCTTTTCAGTTACTTCCAGAAAATAGCTGTTGTCTTTTGAATTTGTCAGCAAAATCCTTTGCTCAACCTTTGATTTTTCATTAAGTTGAAAATCGTATACTAAAGCATAATCAAAAGAATATTTCTTCTGTCCAAAAGAGGTAAATGAAGCTATGAACAACAAAAAAAGTAAAAATTGACTTTTCATTGTTCTGTAATAATCAATTTTTACTTTCAATATTCTGTATTTAAAACTATAATTCGAAATCTTTTTTGATTTCCTTTACTGCTTTTTCTACCTGGCTTTGAATACTCGCAAAAGTATCGACGATTTCTTTTCTCTTGCCTTCCGCTTTTGTCCACGCTTCCACTTGCAGGATTTCTTCAAACGCCACTGTCATTCCCAATAAATCCAGGCTTGGCTTGATCTTGTGAGCATAACTATAGGCCAATTTATGATCTTTTTCTTTGATTCCCAAATCAATCTGTTTTAAGTCTTCAGGAACTTCTGTGACGAACAGCGTAATAATTTGCATTACGAATTCAGGGTCATTGTCTGAAAGAGCGTAAACTTTTGAAAGGTTATAATTTATTGCCATTATTTGATGTGTAATCTTAATACTTTTTTATTTTCTATAAATCCTTCAAGGATGTCGTTTGGTGTCACTTTGGCCACGCCTTCGGGTGTGCCTGTGAAAATAATATCGCCTTTTTTGAGCGTAAAGAACTGCGAGATATGTGAAATTATTTCATCAATTTTCCACAACATATGACTCGTGTTACCTTTTTGAACGGTTATTCCGTTTTTTTGCAACTCAAAAGTAATATTTTCTGTTGAAACAAATCGATTTTTCGGATGAAAGTCACTTATCATCGCTGAACCGTCAAAAGCTTTTGCCTTTTCCCAAGGCAAGCCTTTCTCTTTTAACTTATTCTGAACATCCCTTGCAGTAAAATCGATTCCTAAACCAATTTCTTCATAATATTTATGGGCGAATTTTGTGTCGATATATTTTCCAACTTTTGAGATTTTCACCAGGATTTCCACTTCATGATGAACATCATTGCTGAATTCGGGAATGGTAAAAGGAGTTTTCTTTGGCAGGATTGCCGTATCGGGCTTCATGAAAATCACCGGTTCATCAGGCCGCTCGTTATTGAGCTCTTCAATGTGATTGACATAATTTCTTCCGATGCAGATAATCTTCATTCTTAAAGTTTTCAGCGGTCAGTTTTTAGTGATCAGACTGTTTACTGAACACTAATTACTTAATACTATTTTGTGTTTAATTTTCTCAATTTGATGGCGGTCAAAACCTTTTTAGTATACAATGGGAATTCTGCGTTTTGTATCCAGCCAAAATAACCCGGTTCTTTGTCTAAAACCTCATCGACCAATGCGCCTTTATGTTTGCCAAACGTAAAAATCTCCTGTCCTTCCGGGTTTAAAGCAATGAAACCTGCAAAATCAACCGATTTTTTTCTGGTAGTGAATTCAGAAAGCGTTTTCATATCGTTTTCCAAATCGTCATATCTGTCCAGTTGTGCCTTCAAAATTTCATAAGTCGCCATTGTGTCAGCCTCGGCGCTGTGCGCATTTTCAAGGCTTTGATTACAATAGAATTTATAGGCAGCGCTTAATGTTCTTTCTTCCTTTTTATGAAAAATAGTCTGTACATCCACCGAAACCCTGTTTTTCATATCAAAGTCGACTTCAGCGCGTAACAATTCTTCTGCCAAAAGCGGAATATCAAATCGGTCCGAATTAAATCCTGCCAAATCTGAATCCTTTATCATGGCATGAATTTGTCCCGCAAGTTCCTTGAATGTTGGCTCATTAGCAACTTTTTCATTGGTGATTCCGTGGACAGCTGTTGAAAAAGCCGGAATTGGAATCGTTGGGTTCACCAGCCAGGTTTTACTTTCCTTATTTCCGTTGGGATATACTTTAAAAATGGAAATTTCCACAATCCTGTCCTTGGCAACTTCGATACCTGTGGTTTCCAAATCAAAAAAACAAATAGGACGAGTAAGTTTTAATTCCATTTTAAAAAGTTGAGTCGACAAATATAAAATATTGCGGTTACCGTTGGTCGATTATTTCACTTTTTTGCTTTAAAATTTGCCGATTTTTAAAATCCAAACTGAATAGCAATACGATACGACAAAACTATTTTGTGCCGCCAAATCGATTAATGATAAAATCCATTTTTTTGTTTAAATCGTCAAACAAATGATTGGGTGCTTTGATAATGATTTCGAAATCATTTCCCGAGATTTCTTTATCTGAAAATATTTGTAAATCAACACTTTGAATCTCTTCCAACAAAAAATCGGTGGAAACTTCAAGTGCAGTGGCCAATTTTCTTATGAACTCGTGCTTGATGCTTTTTCCCTGTTCCCAGTTTCCAATAGTGACCTGGCTAACACCTACTAGGTGAGCCAATTCTTCCTGAGACATTCTTTTCTTCTCTCTGAAGTGGCGAATTTTGGTTCCGGTTGTCATTGATTAGTATGAAAAGTTGGTTAGATTTTTTCGTGTCAACATTAAGAACACTTACAGTAATAACGTGATATTTAAAAGTTTATTGTGTGATAAGTTGTGTTATTCTGTTTTTATTTAACACTTTTCTTTTGAAGTTTAAAAGAATTGTTTTGGATTTTAAAACTTCTCCTTTAGGATTTTTTTTCAATCGGTTGCAACTTTACACAATCATTTAAAACCAATATACTTCTATGAACAGCTTTACTTAATCTCAAAACTTTTTTATCATGAAACCAATTTCAAAAAGTAAAGCTAAAGCGAAAATCAAATCAGTAATCCTATTACTGTTGTTGTGCCCAATGATGGCATTTTCACAATCTGATACTGTTAATCTTATCAGAGGTGGCGAACTCCTATTTGGTGGTTTAATCACCATTTTCAAATCGTCTAAACCTAAAGTCAATAGCACTGTCGTGGAAAGTGTCTGTATTAAAAACAAGCTGGAAGATAAAATCACTTTTATCCTGATACGCCAAACCGAAGATGGCGACGAAATCAGAAAAGAACTTGTAATCCAAAAAGGCAGCAAAGAATATTTCTATGAATTGCCAAAAGGTGTTTACACTTATGAAGTAGTCTTGCCAAACAATAGCACCTTTAAGAAAGGAGAATGCCGGTTTGCAGATAAATCTACAATGATTGTTGATGGTGATATAGTAGAAAACCCTGACGAGTAGTCAGGGTTTATTTATTGCTTAATTATTTTTATGGTTTTTGTCTTGCCTCCATTTGTGATTTTTAAGAGATAATTCCCTTTTGCAAGATTTTTATTCATAGGAATTGTATTTGTTATACCGTCCAATATAAATTCGGAAAGCTTTCTTCCATTGATATCGAACAATTCAATATCCGCAGTTGTTAAATCCAAATTATTGCTTTCAATTGTAATTGATTCCGAAAATGGATTTGGATAAACTTTGCATACACCCGATGCAAAATCTTCATTTGCAAGACCTGAAGAGATGTACTTTGCTAAAAGAAAACTATCATCATTAGAGACAGTAGCATAGCCTTCGGCAATAATTTTTCCATCAGGCAGAATTTCAAGAGTCACGAAGATATCTGTTTGATTGTTCGAAAAATCTGCCATAATATAGCCGGTATTATTAAATGAGGTATCGATGCTTCCATCTAAATTCAATCGAATCAGTAGCGCATCAACATTAAACGCAACGGTTGAATTTTCACTTTCTCCATAGCCTGAACAAACAATTTTATCGCCAATCACTTTTGCATCAGAAATAAAATCATATAATGAAGTTGCATTTCTGTGAAGCAAAACTTTTCCATTTGTTCCAAATGAAAAATCTAAAGAACCCGAAGTACTATATCTGGCAATAGCCATTTTGGTTTCATCTCCTCCAATTGTTGAATACCCGAAAGCATAATACTGGTTATTTATTTTCTGAATAGCCATTAACTTATCATCATTCCCAAAATTAGTAATCCTCGCTCCGTTAGTCCCAAATCCTGTATCTATAGTTCCATCGGCATTAAACCTAGCTACAACAAAATTCCCAAGTTCTCCATCTATATCATGATGCGCACCCATGACAATTTTTCCATTAGTTTCCAAAAAAGCATCTGTCAACTGATTTGAATAATTAGCAGCTAAACTTCCGAACATAGCATTGCCATTTGTACCGAAAGCCGTATCAGTTGTACCGTCAGAATTATAGCGTACAGCACATAAATAACGAATATTACCTATAATCGAATACGTTCCTAATACTATAATTTTATTATCCTCCTGAAGAAGTACTGTTGTTGCTTCATCCAATGAACTATCAATATCAGTAATCACGAGACCGTTGGTGCCAAAAGTTGCATCAGGAGTTCCATTTGAATTAAACCTGTAAGTATGGAAATTTAACCCTTCACCATCAGCCCATTTTGCACCCGTAACCACAATTTTTCCGTCTGGCTGTATCAAATGCCTTTTAGGAGATGTTCCGTCAATAAACAAATCATCAATAACTACAAAGCCATTTGTACCAAAAGTAGTATCAAGTGTGCCATCTCCATTATACCTTCCAAGAATAGTGTCTGAATCACCAGTGAGGTAAATAGTACGGAATCCGCAGACAACAATCTTGCCATCGCTCTGCAGTTTTGATGCTAAAATCCCTGATTGCCAGCCTGGAAAACGATTTTGTGTTTTTCCATTTAGTCCAAAAGCAGTATCGAGTGAAACTATTTGTGCTTCAGACAAATGCATTGAAAAAATTAATATTAAAAAAGTAAGTTGAATTCGTTTCATTTCGTTGCTATTAGATGCAATAATAACAAAAAAACCTTTCAGCATCACTGAAAGGTTTTTATAATTTGCTTTTTCTGTTTTAATATTCTCTGTTTGCGTCAAACGCTTCCAGATATTCGGCTACGCGTTTTACAAAACTTCCGCCTAATGCGCCGTCGACAACTCTATGATCGTAGCTATGAGACAGAAACATTTTTTGACGTATTCCGATAAAATCACCATCAGGAGTTTCGATAACAGCAGGCACTTTTCTAATCGCGCCAAGAGCCAGGATTCCAACTTGCGGCTGATTGATGATTGGTGTTCCAAATACAGAACCAAAAGTTCCAACATTCGTAACTGTATAAGTTCCGCCTTGTGTATCGTCCGGTTTTAGTTTTCCGGCTTTTGCTCGGTTTCCTAAATCGTTTACGGCTTTTGCCATTCCGACTAAATTCAGCTGGTCTGCATTTTTTATTACCGGAACTATAAGGTTTCCATTTGGTAAAGCTGCCGCCATACCAAGGTTTATATTTTTACGTTTGATAATGAAATCGCCATCTACCGAAATATTCATTCCAGGAAAATCCTTCAATGCTTTCGCAACAGCTTCCATGAAAATCGGAGTAAACGTAAGTTTTTCTCCTTCGCGTTTTTCAAATGCATTTTTAACGCGGTCTCTCCATTTTACAATATTGGTAACATC
>JAZKCP010000007.1:0-1413 GCA_040388035.1 Bacteroidota bacterium | reverse complement strand
AAACGACTGTACGTGTGCCGATGTCTGTACCGAAGCGACCATATAACCCGAAATCAGCTTACGCATACGATCCATCTCTACAATCTCGTCGCCACCATTTACAGAAACCGGAACGGCTTGAGATGATGGAGTAACTGATGCGGTTACAGGTTTAGAAGCAGCCGGTGCTGTAGGTTGACTTCCTCTATTTTTGATATAATTTAAAATGTCTTCTTTGGTAACTCTGCCATCTTTTCCTGAACCTGAAATAGTTTCCAATTCAGCTACAGAAATTCCTTCTGCGGTAGCAATGTTTTTTACTAATGGCGAATAAAATTTGTCTGATGATTTGAAATCTGCAGGAGCAATAGCTTCTTTTGCAGCTTCAACAGTTTTAGTAACTTCGGCAACCGTTGGAGAAGTATCTGATTTAGCTTCCTGAGCCGGAGCTGTGCTTCCTCCTTCGGTTTCAATAATAGCAATGGTTTGTCCCACTTTTACAACATCATTTACCTGAAATAAAATTTCGGTCAAGGTTCCTGAAACTTCACTTGGCACTTCGCTATCCACTTTATCGGTAGCGATTTCCAAAACAGCTTCATCGGCTTCAATTTTTTCGCCTACGTTTTTTAACCAATTTGTAATGGTTGCTTCCGCAACACTTTCACCCATTTTAGGTAATTTCAATTCAAACTTTGCCATATGTGTAAACTAAAGTTGTGTTTTCAATTTCGTTGCAAAAGTACTAAATCTTTAGGTTAGCCACGAATGCTCGAATATTATTTTTTAAAAACTTGTAATCGTACTTCGTACTTCTCACATTAAAATCACTTCGCCTCTATCGTTACTGCTGTTGCTTCCAATAATGAAATTGCTCTGCATTGGCAACAGTTTAAATGTAAACGACTTGTTTTTATTTGTCTCGAAAAAAGATATAGCTTCTTTAAAACTCAGATAATTTGTGTCCAGGATTACTTCCTCTTTTTTGCCTTTCGAAAACGTTTGCGAAAATACTGCTTTTCCGTTTTCTAAAATCGTTCTTTCGGTGTTTTTTTGAAGTTTGGCTTCTAATTTTTCCCTTGTGGTTTCATTATCAGAAATTAAGACATAACCACTTGCCGGATTTTTAATTTTTGATTTTCCCTGAAACATTTTAACAACCGAAAAGAATACAATTCCAATCTTCATAAATAGGGAAAAGAAAACGGAGACCTTAAAATGCTTTTTATAAAAGAAATTCATTGCTTCCTGAAAACGCTTCATATAGGTTCCATCTTTTACCGTGCTTTCGCCTTTGTAATGAATCACCGTCGTTTCATGGAAATAATAGTTCTGTTTTTGCAATAACAAAGCGCGATAAGACAAATCAATATCGTCAGCATACATAAAGCAATTTTCATCAAATCCGCCTAATTCAGTATACAATTCGCGTTT
>JAZKCP010000006.1:0-8308 GCA_040388035.1 Bacteroidota bacterium | reverse complement strand
TTGTAATTTTCAGGGTTTGATTCGTTGAGTTGATTAATTACGGCATTAATTACCAATAAGCTATGGTCAATTTGCCAGCCGACGGTAGAATTTGATACCAATGAATTCATTTTTTCATAATTAGGAATATGTAATTCCAATTGAGCTAAAATCGATTGTAGTTCTTTCATCTTATTATCATCTGGCTCGCATTTGCACAATACAATTTAGTTTAATCAGGCGAAGAAACAATACTCAGGAATTGTAAAGGTTTGTATTCCATATCCGTTAGTAGAAGGAGTATTATTTAGAAATCTCTAAAATTATTTTCTTGCCATTTTCATTCGATGGATCAAGTTCTACCGATTTTTTATAATTTAAAAGTGCTAATTTTCTATCACCGTCCGCCAGGTAAGCTTCTCCTAAACTGTCATAACAATTTCCGGAACTAGGGAATGCTTCTACGTTTAGTTTAAAAATTTCGATGGCTTCTTTAACTTTTCCGGATTGTAAAAATTCGTATCCAAGCGAGTTCATTTCATCTTCTTTGATTGCATAAGTTTCCGATTTTTTATTTTCTTTAAAGTTGATTAATGCAGTTTCCAGATCTTTTGTATGGATATCATTTGATAAATTCTTTGCCAAAGATTGTTTGGGCATGGTATAAGTTTTGTTATATAATATGGCTCTGATAGCTTTACTCATTTCATTGAGATCTGCCCCGCCGGTATTGTTTAGAAAAACGGTTAAATTTTTATCAGAAGGAATTCTCGAGATTAAGGTATTAAAACCATGTATGCCGCCGGAGTGCTCGTTTATTTGAATTTTTTCGGCACTATTTTCTATAGGTAATTCATATTTTCCCCAACCATAACCATAATAACCACCACCGCCCGTGGAAATGTGTTTGCCAAAATACAGTTCTTTTGATTTTACCGAAATTAATTTTTCGGTATATAAGGACTGATCCCAAAGGTATAAGTCTTCCACTGTTGAGAAAATTGAACCAGCTGCATAAGGTAAATTCATATTTATGTATGGCGCAATGACAAAACCATTCCCTTTTTTCTCATAAGCTGCGGCTCTGTTTTTTGTGATGATTTCACTGTGGTCAAAACCCGAATTTGTCATTTTAAGTGGTGTGAAAATCTGACTTTGCAAACACGCTTCATACGATTTACCCGAAACTATTTCGATGATGTAACCCAATAAAAAATACCCCGAATTACTATAGGCAAATTTTTCGCCGGGCTCAAATTCAAGTGGTAAGCTTGAAAATTGTTTCACGAATTCTTCCGGTGTATAAATTTTTTTACTGGTTTCATTAAAGAAATTAGGAAACGAAGTATAATTTGGAATTCCGGCAGTATGGGTCAATAAATGATGAATGGTTATTCTGTCCCCCGAAGTTTTGGGATAATCAGGAAGGTAAGTGGTAATTGGTACATCGAGTTTTAATTTTCCTTGTTCAAAAAGTTGGAGAATCAACATTCCGGTGAATTGTTTCGTGATAGAACCTAACCTAAATTTAGTATTGGTTTGATTTGGAATGTCCCATTCCATATTAGCCATTCCAAATCCTTTTTTGTAAATTACTTTTCCTTGTTCGGCCACCAAAACGGTTCCATTAAACTGACCATACTCAGCATATTTGCTCATTAATTGATCTATTTTTTCAGCTTTACTTTGCGCCAAAGAAATAGTGAAAGTGGATAGGAAAATTGCGACAGCAAAAAGAAAAGCTTTTAAAAAAGAGTGATTGATTTGATTTTTCATGATTGTTGATTTATTAATAAATATAAAAAATCCAAAAGCCTGATGGAATTTAGCTCCGCTCGATTCGCCTGTGGCCCGGGTGGGATTCGTATTTAAGGATTTTAGATTTTAAACACTTCCGCTTTCACTTTCCTTATCCAAATACTCTTGGACAATATTGATGGCGTTTGTCACAACATCGCTTAATGCGGTAATAAAGGAGCCTTCCTGTGCGTTATTGATAGCGTGTTTAATCGCTTCAACTTCTTTAGGGATAATTTCATGAGTAACATTTCTGCCACTATCTGCTATTCCTTCCATTATCAAACCGATGATTTCCTCTTCTGTTCTACCGCGCAGGTATTTTTCCTGCCGGATAATGATATGGTCAAACATTCTTGCCGCAATAGTAGCACATTCCTTAATATCTTCGTCGCGACGGTCACCAACTCCGGCAATAATACCTATTTTTTTGGAAGCTTCAACCGAACTTAGATATTCCTCAACACCTCTATATCCGGCTGGATTATGGGCAAAGTCAATCAATACTTTGAATTTCTTGAAATCAAAAATATTCATACGACCCGGCGTTTGTGCCGCACTCGGAATGAAAGTCTGCAATGACAAACTAATATCTTCAGTTTTGAAACCTTGTAAATAGGCTGCCAATGTTGCTGCCAACACGTTTGAAATCATAAATCGGGCTTTCCCACCCATAGTTAATGGAACATGAGTTGCTCTTTCGACCCTGATTTTCCATTCACCTTTTTTGATGGTGATAAATCCATTTTCGTAAACGGCCACAATTTTACCTTCTTTAGAAAACTGTTTTACTTTGGGATTGTTTTCGTCCAAACTAAAGTACGCTACATTGCAGCTTAATTCATTGGCAATTTTCAGGCATTGATCATCTTCGGCATTCAAAATTGCCCAGCCGTCTTTCTTAACGCTTTTTACAACGGTGCTTTTTACTCTTGCCAAATCATCTAAAGTGTGAATGTCACTCAAACCTAAATGATCTTCCTGGATGTTGGTAATAATCGCAATATCGCAACGGCTAAAACCAAGTCCGGAACGAAGGATTCCGCCACGGGCGGTTTCTAAAACAGCGAATTCAACTGTTGGATCTTTCAAAATATACTCAGCAGACATTGGTCCGGTAGTATCACCTTTTTCCATCATATGGTTTTGAACGTAGATTCCGTCAGATGTTGTGAAACCAACTTTATAGCCATTGTTTTTTACTATGTGTGCCAAAAGTCGGGTAGTAGTTGTTTTTCCGTTAGTTCCCGTAATCGCGATAATTGGAATACGGCTTGGTTTTCCCGGAGGATAAAGCATGTCAATAACCGGTGCGGCCACGTTCCTTGGCAAACCTTCTGAAGGTGCTAAGTGCATTCTGAATCCGGGAGCGGCATTCACTTCCAGAATACAACCGCCGTTATCTTTCAACGGTTGTGTCAGGTTTTCTGCCATGATATCAACACCACAAATATCTAATCCGATGACGCGGGAAATTCTTTCACAAAGGAAAATATTTTCGGGGTGCATCATATCCGTCACATCAATAGAAGTTCCGCCGGTGCTTAAGTTGGCAGTTGATTTTAAGTAAACTACTTCATCTTTTTTAGGAATAGTTGCTAACGTATAATTCAGTTTTTCCAGTAAATCGGTTGTATCCCTATCGACATCGATTTGTGTCAGCACATTTTCATGTCCGTAACCACGACGCGGATCTTTGTTGGTTTCCTCAATTAATTGTTGGATCGTACTTTTTCCGTCTCCTTTAACATGGGCTGGCTCACGCTTGGCTGCAGCGACTAATTTGTTGTCGATGATTAAAACCCTGAAATCATAACCTGTGATGAATTTTTCTACGATAACCCGATGGCTGTATTTTTTGGCGTAAGCCAAACCATCCACGGCGTCTTCTCTTGTTTTTACATTGATGGAAGCACCTTTTCCGTGATTTCCATCCAAAGGTTTTATTACAATTGGATAGCCAATTTTTCCGATTATTTCATCTAAATCGTCTTCATCTACACAAATGCCGCCATTGGCAACCGGAATTGAAGCAGCATCGAGCATTTTCTTCGTTTGCTCTTTATTGCAGGCTATATCTACCGCAATGCTGCTGGTTTTACAGGTAATTGTCGCCTGAAAACGCATTTGATTGATTCCGTAACCTAATTGTACTAAAGAATTTGTTCCTAATCGTATCCAAGGAATATCTCTGGATACCGCATCTTCAACAATGCTTCCGGTTGAAGGGCCAAGTCGAACGCGCTCTCTGATCTCACGCATTTTCTGGATATCGCCTTCAAGATCATATTCTGTTCCTGCAATTAAAGCTTCGGCGATGGCAACGGCACTTTCCGCGGCAAACATTCCGACATTTTCTTCGGTGTAGCTAAAAACCACATTATATATTCCGGGCGTTTTGGTTTCGCGGGTTCTTCCAAAACCGGTTTCCATTCCGGCCAAGGTTTGAATTTCCAACGCGATGTGCTCAATTACATGTCCCATCCACGTACCACGCTCAATGCGGGAAAAGAATCCGCCGCGAACACCTTCGGAACAGCGATGGTCAATCATTGTTGGAAACATAGCTTCTATCCTTTCACGAAAACCATCAATTTTGTTGGTTGGAAATTGTTCCATTTCTTCCAAATCAAGACGCATTTGGATTAATTTTTTACGTTGAACACTCCAAATATTGGGACCTCGAAGTGCTTGTATTTTATCTATTTTCATGATAAGGAATAATTAATAAAAGTAATTAGTAATGATTTTGTTAAAAATAGGAAATTTTTATTGTCGAAATCTATTTTTTTTGGAGAAATGGTAAAAAGTTGCAATAGCTGAAATGATAATCAGTTTGGGATATTGATTTTCAGAATTTTAGAATAAATGAAATGTACGACCATTACCGTCTAGCCCTGATAGAAGTGGCACAAAGTAGAACGGATAGCAGGAAAATGGATAACAAAGAAGCGCAAGCTTTTACGCTCCTATATAAAATCGATTATTTTTTTGTACAAATCGGCGTCGTGCATGCTATGACCTAAGCCTTGAGTTTCGATATAGACTGCGTCTTTCCAGGCGTTTGCATACTTTCGGCCTTCGTCGATGAGTACGACTCCATCTTCGGTGTCGTGGGCGATGAAAGCTTTTTGAGTAAAGTTTTTGGCAAATTTATGACCGGCAAAATCATCAATGTGAATGTTGAATTTTTGAAAATAATAATCCTCTAATTTTCTTTTAATCTTATCGTTTAAACTCAAAAGCTTGACAAAATTATCACTTAAAATCTTAAAATCGGAAGGTGCGCCGAGTAAGACCACTTTTTCGATTGTTGGATTTGTGTATTTGTTCAGATAAAAGGAAACTGCAGCGCCGCCAACGGAGTGGGCTATTACCGTTTTTGGTTGGTATTTTTGCGTCAGTACATTAATATACTCTGCATATTTTGGGGCATTGAACTCTTTTCCGTCACTCAATCCATGCGCCGGAGCATCGATGGCGATTATGGTTCGTCCCAAAGGTTTCAGGTGGTTCAATAGTTTTTTCCATCGTGAGGCATTGCTTTCCCAGCCGTGAACCAAAAGGATAATTTCCTCATTGCCGTGCCAAATATAGGTTTGGAACTTTTCATTTTGGTATTCAAAAGTTTCGTAGGTTACATTCTGCAAGGTTTTTGGCAGTTTTTCTTTTTTGATCCTGCCTTTTCTTGGACTGCTGAAAAGTTGGTATGCTTTGTTTTTGGCTTCTTCCAAATTTATATAGCTCAACGCGTTGAGATATAACCCAATAGATTTTGTAATGATAAAAAACTGAATTTTCTTCATAAAAAAATCCCGAATAAATCGGGATTAGTATATTATAGGTGAGCAAATAATTTTTGCATTTTCTCTCTTTCCTCTTCTGCTAAAGAAGCATCAACCAAGATTCTTCCTGAGTGCTCGTCGGTGATGATTTTCTTTCTTGCTGCGATTTCCACTTGTGTTTGAGGTGGAATTGTAAAGAACGAGCCAGCCGAAGCGCCACGCTCAATTGATACAACTGCTAAACCATTACGAACGCTTGAACGGATTCTTTTATAAGCCGCTAATAATCTTTCTTCGATTAATGCCTCATATTCAGCAGATTTCTCGATTAAGAAGGCCTCTTCTTTTTGGGTTTCAGCCATGATGTCGCTTAATTCCGATTTTTTATGTTTTAGATGCGTAGTTTTTTGATCTAATTTTTCTTTAGAATTTGTAATTACTTCTTTCTTGTGTTCGATAGAAGCTTTTAATTCCTTGATTTGTTTTTCGGCCAATTGAATTTCCAATTCCTGGAATTCTACTTCTTTAGTCAATGAGTTGAATTCTCTGTTATTACGAACATCTTTCTGTTGAGCTGTGTATTTTTTTATTGATGTCTGGTGCTCATCAATAGCATTTTTCTTGGTTTTGATTTGCTCTTCAATAGAAACCAAATCAGATTTTAATTTATCTAAACGAGTGCTTAAACCAGTAACTTCATCTTCTAAATCTTCCACTTCCAAAGGCAATTCGCCTCTTACATTTCTGATTTCATCAATTCTTGTATCTATGATCTGAAGGTCATAAATAGCTCTTAATTTGTCTTCAACATTTAGTTCTTTTGTAGTCGCCATATTTTATAAGTACTTAACAGGATTTGTATTTTCTTCCGAAAAATTGACTGCAAAATTAGGGATTTTTTTCTTAAGAAAATCAACAATATAATTTTTTGTAAATCTTTCACTTTCAAAGTGCCCGATGTCTGCTAAAACCAATTGATTTTCAGCTTCGTAGAAGTTGTGATACTTCAAATCGGCAGTCAAAAAAACATCAGCATTTTCCTGAATGGCGGTCTTTATCGCAAAACTCCCCGAACCGCCAAGCACAGCAACCTTGTGAATAGATTTTCCAAGTAAAGCGCTATGGCGGATTCCGCCGCATTGCATTTTGTCTTTTACAAAAGCAAAAAACTCTGTTTCGCTCATTGGTTTTTCGAGTTCGCCAATCATTCCGAGGCCAATATTCTGATGTTTATTTTGTAAATCATAAATCTCATAAGCTACTTCTTCGTAGACATGATTGGTAAATAACGCTTTTAGGATCTTGGATTGCAGGTGTTTTTCAAAAGTCACTTCAATCTTGATTTCTTCATTTTTAACAAATTCGAAGCGCTCACCAATTTCAGGGTTACTGTCTTCATTTCCCATATAGGTTCCGATTCCTTTAGAATTGAAACTGCAGTCCTCGTAATTACCAATTTTTCCGGCACCGGCTTCAAACAAGGCGTTGCGTAATTCTTCTACGTTTTCGGGAATCGTGTAGGTAACCAATTTTTGGATGAAGTTCTGTTTTGGAACTAAAATCTTAGTGTTGATTAAACCCAATGCATCGCTGAAAATTTTGTTGACACCGTCTTTGTGATTGTCCAAAGCTGTATGAACCGCATAAATTGCAATGTCATTTTTGATCGCTTTTAGAACCGAACGCTCTACATAATTTTTGCCGGTAATTTTCTTTAAACCCGAGAAGATAATAGGGTGAAAGCATACGACCAAATTAGATTTCTTTGCAATGGCTTCATCAATCACACTTTCTAGAGCATCATGGCAGACTAAAATTCCGGTTGCTTCACTTTCCTGATTTCCTATGAGTAAACCAACATTGTCGAAATCTTCGGCGTAAGCCAAAGGCGCCATTTCTTCCAGGATTGAGAGTATTTCTTTTATCTTCATTTATTTGTTTTTAGCCACGAATACACAAATGTTTTTTAATCATTTTAAATCTGCCGACTGAATACTGTTTTAAGTTGCCCATTCGTTAAGATATTCTTTGATTGTCCAAACACCATTGACTTTTTCGAGCAGTAAAAAACTGCCGCTATTGTGTTCGATGTTTCTATAGAAAGCGATTTTCACCAGCGCAAAATTGTTGTTAGCGAAATATATTGGTTTGTTTACAATCATCAAACGCTGGTTGTTTTCGCCATAGCGATCGGAAACTTCTTTATATTCTTCAAACGATAAGCATTCATTTACTTTGCTTTTCAAATATTGATTTTGATTGTCAAACAACATATTATAGGCGGCAGACCAATCTTCATCGATATCATTTACAATTTGTTTTTTGATTTCATCTGCGTTCTTTTTGAGTAAATCACTTTTTGAAATTACTTCCAAAACTTCCTCATTGTTAGGCGCTTTTTTACAATAAAAGCTCAGCAATTGCAATCTTCCTTTAGCGATTGCTTTTTCGTTTTTATAATATTTATTGAAAACTACCTTAAGAATAGCTGCATTGTCTGTTTCCTGTGAAAAGACAGTTGCTGTGTTTATAAAAAGAGCTGTGATTAAAAGATATATTGTTTTCATATGTAAAGCCACGAATTCACGAATAATTTAAAATAGAAACTTTCAAAGATAAAAATGTTTACGTCAAAATTATAAAACATTAGTGCATTCGTGGCTTATATTTTTATATTTGTTAGATGAATTTGTTGCGAAAATTACTCTTTCCTTTTGCCATATTGTATGGTTTTATCACTTCTTTAA
>JAZKCP010000005.1:0-11057 GCA_040388035.1 Bacteroidota bacterium | reverse complement strand
CTTAGCTACACTGTATAGGGAAAAACTCAACCAACCCGAAAAAGCACTACAGATTTTACAGGAATATAAAGAAAAAAATAAGTCATAAATATGCGTACACATTTCATAGCCATTGGCGGAGCGGCAATGCACAATCTTGCTTTAGCATTACACAATAAAGGATATCAAGTCACAGGAAGCGATGATGCGATTTTTGAACCTTCAAAATCAAGATTGGAAAAGAAAGGTTTGTTGCCAAAGGAATTTGGCTGGTTTCCTGAAAAAATAACCTCTGATATCGAAGCAATCATTCTCGGCATGCATGCCAAAGCGGATAATCCTGAATTGTTGAAAGCCCAGGAATTAGGGTTAAAAATCTATTCCTATCCCGAATTTTTATACGAACAATCAAAAAATAAAACCCGTGTAGTTATTGGCGGTTCACACGGAAAAACAACCATCACTTCAATGATTCTTCATGTGATGCATTATCATAATATCGAAGTTGATTATATGGTTGGTGCCCAATTAGAAGGTTTTGATACCATGGTTCATTTGACACACGAAAATGATTTTATTGTTTTGGAAGGCGATGAATATTTATCCTCACCAATTGACAGAAGACCAAAATTTCATTTGTACCAACCCAATATTGCCCTGCTTTCGGGAATTGCCTGGGATCACATTAATGTTTTTCCAACATTTGAAAATTATGTGGAGCAATTTGAAATCTTTGTCAGCCAAATAACCAAAGGCGGAATTCTTGTTTATAACGAAGAAGATGAGACGGTTAAGAAAGTAGCTGAAGAATCCACCAATACCATCAGAAGATTGCCTTATAAAACTCCGGGTTATTCTGTTGAAGACGGAGTAACATTGTTAGACACACCAGAAGGTCCAATGCCAATTGAAGTTTTTGGCGCACACAACCTGAACAATTTGGCTGGTGCCAAATGGATTTGCCAAAACATGGGCGTTGATGAAGCCGATTTCTACGAAGCAATTTCCAGTTTTAAAGGTGCTTCAAAGCGTTTGGAAAAAATAGCTGAGGGAAAAGGGAAAGTCGCTTACAAAGATTTTGCACATTCACCGAGCAAGGTTTCGGCGACGACCACAGCCGTAAAAGCACAATATCCAAATAGAAAATTAGTCGCTTGTTTGGAACTTCACACTTACAGCAGTTTGAACGCCGAGTTCCTGAAAGAATATGAAGGTGCACTTGATGCCGCTGATGTAGCCGTTGTTTTTTATTCACCCGATGCTGTTAAAATTAAGCAGCTGGAAGAAGTAAGCTACGACCAAATTGCTCAATCCTTTAAACGTAATGATTTAATTATTTATACTAATCCAGTTGAATTTAAGGATTTCCTATTTAATTATGATTTGAATAATTCCGCTTTGCTTTTAATGAGCTCAGGAAACTATGGCGGTTTGAATTTTGATGAGGTAAAAGAGCTGATTAGTTAGTATACTTGAAATGACCAACGATTTTCCAGTCAAATAAACAATCTTCCAACACTTGACCACCGCCAACATTATGCACAATCATCAGTCGCTTGCCGTCCGATGATTTTTTATTGGTAATGATTCCGATATGTGGGAGTTTGCCGTTAATCATCCAAGTGACTATTTCTCCGGTTTTATAATCATTTGACGATTCACTTATTGGCATTTTTTGCCCTTTTCTGGCAAAGAAAACCTCGAGGTTTGGAACACGCCTATGGTCAATATTAGTATCGGTTTTGTGCAATCCCCATTTTTTTATATTTGGATATAGAAAAAAATTTTTCACCATATCTTCGTGGATTTCTTTTTGCAAATCAATTCCCAACTTTCGGTAAGTGCGAATAACAACATCAGTACAAACGCCTGTTTTAGCAGGAACATCTCCATTAGGATATTTAATCGAAACATAGTCAGGCGTATAAATAACATCTGGGTCGATGACTGAAATGGCAGCTGCCGAAAGTCTGTCCTCAAAAGTATTTGGAGTAATGCTATCGGTTTCTTTTTGTCCGCAGGTAAAAAATGTCAGGAATATGAGTAAAAAGTGTACCGTTTTCATATTTATTAATGTTAGTTTTATAACGTAAAAATCGTGTTAATAGTATTTTAGTTGGAACAAAATTTTTCGATAAAGAATTGGGCAGAAGACGATAAGCCAAGAGAGAAACTTATGCTGAAAGGAAAAACTGCTCTAAGTGATGCCGAACTGGTTGCCATTCTTATCGGTTCAGGAAGCCGGAATGAAAGCGCAGTTGGTTTGAGCAAACGCATTTTGGCAAGTGTCGATTACAATTTGAATGCCTTAGGCAAATTATCGTTGAAACAATTAATGGAATTCAAAGGAATAGGCGAGGCAAAAGCGGTTTCGATTGCTGCGGCATTAGAACTTGGTAGACGGCGTCGGGCAGAAGAAATTATTGAACTCCACAAAATAACTTCAAGCAAAGCGGTTTTCGAAATCATGCAGCCTATAATTGGCGAGTTGCCACACGAAGAATTTTGGGTGCTGTATCTCAATAATTCCAACAAAGTAATCTACAAATCACAGTTGTCAAAAGGCGGAATTACCGGAACGGTGGTTGATGTGCGATTAATTTTCAAAACGGCTTTGGAACAAGGCGCAATTTCCATAATTTTGACCCACAATCATCCTTCCGGGAAATTACAGGCAAGTGATGCTGACAAAGACATTACTAAAAAACTAAAAGTGGCCGGCGAACAATTAGATATAAAAGTACTCGACCACATTATTATTACCGAAACCGGGTATCTCAGTTTCCAGGATGAAGGGATTTTTTAAAAATGAAAAACATAACAGACATTTTCTTCGATTTAGATCATACGCTTTGGGATTTTGATAAAAATTCCATTTTAGCTTTTGATAAAATTTTTGCTGAGCATCATCCAACCATTGACACCAATCTGTTTATTGAGATTTACGCACCAATAAATCAAGCGTGTTGGAAGTTGTATCAGTTTGATAAAATTACCCATCAGGAATTGCGGTATACCCGTTTACGCCAGTCTTTTGATATTTTAAACTATACAATTTCTGATGAGGAAATTGACAGGATTTCGCATCTTTACATCGAATACATGCCCGATAACAACCAATTGTTTGATGGCGCTATAGAAATTTTAAACTATTTGCAACCAAAATACAATTTGCACATCATTACTAATGGTTTTGCCGAAGTCCAGGGAAAGAAAATTGATAATTCGGGTTTAGGGATTTATTTCAAAACCATTACCAATTCAGAGATGGCAGGAATGAAAAAGCCACATGCTTCCATATTCAATTATGCACTATCTTTGGCTAATGCCAAAAAGGGAAATGCTGTCATGATTGGGGATTGTATTGATGCTGATGTGCGCGGTGCGATTGATTTTGGAATGAAAGCGATTTTGTTTGATGAAAAAGGAATCTATGCTGCAGAAGGATTGCAGACTATAAATCATTTATTGGAATTAAAAAAAATATTATAAAAAATGAAGAAGATTGTATTGTTGTTTGTTTTGATTTCGAGTTATGCATTTTCGCAAGGCGTTAATGATTATCAATATGTCGTTGTGCCGGCAAAATTTAGCCTTTTTAAGGAAAATAATAAATACAACCTTAATTCCACCACAAAATTGTTGCTGGAAAAATATGGTTTTAAAACCTATATGTCAACTGACGAGATTCCGGATAACGTAGGTAATTGCCAAAAGTTATATGCCGATTTAGTAGAGGATAATAGTTTTCTGAATACGAAAATCAAACTGGTGCTCAAAGATTGTAAGGAGGCAATTGTTTATGAAACGGAATACGGAAAAAGCCGCGAAAAGGATTATGTGGTAGCACATAACCAGGCGTTGAGGGAAACAGCCAAATCGTTTGACAAATTGAATTATAAATACAATGGGAAAAATGAGTTGGCATTTAAGGCAATTGAGGTAAAGTCAGAGATGACACCACTGAAAACATTAAACAATCAAACTCAAAGTGTTAATGAAACACCGGCAAGTTCATTGTCAACCGGCAGTTCAGAAACCTTCTATTTTGCACAGCCAATTGCAAACGGTTATCAGCTTGTTGACACTGAGCCAAAAGTGATCATGAAATTGTTCACGACTTCACAAAAAAATGTTTTCATTGGTGTAAAAGGAAATATAAATGGAACAGTAATTTTAAAAAATGGGGAATGGTTTTTTGAATATTATGAAAACGGGAAATTAGTTTCAGAACTTTTGAAGCTTAAGTTTTAATAGCCGTATTTATCTTTCCAGCGATTTTTTAAGAAGTTGCGCAATTCATTTTCACGTGCACTGTTTCCAGGCTTATAGAATGTCGTATTTTTAATTTCGTCGGGTAAATATTCCTGGGCCGAAAAATTATTTTCGTAACTGTGCGAATATTTATATTCTTCACCATAGCCCAATTCTTTCATCAATTTTGTCGGTGCGTTGCGCAAATGAATAGGAACCGATAAATCACCTGTTTGTTTTACCGTTTGCTGTGCCTCGTTAATCGCCATATAACTCGCATTACTTTTTGCAGAAGTAGCCAAATAAACTGCGCATTGACTCAGGATAATCCTGCTTTCGGGATAACCTATGGTTGAAACAGCCTGAAAGCTATTATTTGCCATAATGAAAGCGGTTGGGTTGGCATTACCAATATCTTCACTGGATAAAATTAACATTCTGCGGGCAATGAATTTTACATCTTCGCCGCCTTCAATCATTCTGGCCAACCAATATACAGCACCATTTGGATCACTTCCGCGAATGGATTTTATAAATGCCGAAACAATGTCGTAATGCTGTTCTCCGGTTTTGTCGTACAACACAGTGTTTTGCTGCACAAGTTCCAGCACTTTGTCATTGGTTATGGTAATTAGACCTTCAGGGCTAGCGTTTACGACCAGTTCAAAAACATTTAGGAGTTTGCGTGCATCACCACCGGAAAGTCGAAGCAATGCTTCGGTTTCTTTTAGTTTTATTTTTTTGGATGCAATAAAAGCATCTTCTTTCATTGCCCTGTTCAGTAAAGCCAATAAATCTTCTTTAGAAAATGGATTTAAGATATATACCTGACAACGTGACAAAAGCGCGGGAATGACTTCAAAACTTGGATTTTCGGTAGTGGCACCAATCAGGGTTATCCAACCTTTTTCAACAGCTGCTAAAAGCGAATCCTGCTGCGATTTACTAAAGCGGTGAATCTCGTCAATAAACAAGATTGGGTTTTTTGCGGTGAACAAACCACCACTTTGTTTCGCCTTATCAATTACATCGCGAATGTCTTTTACGCCACTATTGATGGCGCTTAACTCATAAAATGGGCGATTACTTTGCTTGGCAATAATTTGTGCCAGAGTAGTTTTTCCTGTTCCGGGCGAACCCCAAAATATCATAGATGGAATTACGCCACGAGCAATCTGTTGAGTTAACGAGCCATTGTCGCCAACTAAGTGCAGCTGGCTGATATAATCCTCTAAACGCTGTGGCCTGATACGTTCGGCAAGTGGTGCTTCCATTTTTTAATTTGAAAATTTCGGAATTTGAAGATTTGAAAATGAATGCAGATTTTCAAATAGGCATTGGTACAAATTTAATCATATTAGCTCATAATTTTCAAATTATCTCATCTTCAAATTTTCAAATTGATATGACAAATTAGCATTACTTTTAGTTTGGCTGTATTTTTGACTATAGCCAAAAAGTTTTTTATTTTTAGCAATGGACGATTATCATCATTTTAAGTTTACACCTTCGGTTTGGTTAGTGCCTTCGTTGCTGCTTATCCTGATGTGGTCAATTTTCTTTTTCGAAAATAGTTTCAATGTTGATTTGACTTCATATGGAATTCTGCCAAGAACATTTTCAGGTTTGCAGGGTGTTGTTTTTAGTCCGTTTCTTCACGGTGATTTGAATCACATTGCGAATAATTCCATTCCGTTGTTTATATTGACAACCGCACTGATTTATTTTTATAGGGATATTTCACTTAAAATTTTGTTCTATGGCATTTTGCTTTCCGGACTTATCACTTGGGTAATTGGAAGGGAATCATATCATATTGGTGCCAGTAGTTTAATTTACGTATTGGTTTCCTTTATTTTTTTTAAAGGAATGATGACACAATATTACAGATTGATGGCTTTGTCGATGACGGTAGTGATTTTATATGGCGGAATGATTTGGTATGTTTTCCCTGAAGTTGATAAACAGATTTCCTGGGAAGGACATTTAGCCGGTCTGATTGCAGGCTTTGTTTTTGCTGTGAGATTTAAGGCCCCGGATTATGTAAAGGCTATTCAATATCCATGGGAAAAACCAGATTTCAATCCGGAAGAGGATATGTTTATGAAACATTTTGATGAAAATGGTAATTTTGTCAATACGCCTGAGCCAGAAGAAGAAAGCATTGAAATTATTCCCTCACCAACTATTCATTACTCTTATATCTTTAAGGAAGCAAAAGACGATACCAAACAAAGCGAATAGATTTCTTTTTAGACCCGATTGTAGAGAAAATCCTTTACTGTTTATGAAAATGCCCTTCGACTGCGCTCAGGGTGACAAAACAGTAAAGATTGTAACGTGAAGCGGGAATTGCGCTTGCTGATAAATCCCAAACCATTCGCTACAAATTAATCAGATGATTATTTACCTAAAAGTATAATCAACACCAGTCACTTGCGACAATAAGGTGTCAGGAGCATCTAAAATAATGGCATTTTTTTGTGGAGTTGGTGTAAGCGGAGAATTTTGTTTGATGTATTCACGCATTACGGAATGCAATGTTGAAGACGTGTTTTTTGCATTGTGAACCCCTTTCATTCGGCAAAGCATATCATCCGGATCGCCATCACGTTCACAGGCCAAAATAGAATATGTTTTTTCAGAATTTATAGGAATATTTTTTATGGTAATGTTTTTTACTCTTTTATCCATTTCTGCAAAGGCATTGAATTGTACTTCCATTCCTTTAAATTTTACAACCCAACCGCCAAAACGTTTGGAAGCATCTTTGGAAAAGACATTGTTTAGTTCTTTTTCAAGCCAGTTTTTTAATTGTTTTCCTGTAACCAGAGCGGTTCTGACAGTACTGTCTACGGGCAGCATGTCAAAAATGAAACCGTTTGTAATGGGAATATTTCCGGTTTGGTCCGGCGTTGTTTTTGGTGGGCAGAATCGGAATCCGTTAGACAAGGCAATGTCTATTTCAGGGAATTTCCATTTTAGGGCATCCAAAATCATAGTGTCAATAGGATTTTCGACGACAAAATAACGGTATAGCGGAATTGTACTATAGCCTAAAATTTGGCTGATGCTCTCGTGGTAAACGGCTTCTTTTTCCTTTAATAATTCCTGGATTTTAGTATCTGGTTTTAATTTAGGGGAATTGACTTCCATTAATTCATAATGGTCCTGAATTACTTTTCCGTTTTGAATGACCAAATCCAATTTTCCAATAAAAGATCCGAAAGCTCCCGGTTCTACAACTTTAGCATATTTACAAATAATTGGTTTGCGGACCCTTTCGTGTGTATCTCCACCTAAAATATAATTCACGCCTTCACATTCAGGCTTATCAGCTAAAGCGATTTGCTGTGACAACCCAAGATGGGCAATCATAATAACATAACTGCACTGTTCCTGATTTCGAAGTACATCAACATAATGAGCCAGATTTTCTTCAGGATTGGTATAAATAATTCCTTTGCTGTAATTTGGACTTTGCCTTATTGGAACCAATGGATCTGTGTAACCTAAAAATCCAATTTTTGTACCAGCAATATTCCAGATGGTATAAGGCTGAAAAATAAGTTCGCCTCTTTCCCCGTCGCCCAAATCATGATACATATTAGTACAGATTTTTGGTGCTTCAAGTGAACCGAGAAGGGTTTGCATTCTTCTTTTCCCGTAAATTACTTCCCAGTTTCCCGGTAAATACAAATCATATTTTAAGGCATTTAAAATTGGGATAAAAGCCTCACCGGTTGTTTTGACACTTAGTTCACTACCTTGAAACATATCTCCCGTATCAATAACAAAAGTGTTTGGATTTTCTTTTTTTAACTGATTTAGCAGCGTTTTTATATAAGCATATCCACCGGTTTTTCTAAAAGTTATTTTTTCATTCTCCCAAAATAATTCATCATGTGGATGGATTTGGCAATGTACATCGGTGGTTTGAAGAATAGAAATAGTTTTCGGTTTATTGATATCTATTTCATTTACAGACTTATATTCTTCAGATTCGGTTGTATTGGCAATTGCAGAAAGTGGCGAAACTACTGCGGCACCAACACTTAATGTTCCTATCGATTTAAGAAAGTTTCTTCTGTTATTGCTCATTTTAGTTACTTCTTTGGATGTGCTTTTTTAATTGGGTTGAAAGGCCCAAATTTATGTTGTTTTTCGGTAAATTTATCAGAAAAAGGGCCAAAAGGATGGTCGATGGGTTTTTTGGAAATATCGGGCCAATCTTGATTAAAGTTTTTAATTGGCCTTGGTTGCGTTTCAACATAAGCAGCAATATCCCAAGCTTCTTCGTCTGTCAATTGCGGATTTTCATAAGTAGCTCCCTGTGGCATATTGTATTTTATATACCCTGCAAAACGACTAATCCTATAGAGTCCGGCTCCCTGATTATAAGAATTGTTTCCCCACAACGGAGGATATGTATATTCGCTTTTATCTGGTGCCAATACACCTTGACCATTAGCCTGATGGCATTTTGCGCAGGTGGTATTGTATAGCGCTTTCCCTTTGATAGGGTCAGCGGCTCTTTCTAAATATTCTAAATTATATATTCCTGCTGCGATTGCCTCTTTGCTTTTAGGAACATTTTTCCCGATGTATTCAATATAAGCTATCATCGCTTTTATTTCTTTACTGTCTTCTTCTAAGGTTTGTCCGTTTAAGCTTCTTTCCATGCAATCACTGATTCTTTTATACAGGTTTTCGACCTGACCGCTTCGGGCTCTCATTTTTGGATACATGGAATATACTGAGCCATAATTATTTCCCCATGCTTTTGTTCCGGCATCTAAATGACAATTGTTACAATTCATTCCGTTGGTAATTTTTTTTACGCTACCATTTGGACCCAAATATTTAGCGGTATGAGCAATCAATTCTTTACCGTATTCGATTTGTTCCTTTAAAAACATATCAGCTATGGAATCAATAGGAGCAGGTTTCCAAAACTTTGCCATTTCGCTTTCTAAAGCTGACTTTTTCTCTATAGCTGCATAAAGTTCGTCTTGTTGATCAGACCATGAAGGATTAAAAAACAAAAAAGCAAATGAGAAGAGAATTAGTAGAAGAATGGTTGTAAACAAATAAACTAACCTTTTTACAAGTGAATGAAAATTGTGTATGTTTTGTTTTTTGATAGTCATCGCTGATAAAATTAAACAATTGTGGTCAACTACAAAATTATCCAGGATCTAATTACATCACGAACAGAAATAAAAAATCCCAAAACTTTCGCATTGGGATTTGTATTTTCTTTATTGAATATATTAATTTCTCTGTCTTACTGTTTCGTATAAAAAAGCGCCACAAGCAACAGAAACGTTTAGTGAACCAATACTACCAAACATGGGCAGTTTAGCTTTTTCATCCACGATTTTTAATACTGATGGATTAATTCCCCGGTCTTCGCTTCCCATTATAATTGCTACAGGTTCGTTTAGTGAAATATCGTAAATGTTTTGGTCTGTCTTTTCTGTTGCAGCAACGGTTTTTATACCGCTTCCCTGAAGATGGAAAATAGCATCTTTGATATGTTCAACTTTGCAGATCGGGACATTAAATACAGCACCCGCAGAAGTTTTTACGGTGTCACCATTAACCGGAGCAGAGCCTGCTTTTTGAACAATGATTCCGTCAACACCGGTGCATTCGGCTGTTCTTATTATGGCACCAAAGTTCCGGGCATCTGACAATTGATCAAGTATTAAGAATAAAGGTGTTTTCCCGCTTTCCAAAACTTTTTCGATCAACGTTTCTAAATCATGAAAGGCAATAGGAGAGATAGTAGCTACTGCTCCCTGATGGTTATTAGAAGTTAATCGGTTTAATTTTTCAACGGGAACATAGGAGAAGTTGATGCTTTTTTGTTTCATCACTTTCATAAGTTCTTTCATTAAATCTCCTTGGGTATCAGATTGAATAAATACTTTATCAATAGCTGCACCCGATTGAATTCCTTCTATAATAGCCCTAATCCCGAAGATTTGATGTTCTTTTTCCATGGCACAAAGATATAAAAAAACCACCAGTGAAAACTGGTGGTTTTTGTGATTTTAAATCAAATGCTATTGATTAGTATTCATCTTCTAAGAAGCCTGTTCTTCTATGACCTTCATAAAGAATATCATAGCCAGGAGCATCGTAATCAAAATGAGCTCTGAAAGAGATTTTGTCAACTGTATGACCTCCTAGAGAAGTAGCAGCATCTTTTTCGAATTTACCTTCCGTGATTGTAACCAATGAACCATCAAGTAGGTTTTGAGCATCGGTAGCGGTAAATGTTCCGTCTGCTGGGTTTACAGTAACTTTAGCTTTAATCCAGTAACCGTTTTCATGGTCATCAATCCACAGGGTATTGTCATTGGCAGATGTGTTATAAGTCGTATGTAATGCGTAATCAAACACATGGTCACCATTCGAATCATCACCTTTTATAAACCAGTCACCAGCGAAAGCTTCCATACTTGTTCCTCCTGGATCAGGATCTCCTCCTTCGTCACAAGATGAGAATGAAACTAAAACAAGCAATCCGAAAAATGCTATCGTTAATTTATTTTTTAATTTATTCATTTTTTTAGATTATTAAAGTTGAACTTGAACTAAAGTTGACTCAAAGTTGTAGTTTGTAGCTGGTGGCGCTAACCAATGTGAACCAAGTATCAAAGTATCTGTAACAGGGTTAACCGTAAGTGAAGTTAGTTCTGCTACTCCGCCGAAATACTCGTTCTCTAAATTACCAGGAGCACCAGGGAAAGTAAAGCTATTTGCAGGAATGCTTATAGCATTAATTATTCCCCCTTTGGTGGCAGAAGTATGAC
>JAZKCP010000004.1:0-1601 GCA_040388035.1 Bacteroidota bacterium | reverse complement strand
TTGCGAAAATTACTCTTTCCTTTTGCCATATTGTATGGTTTTATCACTTCTTTAAGAAATTATCTTTACGATAAAGGTATTTTAAAATCGTATTCCTTCGATATTCCGGTTATCGCTGTAGGAAATCTGAGCGTTGGAGGTACCGGAAAAACGCCTCAAATAGAATATTTAATTCGGTTGCTTTCGCCCAATTATAAAGTCGCAACCTTAAGCCGCGGCTACAAACGGAAATCGGAAGGATTTGTTTTGGCTAGTGCTTTTTCAAATGCTGAAATCCTGGGCGATGAGCCTTTTCAATATTTCAAAAAATTTCCCGCTATTCAGGTTGCCGTTGATGCTGACAGGCGGAACGGAATTGAACAATTATTAAAACAAAAAGCTAAACCCGAAATTATTTTGCTGGATGATGCTTTTCAGCATAGAAAAGTCAACGCTGGTTTTTATATTCTGTTAACGGCTTATGGCGAATTGTATTGTGATGACTTCCTATTGCCAACAGGAAATCTTCGCGAAAGCAGAAACGGAGCCAAAAGAGCAAACGTAATTATAGTAACCAAATGCCCGTCAAATATTTCTGAATCGGAACAGGAAACGATCAAAAAGAAACTCGGAGTTGACCTGCCTGTGTTTTTTAGCATTATAGATTATGATGATAAGGTGTATAATGATGATGAAAGTCTTCCCGTCAATGATTTAAAATCAAAGCAAAAAATTGCGCTTGCCGGAATTGCAAAGCCAAAACCGTTTTTCGATTTTTTACAAGCTGATACTGATGAAATTATGGTATTTCCGGACCATCATCATTTTAGCGAAAGCGATATTTTATCAATAAAAAGCAAAGCCATAGACAAAATCATCATCACAACTGAAAAAGATTTTGTACGTTTGGATGCTAAAATTTTAAAAGCACAATTATATTATTTACCAATCAAAAGCAAATTTGTGAGCAATCAGGAAGCTTTTGACCAAATTATTTTAAACTATGTGGGAACTTGTACAGGAAACCGTTAATTATATTAAGGAAAAAACTAATTACACACCTGAATATGGTGTGATTTTAGGTTCTGGATTAGGAAGTTTTACAGACGATATCAATATTGAATTTAAGTTGCCGTATAGTGAAATCCCGAATTTCCCTGTTTCAACTGTCCAGGGACATAAAGGAGCCTTGGTTTTTGGAACTATTGGCGATAAAAAAGTTATGGCAATGCAGGGACGTTTCCATTTTTATGAAGGCTATGATATGAAGCAAGTGACTTTCCCGGTACGTGTGATGAAACATCTTGGTGTTTCCAAATTGATTGTCTCCAATGCTTCGGGCGGTGTAAATTCTGATTATGAAGTAGGTTCGGTAGTAGTTATTAAGGATCATATTAATATGTTTCCTGAGCATCCATTGCATGGAAAAAATGACGAGCGTTTTGGGCCAAGATTTTTGAATATGAATGAGGCTTATAATAAGGCTATGATTAAAAAAGCAAAATCAATAGCTGTTGAAAATAATATCACTGTCCATGACGGTGTTTATCTTGGTTTGCAAGGTCCAACATTTGAAACTTTTGCCGAATATAAAATGGTAAAAATACTTGGTGCTGATTGCG
>JAZKCP010000003.1:5738-22121 GCA_040388035.1 Bacteroidota bacterium | reverse complement strand
AATGCACCATTTTCTTTTAATTGATCCATTTTGGTAAAGATGGTGTAAAAGGCATCTGCCAAAACTTCTTCTATTTCTTCTTCTTTTTTTAAATACCGTTTGCAAGTGCGATATAACTTTGGCGACATATATTCATATACCTGACGCTGGGCATCACGTTGGAGTTTTTTACAGGCAGATATATGAGTTTCGTTTATCACAATGAATGTCTTTATAGCTAAAGAGAACTTATTTTATGAAAAGGTTGGGACGGATTGAAAAAAAAGTTTAAAAATGAATAGGGATAAGGGATAAGCGCTTGTTTTTTTTCTTATCCCTTTTCCCTAATGCCTTATTACTAATTTATAAATAGTCGATGACAATTCTTCCGTGTCGTTGTCTTCACAAATCAGCAATTCGATTTGGGTGGCTGTTTTTTTGTAGAATGTCAGTCCTTCAAATTTGTGTTTGTTGGTAATCTGAATTGAACTCAAAAGTTCCATTTTTTTCAAATCTATTGTTCCGATAATGCTTCCCATAACTTCACCGTCGTCGTAGGTTGAACAGGTATTTTCGGCGGCAGCCAAAAAGTAAATGGTGTCATCAATCAAAATAGCATCAGTAAAAGTGGCTTCGATTCCGTTAATCTTTGCAAGTGTAATAGCTTTAAATTGAACTATTTTGCTTTTTCGGTCATAACAGAAAACACCATTTGTCGCATTTAGACCATTTCCGCGCTGGAAGAAATAAATTATTTTATCTTTAATAATTACGCCTTCAATATTCAAATCATTGTCAGTTATGGAAATCGATTCGATAAGTCGTTTGTAGATTTTGGATATATCTTTTTCCTTAATTTCCTTAGTTTCAGGATTAAAGGTAACTCTTGTATTCCTTTTTTTGGTTGAACCTGAGCCGTATATGTAAAGTTTATTCTCAAATAATGTTATGGCTTCAAAATCGGGTTTATCCTTTTTGGCTAAAACTTCTGGACGGTTTTCAAACAACTTTATCTTTTCGTACGTTTTTCCGGTTAAGTTATAATGATAGAGCAACGTGCTATTATCTGAAATGATAAAAAGCGAATTATCATGACAGACTAACCCCGATGCAGCGCCAATTCCTTCAATTTCGAGAAATGGTATAAGTTGAAATTTTTCCATAGTTTTACAAATATAAATACTTACGTTATGAAAAGCATAAATCCGGACGACTTTAGGGTAATAAACCCCATTTCTTTATCTCAAACACCAACCGAATTAAATTTTGATGCCGATGATGATGAAAAAGAAGCCGCATTGTTAGAAATCCAAAAAAAGTTGAGCAAGCGCCAGGATATGATGTACGCTCATAATCGATATGGCGTTTTGATTTGTTTGCAAGGAATGGACACCAGTGGAAAAGACAGTATGATTCGCGAAGTTTTTAAGGAATTCAACTCTCGCGGTGTTGTGGTTCATAGCTTTAAAACTCCGAATTCTAACGAACTGGAACACGATTATCTTTGGCGTCATTATTTGGCACTGCCGGAAAAAGGAAAGTTTGCTGTTTTCAACCGTACACATTACGAAAATGTTTTGGTAACACGTGTGCACCCCGAATATATCATGTTTGAGAATTTGCCGGGCATTGAAAAAGTAGAAGACATTACGCCGAAGTTTTGGGAAAACAGAATGGAACAAATCAATAATTTTGAAAAGCATATCACTCAAAATGGAACTGTCGTACTGAAGTTTTATTTCCATATGAGCAAAGAAGAACAGCGCAAAAGATTACTGAAACGATTGGAAAATCCGGAAGATAATTGGAAGTTTTCGGTTGGCGATTTAAAGGAACGCGAACTTTGGGATGAATATATCAAATACTACCAAGAAGCTATCAATAAAACATCAAAGGAAAATGCACCATGGTTTGTCATTCCGGCTGACGATAAAAAACTGGCGCGTGTTATTATTGCCAAAATTATCTGGGAGGAAATGCAAAAACTTACCGATATTGATGAACCCGAATTAGATCCAAAAGTAAAAGCCAATATAGCTTTATACAAAGAACAATTGAAAGAGTAGTTTATTAGGTTATATGATTATTAAGTTATAAGAAGGTCATAAACTTTTAAACTCATAAACATTCTAAACTTTTGCAATATCTTTGCAGCGTAAAATTGCAAAATGAATTTATCCCAATACACCAAAGAGTTCTCGTATAATATGCGGCTGGCATATCCTGTAATTATTGGGATGCTTGGCCATACGTTAATCGGTATTGTTGATAATATCATGGTCGGAAAATTGGGCAGCACGGAGTTGGCGGCTGTCTCTTTGGGTAACAGTATGATTTTTGTTGCGATGTCGCTTGGCATAGGATTTTCTACTGCCATAACGCCCATTGTCGCAGAAGCTGATGCTGAAAATGATACTTCCAAAATCCGCTCAGCGTTTCATCACGGTTTATTTCTGTGTGTTATTTTAGGTTTTTCCCTTTTTGGATTAGTGGTTTTGGCAAAGCCGATAATGGAATTATTGCACCAACCCAAAGAAGTAATTGCACTCGCAAAACCTTTTGTGGATTGGGTAGCTTTTTCGTTAGTTCCGCTTATAATTTATCAGGGATACAAACAGTTCGCTGATGGTTTGTCGATGACCAAAGTTTCGATGTATGCCATTATCATGGCAAATATTTTACATGTAATCATTAATTATTGTTTGATTTATGGTGTTTGGTTTTTTCCAAAAATGGGAATCATTGGCGCTGCTTTAGGAACTGTGATTTCACGGATTGCAATGGTGGTTTTTATGCATGTGATCTTATCCCGAAAAGAGCAATTAAAACAATATTTCGACGGTTTCAGTTTTGATGAAATCAAAAAAGGAATGATTAAAAAAATTGTCAATCTTGGTCTGCCATCCGCAATGCAAATGCTTTTTGAAGTAGTGCTTTTCACAGCAGGAATCTGGCTTTGCGGCAATATCGGAAAAACCAGTCAGGCTGCCAACCAGATTGCGTTGAGCCTCGCTTCGATGACTTTTATGTTTGCTATGGGTTTGAGCGTGGTTTCAATGATTCGGATAAGCAATCAAAAAGGACTGAATGATTATAAGCAATTGGTTGTTGTGGCCCGTTCTATATTTTTATTAGCTATCCTTATCGAAATCCTGTTTGCAATAATGTTTGTTGCATTGCATCAAATCTTGCCGTATTTGTTTTTAAATATGGAAAATCAATCCCAATTACTTGACAATCAGGAAGTGATTGCCATTGCGGCCAAATTGCTTTTGGTTGCTGCGGTTTTCCAGATTTCAGACGGAATCCAGGTTGTTGTGTTAGGTGCATTACGAGGACTGCAGGATGTCAAGATTCCGATGTATATTACTTTCGTGGCGTATTGGATTGTTGGCTTTCCGATTTCATTTTATCTCGGCGAATATACTTCGTTAAAAGCCGTTGGCGTATGGATTGGATTATTGGCAGGTTTAACAGCCGCAGCATTATTTTTGTATATTCGTTTTCATTATTTGACAAAAAAACTCATAACTCATAACTCATAACTCATAATTTACTAAAATGGATTTACCTAAATTTTTATTAGCAGACAACTCTGATTTACCCGAAGATATTTTTGTCATTCATCTTGATTTTCCTCGTTTTATAATTAATCTAAAAGATGACGAAGTAGAGTTTATCGAAGATTTGGAAGGTGAAGATGAAACCGAATTGGAAAGTGAGATGGAACATTTAATTACTTTGGCAGGTGAATTCTATGACAGGGAAATGGAACGATACGAAGAGTAGTTATTTAAAATATTTCTTCAACAAAATCTGGGCAGCAGCAAAAGGTGAAATTTCATTATTGGCTACTGCTTTTTTATTTATCTCCAATAGTTTTATAATTTCGGCATGATTGTAGAAATTGTTTTTCAGCTGCTCATTGATGGTTTCCATCATCCAATACTGATTTTGTTCCTGTCGTTTTTCCTGAAAATAATTATTGGCCTTGACTAGTTCAAAATAATTGGAAATCGTTTCCCAAACCGTGTCAATTCCTTCTCTGGTAATAGCACTACAGGTAGCTGCAGTCGGAATCCAACCCGATTTTTTAGCCGGAAATAAATGCAATGCGCGATTAAATTCGGTTTTAGCTAATTTGGCTTTATTGATATTATCGCCATCAGCCTTATTAATGACAACAGCATCGGCCATTTCCATAATACCACGCTTGATCCCTTGTAATTCATCGCCGGCACCTGAAATCTTCAGCAATAAAAAGAAATCAACCATTGAGTGAACGGCAGTTTCACTTTGTCCCACGCCAACCGTTTCAATTATAATAGTATCAAATCCAGCTGCTTCGCAAAGGATTATTGTTTCCCGGGTTTTTCGAGCCACGCCACCTAAGGTTTCTCCCGAAGCCGATGGCCTGATATATGCGTTTTCATCTTTTACCAATTCCTCCATTCGGGTTTTGTCACCCAAAATACTGCCATGTGAAATAGTACTGCTAGGATCAATAGCTAAGACTGCGACTTTCTTGCCCAATGAAGTCAGGTATTTTCCAAAAGCTTCAATAAAAGTAGATTTTCCAACTCCCGGAACACCTGTAATTCCTATTCGAACCGATTTATTGGCATCCGGCAAACAACCAGTGATTATTTCGTGGGCTTTTGCCAAATGGGCAACATTAGTACTTTCCACCAAAGTAATTCCACGGCTCAAAGCTACTTTATCATGGGCTAAAATACCTGCAATCAATTCAGCGGAAGAAGGTTGTATTTTTCTGCTTTTGGAAATTTTCTCCAATGATGAGGCACTGAAACTTTCCGGCTGTGGAATGCCTTCTTTTTCGTGCAGCGCTGATTTTTTGTTTTGCTTTTCGTTCAAGGGAAAATCGTTTGGGTAAATTTAGTAAAATATTGTTTGCAATAATTCTTTTCCGTTTTTTTGCCGTTCCTTTGCGGAACTAATTTTTTACTTCGAATGGATAACATTCTATTAGTTTTTCTTTGTCTGATAATGGGTTTGGGAATGCAACGAGTCGCAGCTTTTCCAAAAAACGGACACTTAGCGCTCAACCAATTTATAATTTATATTGCTTTGCCCGCATTGGCTTTGTACTATATTCCTAAGGTTTCGATCTCTACCGATTTGTTATATCCCTTAGGCATTGCCTGGATTGGGTTCTTCCTGTCATTTATTTTTTTCTATGTTATTGGAAAAAGGTTGAATTGGCCAAATAGATTGATCGGATGCCTGACAATTACCGCCGGCTTAGGAAATACTTCTTTTGTTGGTTTCCCAATAATTGAGGCACTTTATGGAGAAGAAGGTTTAAAAACAGCGATCATTGTCGATCAACCGGGTTCTTTTGTTGTTATGGCAACACTCGGAATTATTACAGCTGGAATCTTCTCGAAAGGCGATCCAAAGGCAAGTGATATTGTCAAAAAGATTTTGTTGTTTCCACCTTTTATTGCTTTTGTTGTCGCGGTTGTCATGAATGTCTTGAAATTTGATTTTAATGAACATTTTGAAACAGTTTTCCAAAAACTGGGAGCAACAGTAACGCCTGTAGCTTTGGTTGCTGTCGGGTTGCAATTAAAAATAGACAAACGCAGTCAACACTGGAAATTTCTCCGCTTGGGATTATTTTTTAAATTAATCATTACACCGGCAATTTTCTTTCTGCTTTATAAAGTTATATTGGGAGGCAAAGGCCTGGCTGTCGATGTTTCCGTAATGGAATCAGCAATGGCACCAATGATTACCGGAGCAATTTTAGCTTCAAACTATGGATTGAAACCGAAACTGAGCAGTATGATGGTCGGAATCGGAATTCCGTTGTCATTTGTAACCTTGGCTTTTTGGTATTTTATTTTAAGTACATTCTAAATGAAAACAGCTATTGACACTACTTCTGAAAGTAAGGAACTGTTACACAAAACAGTTTATTCGATACTTTTTTCGATAAGTTTTGCTCATTTACTAAATGACTTAATTCAAGCTATAATTCCTTCGGTTTACCCAATTTTGAAGCAAAATTATGACTTGTCGTTCTCACAGATTGGTTTAATTACTTTCGCTTTTCAATTGTCAGCTTCGCTGCTCCAGCCTTTTATTGGTTATTATACAGACAAATATCCCAAACCTTTTTCTCAGGTTTATGGAATGCTGTTTTCGATGGCGGGAATTATATCCTTGTCTTTTGCTAACAACTTCTATTGGATTATCTTTTCTGTGGTTTTGATTGGAATAGGTTCTTCTATTTTTCATCCCGAATCGGCACGGATTTCCAATATGGCATCAGGAGGAAAACGAGGCTTGGCACAATCCATATTTCAGGTTGGCGGTAATTTCGGAACCGCACTTGGCCCACTTTTGGTGGCATTAATTGTCGTTCCAAATTCTCAGAAATACATTCTGTGGTTTGTCCTTTCAGCCGTGATTGCACTTGGGATTATTAGCAAAATCGCTTTTTGGTACCGCGATCATTTGATAATTAAAAAGAATAAAAAAATTGTTTTTATAGATTACCATAACCTGTCTAAAAGCAAAGTAAAATGGGCAATAGTAGTGCTGTTAATTGTCATTTTTTCTAAGTTTTTTTACACTGCCTGTTTGTCGACCTATTACACTTTTTACATCATGGATAAGTTCGGTCTTAGTATTAAACAAGCACAATTTCATATGTTTATTTACCTTATTGCTTATGCGCTTGGAACCATTCTCGGCGGACCACTAGGTGATAAAATCGGGCGCAAGCACGTAATCTGGCTTTCTGTTTTCGGCGCAACGCCATTTGCATTATTACTGCCTTATGTCAATTTGTTTTGGACAGATGTTTTAATGATTACTATTGGAATAATAATGTCATCAGCTTTCCCTGCAATATTGGTTTATGCTCAGGAATTAGTTCCAAAAAAACTCGGAATGATTTCCGGTATGTTCTACGGTTTCGCTTTCGGAATGGGTGCTTTAGGCTCTGCATTGTTGGGCAGATTAGCAGATTTCACATCCATTCAGTATGTTTATCATATTTGTTCTTATCTTCCTTTGATAGGTATCATTTGTTTTTTCCTGCCCAATTTGAAAAAGAAATAGGAGCGGAAAGTTTTGGCTTTTTTGGAATCCATGTTCCCGCTTTTCGCGCTACATGGTAGTCGCTTCAGTCGGGGCTAAAAAGGATTTGTCATTTACTTTTGTTATCCTTACATTTACGTCTCAATTTTTATAAAATGTCACTCAATCCTGAAATAATTCAGAAACTCACGACTATTGTTGGTGAAGCTTATATTTTTACTGATATCGAAACCCGTAACCATTACGGCCACGACGAAACAGAAGATTATGTTTTTCCGCCAAACGTAGTGGTAAAACCAGCCAATGCCCAGGAAATTTCAGCCATACTTAAAGTAGCCAACGAATATAAAATTCCAACAACGCCAATCGGAGCCCGAACAGGTTTGAGCGGTGGCTCTTTGTCAATTTATGAAGGAATCGGTTTGTCGATGGAACGCCTGGATAAAATTTTGGAAATTGACGAACAAAATCTTCAGGTTACGGTTGAACCAGCGGTTATTACTCAGGTTTTGCGTGAAATTGTATCCGAAAAAGGCTTGTTCTATCCTGTTGATCCAAGCAGTATGGGAAGCTGTTGGATTGGTGGAAATATTGCTGAAAATGCCGGTGGCGCGAGAGCTGTGAAATATGGTGTAACCAAAGATTATGTGCTTAATTTGGAAGTTGTTTTGCCTAATGGTGAAATCATCTGGACAGGAGCAAACACTTTAAAAAATTCTACAGGTTACAATCTGACTCAATTGATGGTTGGGAGTGAAGGAACATTGGGCGTTATTACCAAAGCCGTTTTAAAACTGTTGCCAAAAAACAATCACAATGTATTAATGCTGGTGCCTTTTTTTGATGCATCCCAAGCCTGTGAAGCGGTTTCTGCAATTTTTAGAGCCGGAATTGTCCCAAGCGCTTTAGAGTTTATGGAGCGCGAGGCAATTGATTGGACATTACGATTGGTAGAAGGCATTAGCGTAGAGGTAAAGCCAGAACACCAAGCGCATTTGTTGATTGAAGTGGATGGGAATTATCCTGAAATTTTGATGCTTGAAGCCGAGAAAATTATGATGGTTGTTGAGCAGTTTGATATTGATGACGTTTTGTTTGCCGATACAGAAGAACAAAAAGGCGCTTTATGGAAAATGCGTCGTTCGGTAGCTGAAGCAGTGAAATCCAACTCAATTTATAAAGAAGAAGATACGGTTGTGCCAAGATATATGCTTCCTGAATTATTATCCGGAATCAAGAAAATAGGAGAGAAGTATGGTTTCAAATCTGTTTGTTATGGGCATGCCGGCGATGGGAATCTGCATGTAAACATTATTAAAGGCAATATGACTGATGACAATTGGGAAACCCAGGTGCCATTGGGAATCCGTCAAATATTTGAATTGACCGTTTCCTTAAAAGGAACACTTTCCGGCGAACACGGCATCGGTTATGTACAAAAAAATTTTATGGATATCGCGTTCTCCAAAGCACATTTGGAGTTAATGGAAAGTATCAAACGAGTCTTTGACCACAATAATATTCTAAATCCGGGAAAGATATTTCCAGATGAATTATAAAATAAAAAGTCCCTAGCAATCGGGACTTTTTTTAATCTCTTTTTGGAGTGTTTTTCTTGTCGCGCTTTTCAGCTTTTTTTTCCTTTGCCGTCTTCAGAGGTTCTTTCTTGGCGGCTTTCTGAACGTCTTTTCCTTTTGCCATGGTATAAAATATTTTTGGTTAGTTAGTAACTGTGTGATAAAGGTAAATACTATTTTTTATAATCCCAATTCTTTTTTTATGCTTTCGCCAAAAATTTTCTGAAAAGAAGCGAACTGATTGGCATCATCCAAATTAAAAAATGTCCATTCGTTATTAGTTTTTTCATCAGTAACAGCTACATAAGTTGTCATTCGTTTAACATTGAAACTGTTTCTTTTAGGTTCAAAGATTACCTCTTTTGTTTTGTTGATTTGTTTTAGCCACACCATTTTCTCAGCAGCAGTTTCCGTAGATAATTTGGTCTCAAAAAAATATCGCATCGGGTTTCGAAATGTAATAACACAAAATGATATTTCGCCTATTTCTTTTATTGAACTATATTGAAAAGGCAACATTTCCAACTGTTCCCGCAAACGGTATTCGTCATTTTCATAGTATTTATCCAGTTTTCCCAACAGCACATCTTTTCCAATGGCATTCACCATTTCAGGATGGCATAATGAAACAATAGTTTCAAAATCCATCAGGTAATTTGCTTCATAAAATTTTTGCGTATTTTTTTTTAATCTTTCCGATGACTGAGAAAAACTATAAAATGCTGTAAGCAATAGCAAAGCAGAAAGTATTTTTGTTTTCATTACTTCTATTGAGAAATTAATATTTTATATGTCTTTTGAACCGTGCCTATTTGAATAGCCATCACATAAACCGACGGAGTTAAATTAATTTCAAGCTGATTACCTGAAAATAACTTACGTGAAAAGATTGCTCTGCCATTTACATCAAAAATGGTAATGTCATCCGCATCAATAGATTTATTAAATTGAATTGTTTTGTTCTTTACCGGATTTATTATTAATAATTCCTGGCTGTTGAATTCGGGATTTGCCAGAGCTGTGCAATCTACGGAAAGTGTATTGTTGTTTTCAAGAATTCCGAGCGGAGTCAAATCACGACCAGTAAAACCTGGAAAATCAGGCGGATATTTTTCACCTCTGAAAATTCCGTTATCATCCGACGGAATAATATCTGTCTGATTATAATAGGTTGGACTCAAATTCACAATAGGTCCAGTTGGATTTTTGTAAGACCATACTAAAGTTCCCGATTTTGTTATTTCTGAAACCCTGCCTAAGGAAGTTTCACAAATCATCATATTGCCATTTGGCAAACTATGCGTTCCTGATTGTTTTGTTTCATATAAAACAGTGCCAAGTATTGATCCGTTCCACGACCAGTCATAAGCAATTGGATTAAAAACATTATTTGTTTCTGTATAAACGCCACCAACAATTTCGGGAATAAGCATAACGATTGAACTGTAGGTTTGGACCGGATCATCGCCATTATTAAAAACGGTAATTTTTCCGGCATCCAAATATCCATTATCTACCCATTTGGAATCATGCTGCAGAAATAATTTCCTATCAGAGATGGTTCCTTGCCTGTAGACTTCCGGATTTCCCCAACGCCATAAAATATCGCCGCCTTTATTTGAGTTTCCACCCGAATGCCCGGCAGCCAGCGCTGTTGTCGTACTATGATCAATAATGTAAATTTCGTTGGTATGTCGGGCGGAAACCAATATTTGGTCTAAATCCGCATTATAATCTATTCCATTAAAATGGATATAATCATTGGTGGTATCATTATCATAATTAATATCCAGTAATTCCGGATGATCCTGTACAATTCCGTAATTCAATTTTGTCGCATCAAAATCCTGAATCAAATGATCTTTAAATTTCCATTGCCAAACGATGTTAGCGTTATTTGTGCCAACAGGTTGCAGTTCTACTATCCTTTCAAGTTTTATGTTGGTGCCACTTAAAGCCGGATTTCTTCCCTGAGCCGTAATTGCTGCCAAAGAATAATTATCTGCTGCAATACACAAAATATTTCCATTTGGCAAAGGCTCAATATCGTGGTGCTGCATGATTCCGTTGGCTGTCGTGGCATAACTCCAAACTACTACATTATTCCAGTCTCGGATTTCGATGTTATTCTGTCCGGCTCTTAATAAATTGCCATTTGGAAGCAAATAACAGGTTGCTCCCGGAGTTTCGGTAAAAGTCCATTGCCTTATTTTTTCGCCACAATTATTGATTAGAAAAACCTCATTATTACGTTGAGGCGAAAATAATGTATAGCCTTCGGAGACAGCATTGTCATGGTACAATAATCCAATTGTGGGATTTTGGGCAATTCCAAAAGAAGAAATTAAGATTGCACAAATAGAAATTATATACTTATTCATCTTTTTTTATTTCAAATGTACAGAAATATTTTTAACCTGCAATCCATAAAAAAACCCCCAAAGGTTTGAATCATTGGGGATTAGATTTAATGTTATTGTTGGGTATAACATTACTGTATCAATAATTTACCTTGCTTATGTTTTCCTAATATCATCGACTATATAATAGATATATATTCCTTTACAGAATAAGGAAATATTGATTGTTACGTCAGTAGTGATAGATTGAATTAATAATCTTCCATTCAGATCAGACATTAGATCTGATGAATTATCATTGTTTGTTCTATGATAAGGTTTTATTTGTTTTATCGTGATGTACCTTAATTGCAACAGACAAGTTGACTATTAAAGGAAAACAAAAATGGCGGTTGACTTTTATGTTAGTGGCATTGATATTCCGCAATTAGAGGATACCCGTATTCGTTATAATCGAAATTCCCGAGAGTGGTTATGCTATGAAAAGATGGATTAGGCATACCTTCATATTGTTCGGTAATTTCATATGCTCTGCGGTTATTAAGCGAATACATCAAATGGCGAAAATTAGCAAACGGAACCTTAAGCGTGCGGAAAGGGTTTTTACCAGTATCAAAATTAGAAAAGAGATACGTTGTTGTTCGTGTGGTTTCTACATTTTGTGCAACCGTCTCTACAAATTTTTCCAAATTACCAGATAGGTCATAAGTATAATCTGTTGTGGTAATATTATAGAAATCTGGTAAATCGTCTGCAAATATCTTCGAATCTATGGTTTTGAGGATGCGCCCTGAAGCGTCATATTGGATATCCTCTATAGAACGGCGGAGTTCATTCCAAGGATGTAAAAACAGTCGCGTTTCCCTACGATAAGGTTTGTCGGTATTGGGATGGTAACTGAACAGCTCTGTCTTTGTCTCGCCATAAATATCGTCCTGGTGTATGTGATAATATATGCCTGAAACATGGCCCATTGAATTGTATGCAATACTGTCCGTCGTCGCTAGTTGAGCATATCCATTATAATTTAATCGTTTGATGATTCGGTCGTTTTGATATACAAATTCGGTAGTATAATAATCAATAGGATCAGTGCCAATACCGGATTGGAAGGTAGATTTGCCGCATTTCATAATCTTGCAGGGAAATGTCTCCGTTACCGGATCGTCTTCATTGGTGCAGCTTAATAAAAAGCTGAAAATCAGCAAAAATGGAAGTAATCGTTTCATGTGTTTTGTCTTGGATGTCAAATATAAAAAAATCCCCAATAGTTCTAACCATTGGGGATTTATATTATTACAAGTTGTCAACTGTGACTACGACTGAGTACTAGTCATGTACCAAAACCCATTCACCGGAAGCCAACATGCTTTCGGCTTTTTTGAATTTCATGCTTTCAGTTTTACCGCTCATTACATGTTTAATGGTAACAGTATCGTTGCGGTTAATTTTTGGAGTTTCGCGAACTATTGTTTCGGTTACCTGTGGGCGTTGGGAAGCAGCTTGTCCAGCCTCACGGTTGGAGCTTTCACTGCTTTGGATTTCGTCTTTGCTTTCGGTGTAGTTTTGTTTTTCACGAACTTGTCGTGCTTCCTGGATATTTTGGTTTTGCTGAGGCAAATCACCTTTAAACAGGAATGAAATCACTTCTTTATTAACTCCGTCAAGCATAGCTCTGAACAGGTTAAATGCTTCCAGTTTGTAGATAAGCAATGGGTCTTTTTGCTCGTGAACCGCTAACTGAACCGATTGTTTCAATTCGTCCATTTTTCGCAAATGTTTTTTCCAGGCTTCATCCACAATCGCTAATGTGATATTTTTTTCAAAGTCAGCCACTAATTGTGCGCCATTTGTATCATAGGCTTTTTTCAAATCGGTGACTACGTTCAGCGTTTTGATTCCATCAGAAAACGGAACAATGATACGTTCAAACGTATTTCCTTCTTTTTTATAAACATCAGTAATTATCGGCAAGGCTTCGCGGGCGCTTCTTTCGGTTTTCTCCGCATAATAAGCCATTGCAGCTTTATAAACTTTACCAGTGATTTCCATTTCGGATAATTTCTCAAATTCGGCAGCCGAAATAGGAGAAGTTATTGAGAAGTAACGAATCAATTCGAACTCGAAATTTTTAAAATCGCTTTTACCTTTATTTTCATCTACGATTAGTTCGCAGGTATCATACATCATATTGGCAATATCCAGTTTCAGACGTTCACCGTGCAATGCGTGGCGACGACGTTTGTAAACCACTTCACGTTGTGCATTCATTACATCATCATATTCAAGCAAACGTTTACGGGTTCCGAAGTTGTTTTCCTCCACTTTTTTCTGGGCACGCTCAATAGATTTGGTCATCATCGAATGCTGAATTACTTCACCTTCCTTCAATCCCATTCTGTCCATGATTTTGGCAACCCTGTCAGAACCAAACAAACGCATAAGATTATCTTCCAAAGAAACATAAAACTGTGAACTTCCCGGATCGCCCTGACGACCGGCACGACCACGCAACTGACGGTCAACACGACGTGAATCGTGACGTTCCGTACCAATGATTGCCAAACCGCCTGCAGCTTTTACTTCGGGCGTAAGCTTGATATCGGTTCCACGACCAGCCATATTGGTTGCAATAGTTACTACTCCGGGTTTACCGGCCTCTTCAACAATTTGTGCTTCCTGCTTGTGCATTTTTGCATTCAATACATTATGTGCAACACCTCGTATTTTCAGCATTCGGCTTAGTAATTCTGAAATCTCTACAGAGGTTGTTCCAATAAGAACCGGTCTTCCGGCTTGTGATAACTGGGTTACATCTTCGATAACCGCATTGAATTTTTCACGAACGGAACGATAAATCAAATCTTCCCTGTCAATCCTTGACATCGCACGATTAGTCGGAATTTCGACTACATCTAATTTATAAATCTGCCAAAGTTCACCGGCTTCGGTAACTGCAGTTCCCGTCATACCTGCCAATTTGTTGTACATACGGAAGTAGTTCTGAAGTGTAATTGTAGCAAATGTTTGTGTGGCTGCTTCAATTGTAACCTGTTCTTTGGCTTCAATAGCTTGGTGCAATCCGTCAGAATAACGACGGCCATCCATGATACGGCCAGTTTGCTCATCGACAATCAAAATTTTGTTGTCCATGATTACGTATTCCACATCCTTTTCAAAAAGCGTATAGGCTTTTAATAATTGAGTAAGTGTGTGGATTCTTTCTGATTTGATTCCGAAATCCTGGAATAATTTTTCCTTGGCTTCGGCTTCTTTGTCTTTTTCGAGATTTTGTTTCTCGATGTTGGCAATTTCAGTTCCGATATCCGGAAGAATAAAGAAATTCTCATCAGTGTCTGTAGAAAGGAATTTAATTCCGTTATCTGAAAGTTCCACCTGATTATTTTTTTCTTCGATTACAAAATACATTGCTTCGTCAACTTCCGGCATTTTACGGTTGTTGTCGGCCATATATTCGTTTTCAGTTTTTTGAAGCAATTGTTTTACGCCTTCTTCACTTAGGAATTTAATCAGCGCTTTATTTTTTGGCAATGCTCTGTAAGCTCTCAACAACTGGAAGCCTGCATCCTTCATGTTTCCTTCTTTGAAGAAACGTTTGGCTTCGGTTAAAAATCCATTTGCCAATTGACGCTGTAAATTATAAAGGTTTTCAATTTTTGGTTTTAATTCGTTGAATTCGTGACGGTCACCATCAGGAACTGGTCCAGAAATAATTAATGGTGTTCTGGCATCATCAATCAAAACCGAATCAACCTCGTCGACAATTGCGTAGTTGTGTTTTCTTTGAACCAAATCTTCGGGCGAATGCGCCATATTATCACGCAGGTAATCAAAACCAAATTCGTTATTGGTACCATAAGTAATATCGGCTTCGTATGCTTTTCTTCGCGCATCTGAGTTTGGCGAATGATTATCGATACAATCCACAGTAATTCCGTGGAATTCAAATAATGGTGCTTTCCAGGTGCTATCACGTTTTGCCAGATAGTCATTCACCGTTACTAAGTGAACCCCGTTTCCGGTCAAAGCATTTAAGTAGAGTGGAAGTGTGGCTACCAATGTTTTTCCTTCACCCGTTTGCATTTCGGCAATTTTACCTTCGTGGAGAACAATACCACCAATCAACTGAACGTCGTAGTGAATCATGTCCCAGGTAATTTCTTTTCCGGCTGCATTCCATTGGTTTGCCCAATTGGTTTGATCGCCCACTAAAGTAATATAAGGTTTTGTTGCCGAAAGTTCTCTGTCTTTTTCGGTTGCAGTAACCGTAATTGTTGAATTTTCCTTGAAACGGCGTGCTGTTTCCTTGATTACTGCAAAAGCTTCAGGAAGGATTTCCATCAATACTTTTTCTGAAATTTCGTAGGCTTCTTTTTCCAAAGCATCAATAGCGTTGTAGATATCTTCCCTTAAATCAATATCAGCAGTGTTTTCAGCCTCTTGTTTTTTGGCTTCTATTTCGGCATCCTGTTTGGAACGGGCTTGTTTTATTTTTTCTTTAAACTCAGTGGTTTTAGCTCTTAATAGGTCATGAGAAAGTGCCGCTAATGCAGGCTCTAAAGCTTTTATTTTAGTTATATAAGGTAGTGTAGCTTTGACATCTTTTTGGGATTTGTCGCCTACAAAAGCTTTGATAATGCTATTTATGAAACTCATAGTTGGGTTGGGTATTATATATTTTTAAAGTTGTGCAAATTTAAACAAAAAAAAAGCCCTCAATGGACTTTTCTCTTTTGTGATTTTTTATTTTTTAATATTCATCCTCGTTCCAAAGGTAATCTTCGTCTGTTGGATAATCTGGCCAAATTTCTTCCATAGATTCGTAGATTTCACCTTCGTCTTCTATAGATTGTAAATTTTCAACTACTTCAAGAGGTGCACCGGTTCTGATGGCGTAATCTATAAGTTCGTCTTTGGTTGCTGGCCAAGGTGCATCACTTAAATACGATGCTAATTCTAATGTCCAATACATCTTCTATCGATTTTAATTTAATGCAAAAATAAATTTATTACTCAAAAAGGCAAGTTTTTTTTGATTTATTTTTAAATATGTTTAAGAACGGCTTTTTTTATTGGTCAGTGTTCAGTTTTTGGTGTTCAGTAGTCCTCTCAAACGAACATCTGCTTTCTGAAAAACTGTTTACTGATTACTCAACACTATTTTCTCGGAATCCATTGTACTTCATCCGCGTTCAGCTCTTTGGACAACTTCCGTGCCAAGACAAAAAGGTAGTCAGAAAGTCGGTTTAGGTATTTGATTGTGATGTCAGCTACGGGTTCGTTATGACTTAAATGCACGGCTAAACGCTCAGCCCTACGGCAAACACAGCGCGCAATGTGACAATATGACACAGTGGTGTGCCCACCCGGTAAAA
>JAZKCP010000003.1:0-5728 GCA_040388035.1 Bacteroidota bacterium | reverse complement strand
TTTCAAGAAGCTCGATGTCACTTTCAACAATCCCAAGGTTTTGCAGGCGCTTTTCTCCATTTTTAAGGACTTCCTTTTCCCGCGGCGTTGCAAGTATGGCGCCGACGGTGAACAATCTATCCTGGATTTCTATTAGAATATCTTTGTAATGCTGCTTTATTTCCTGATCGCGTATTAAGCCTATATAGGAATTTAACTCATCAACAGTACCATAGCTTTCTATTCGCGCATGGTCTTTTGGGACACGTGTTCCGCCAAATAATGCTGTGGTTCCGTTGTCGCCGGTTTTGGTATAGACTTTCATTTAGATATTTAGATTGTTGGATTTTTAGATTCCTAGATTTACATCTGAATTCTAAAATCAAATTGATTCTCAAAGGTAACAAAAAATCAAATGCTGGCTAAATTAGCCCCGATGGTAGTGGCACCTTGTATAGCGGACAGCGGGAAAATGGATTACTGATTAAGCCCGAGCCAATCGCTCCTATAAATGATCTTTATTCAGATTGTCACTTTCAATCATTCCGTCTTTTAAACGAATGACCCTGTGTGCATATTTCGCAATGTCTTCTTCGTGGGTAACGACGATAACAGTATTTCCGTTTTTATGGATTTCGTTGAAAAGATTCATGATTTCTATCGAAGTTTTACTGTCAAGATTTCCTGTAGGTTCATCAGCTAATATAATCGAAGGCTTGTTGACCAAAGCTCTGGCAATTGCCACACGCTGGCGTTGTCCACCCGAAAGTTGGTTAGGCTGGTGATCCATCCGGTCGGAAAGGTTTACCTGATTCAATACTTCGGTAGCGCGTTCGTTTCTCTCCGATTTAGAATGACCCGCATAAATCATTGGCAGGGCAACATTATCAAGCGCTGTTGTTCTTGGTAAAAGATTAAAGGTTTGAAAAACAAAGCCTATTTCCTTATTTCTGATTTCGGCCAAATCATCATCATGCATTTTGCTAACATCGTTCCCGTTTAGTATGTAAGTTCCCGAAGTAGGCGTATCCAGGCAGCCTAAAAGATTCATTAAAGTCGATTTTCCTGAACCTGATGGCCCCATCAGCGCCACATATTCTCCTTTGTTGATTTGTAAATCGATGCCTTTTAAAACGTTGATTGTTTCATTTCCGAGTTGGAAGTCACGTTTTAATTTTTTTATGTTTATTAATGGATTTGCCATTTTTTTGAATAGTAGTTTTACTAAAGTACAGTTCGACCAAAGGTCTCGAGTGGGTAAAAGTAAGAAAAATTTAGTTTATATGTTGATGCAGCCATTTGCCAAAAAGGTATCCAAATTTTGCTAGGGAAATTCCTCCCAACACTATAGTCAATCCCAATAAAACCTTTACAGCTTTTGACTTTCGAAAGTTCTGAGTCTTCATAACTTAAAATTTAATTACAGCTATAAGTAGATTCAACCTTCAAATTGTTACAAATCTTGATGTTGCAATTCTGTAAAATCTTTGAGAAAATATGTAACAACCAAATGTTAAAATGGCGGTAGTTTTACATCAAACAAATTAGTAACCTAATAACAAACATTATGAAAAAAAGTGTATTTACCATCGGAATCCTCGCAGTTGTTTTTGGATTCACATCTTGTAAAGACGAAAAGAAGGTCGAAGCCGAAAGAACAGTCACAACTTATGTAACCTATGTTGACTCGGTCAGCAATGTATCCGAAGAAGATGCAAGAACAAATTGGGATGCTATTGATGCTGAATATCAAGTTAGAATTGCTGCGGCGGAAGCTTCTGCAGCCGAGGATGAAGCTTACAGAGAAAGAGTAGCAGCCAGTAGAGCAAAATACGAAGCGCTAAAAGCAAAATATGAAGCAGAAAGAGAGGCAGCGGAAGCAGCAAAAACTGTAAGTCCGAAACAATCCTTAAGAAACAAACTCTTCGGTGAAGGTAAAATGAGTGAGGACATGAATTTTTCATGGGTAAACAAAGACAACATTTTACAAGTTTATCAGGATTTTTATGATTCGTATAAAGCTAACAAGGAAGATTTCTCGAGAGAGGATTATGACGAAATCAAATTGTTATATGAAGCGTTGGATGCCAGAAAAAACACAGTTGAAAAAGAAGGATTATCTTCAGAGGACAACAACAAAATTGCATCTATAAAATTCAGATTTGCCCCAATGTTTAAAGTAAACAGAATTGGTGCGAAGGCTGACGAGAATCAAGACGCAAAAGACGAAGCGAATTAAAAAATAAAAAATAAAGTTGGTTTTTGATAAGAAATGGTGGTCAGGGATGGTCGCCATTTCTTTTTTTTATGCCCGAATCACAAAGTGCTCCTTCGGCTGTTCTTTTCTAAAGAAAACAATTCCCCATTGAAATGTATCGATTGTTACGGTTACGCTTTGATGGTTTTTTATTATTTCCCAAGCTTCTTCCATATCTTTTGACCAATGAATATCATCAAAGATCCAAACGGTTTCATTCGTGATTGATGGAAACAATAATTCAAAATATTCCAAAGTTGCCTGCTTGGAATGGTTTCCGTCGAAATAAATCAGCTGTCGGTTGTCGGTTGTCAGTTGTTGGTTTTTAAGATAGGAAGAGAATTCAGTATGAACTGCATTTATATTAACCAAATTGAATTTTTCAAATTGAATTTTCGCTATAGCTAAAGTATTGGGGCAGCCTTCCAATGTTGTAATTTTAGCTTTTGGATTACCAAGTGATAAGGCTGAAGTTGCCAATCCTAGTGAGGTTCCAATCTCAAGAATAGTTTGCTTCGCCAGTTCGCTATCGCTCGGGTGAGGCTTAAAATAATTTGTGATTCTAAAGAGCAATTCGGCTCTTTTTTTTGAAATCCCTGCGTTTCCTGCGATTTGATTTATGGCCCGTGTGTTGCTTTTAAAAACTTTTGATCCAGCGCCAAAATCGGTTACTTCAATAGTGTTGTAATTTTCTAAAAGTGATTTTCGATAGTTTTTCAGGATGGAATATTCAGGATAGTTCTTTTTATCATAAAAACATTTGGTAACCAAATTAAATACAAATGGCGAATGCACTCCATGTTCGTTTTTGGATTTCCAAAGGAAATTTAAATATGATTTTATCTGAAATAACATTACTCCATTTTTGAAGAAAGTTCAAACCAACGTTCTTCTTTTTCTTCCATTTTTTTTATGACAGCTTCCAATTCCTTGGCTTTAGCCGTAATATCTGCATCGGCAACTTTTCCTTCTGAAAATAAGTTTTCAATTTGCTTTTTCTGATATTCCAAATCCTTAATTTCTCGTTCAATTTTGTTGAATTCCTTTTGCTCATTGAAATTCAAGCCTGTTGAAGTAGTGCTGTTTTGTTTCCAATTCACCTTTTCGGTGCTGACGCTCGAGAGATTTTTTGGCTCAGCCGAATCTTCATAAGCCCTGAAATCAGAATAATTACCTGGGAAATCTTCAATTTGGCCTTCACCTCTAAAGATAAACAGGTGATCAACAATTTTATCCATAAAATAACGGTCGTGGGAAACAACCAATAAGCATCCGGGAAAATCCAATAGGAAACTTTCCAAAACATTTAAAGTCACAATGTCCAGGTCATTCGTTGGCTCGTCGAGAATCAAAAAATTTGGATTCTGGATTAAAACCGTACATAAATACAAGCGTTTCAATTCGCCACCACTCAATTTTTCAACAAAGTCATATTGTTTTTTGGCATCAAATAAGAAACGTTCCAACAATTGCGAAGCCGAAATGATTTTCCCTTTCGTCAACGGAATATATTCACCATATTCCTTAATGATGTCGATTACTTTTTGTCCCGGTTTCGGATTGATTCCGCTTTGCGTATAGTAACCGACTTTAATAGTATCACCAATTACCACTTTTCCTGCGTCCGGAGTTATAGTTTTTGTTAAAATATTTAGGAAAGTAGATTTACCTGTTCCGTTTTTACCAATGATTCCAATGCGCTCTCCCCGTTGAAAATCATAACTGAAATTATCAAGAATAACCCTGTCTTTAAATTTTTTATACAGTTTGTGCAGCTCAATAATCTTACTGCCCATACGTTCCATATTGATTTCAAGCTCGACTACATTTTCTTTTCTTCGGCTTTCGGCAACGGCTTTGATTTGGTAAAAATCATCTTGGCGCGATTTTGATTTTGTGGTTCTCGCTTTCGGCTGGCGGCGCATCCAGGCTAATTCCTTTACAAAAAGGTTTTGCGCTTTGTCGATGGTAGAGTTTTCCATGGCAATGCGCTCTTCCTTCTTTTGAAGGTAATAAGAATAATTGCCTTTGTATTGATATAATTTTCCATTATCCAGTTCGATGATTTCATTACAAACGCGCTCCAAAAAGAAACGGTCGTGTGTTACCATAAACAGGGTGATGTTTTCTTTGGCAAAATAACTTTCAAGCCATTCAATCATCTCTAAATCCAGATGATTCGTAGGCTCATCCAAAATCAATAAGTCGGGACGATTAATTAAAATGATTGCCAACGACAACCGTTTTTTTTGTCCACCGGAAAGGCTTTTCACCTTTAGCTTTAAATCGTCAAGTTTTAGTTTGGATAAAATCTGTTTGAATTGGGTTTCAAAATCCCAGGCATTGTGGCTGTCCATTTCATCAAAAGCCAATTGGTATTTTTCTTCGTCTTCCGGGTTTTCCAATGCTTTTTCATAACGTTCAATTACGTGGAGTATATCATTATCCGAAGCAAAAATACTTTCCTCAATCGTCAATTCCTCCTGTAGCTGATTGGTTTGCGAAAGAAATGCCATCTTGATTCCTTTTCGAATGATAATCTGGCCGGTATCAGGTTCGTCGTCACCGTTAATCATTTTCATGATTTGGGTTTTTCCTGAACCATTTTTGGCAATGAAAGCGATTTTTTGGTCTTTGTTGATGCCAAAGGAAATATCTTTAAACAAAGTTCTTTCTCCAAAGGATTTCGATATATTTTCTACTGAAAGGTAATTCATTTTAATTTGAAAATTTGAAAATGAGGTAATTTGAAAATTACAGTGTGCAAAAGTACGTTATTTAAACAGCAATCAAAATCTTTAACAATCCATCATTTTCAAATCTTCAGATTTCCAAATTTTCAAATTATATTTGCCCAATGCAACTATCGGTTATTATCCTGAATTATAATGTGCGCCACTTTTTGGAGTTGTGTGTTTTGAGTGTCCAAAAGGCCATTCAGAACTTGGACGCCGAAATTATTGTCATCGATAACAATTCTTCTGATGATAGCTGTGCGATGATGAAACAGCGTTTTCCGAATATCAAACTCATCGAAAACAAGGAAAATTCAGGTTTCCCAAAAGGTAATAACATTGCAGTTAAGGAAGCCAAAGGCGAATACATCTGCATTTTAAATCCGGATACCGTTGTTGCCGAAGATACTTTTGAAAAAGTGCTGGCTTTCGCCAAAAGCAAAACAGACGTAGGAATTGTGGGCTGCAAACTGATTGACGGAACAGGAAACTTTCTTCCCGAAAGCAAACGCGGAATTCCAACACCTTGGGTTGCATTTACTAAGATTTTCGGGTTATATAAAATGTTTCCGAAATCAGCATTGTTTAATGAATATTACGCTCAACATTTGGATGAAAACCAAACCGGGAAAGTTGATATACTTGTTGGAGCCTTCATGGTTATGAAGCGTGAATTATACAACCAACTGGAAGGTTTTGACGAAAAATGTTTTATGTATGCTGACGATATTGACTTGTCTTATCGAGCGTTTTTGTT
>JAZKCP010000002.1:7286-10510 GCA_040388035.1 Bacteroidota bacterium | reverse complement strand
TATGATGCCGGTAAAGTAACGCTTTTGAAAATTTATAAAGCGACTGTAAATAAAGAAGGACAATGGGATAACATCACTGCGCTTCCGTTTAATAGTGATGGATATCAAGTTGCGCATCCTACTTTATCGCCGGACGAAAAAACATTGTATTTTGCATCAGATATGCCTGGAACGAAAGGACAATCAGACATATTCAGGGTAAAAATAAATGAGGATGGCAGCTTTGGTCCTGCTGAAAATCTTGGCGATGCCATTAATACAGAAGGCAGGGAAACCTATCCTTTTGTCTCTGATGATAACGAACTATATTTTGCTTCAGACGGTCATCCTGGTATTGGTGGATTTGATATTTTCATCACAAGATTACCAAAAGATGGCAGCACAAATTTTAAACAAGTTTTAAATGTTGGTGAAGAAGCAAATAGCACAAAAGACGATTTCGCCTTTATCATTAATTTTAAAACTAAGAATGGTTTCGTAAGTTCTAACAGGGATGGCGGACAAGGAAGTGACGATATCTATAAATTTGTAGAAACCAAGCCGATTTGGTGTGAGCAGATACTTTTTGGAGTAGTTACTGATGAAGATACAAAAGCTGTATTGCCAAACGTAAAATTGATTCTTTTTGATGAAAAATTCAATCAGCTTAAAGAAACTACTTCTGACGCCGAAGGAAAATATGAGTTTGCCGAAGTGGACTGTGGTACAAAATATTATGTAAGAGCTTCTCTTGAAGATTATACAACCAAAGAGGTTTCGGTAATTATCGGTAAAGAAAGCGGTAAAACTGAACTTAATATTGAACTTAAAACAACTACCTGTAAAGTTAAAATCGGTGACGATTTAGCAGATTGCTTCAAAATCAATCTAATCTATTTTGATTTGGACAAATGGAACATCAGACCTGATGCCGCTGTTGATTTAGCTAAATTGCTTGACGTATTGAATCAAAATCCATCAATGAAAATCAACATTCGTTCGCATACAGATAGTAGAGCTTCGTTCTCTTATAACGACAAATTGTCAAAAAGAAGAGCAAAATCAACCCAAGATTGGTTAATTAAAAATGGTATTGCGGCCGATCGTTTAACATCTGAAGGTTTAGGTGAAAATGAATTGGTAAACAAATGTTCTGATAATGTAAAATGTACAGAACCGGAACACCAACTTAACAGACGTTCTGAATTCGTAATTACAGCACTTTAAAACAAAAACCTTATCATCATACTTAAAAAAGCGTCCTTTTCAGGATGCTTTTTTTTTTATCTTTGAGACATGGAAATCACTAAACTTTTCAGAGAATTTTTTGGAAGTAAAAAAGCGGGAGGATTTATATTAATTGCCTGTACATTACTTTCAATATTTTTAACAAATTCCATATGGAGTGAAAGTTATCTGCAAATCTGGCATTATCAATTGGGAAATCATTCTGTTGAACATTGGATAAATGACGGATTAATGACCATTTTCTTTTTGCTGATTGGTTTGGAGTTGGAACGTGAAATTTACAACGGCGAGCTTTCGAATATCAAAAATGCATTGCTGCCAATCTCAGGAGCAATTGGTGGAATGCTACTTCCGGCCGGTTTGTTTTTACTTTTAAATTTTGGAACAAAAACCCAATCCGGTGCAGGAATTCCAATGGCAACCGACATCGCATTCGCATTGGGAATATTATCTCTTTTGGGAAACAAAGTGCCGACTTCTCTGAAGATATTCTTAACCGCTTTAGCCGTAATAGATGATTTAGGAGCAATTTTAATAATCGCCGTTTTCTATACTGGCGATTTAAATTGGGTGAATCTATTAATTGCTTTATCCATTTTTGGAAGCTTGTTACTCTTAAACAGATTGAAAGTCTACAATCTAATTCCTTACTTAATTGGTGGTATTATTATGTGGTATTTTATGCTTAATTCCGGCGTACATGCTACAATTACCGGAGTTTTATTGGCATTTGCCATTCCGTTTAGCAGTGGAAGCGAAAAATCTCCATCGATAATTTTGCAACATTTTTTACACAAACCTGTTGCCTATTTCATTCTCCCAATTTTTGCATTGGCCAATACAGCCATTATTATAAATCCCGATTGGCATTTTGCTTTAACACATAATTATACGCTTGGGATTGCTTTGGGATTAATTATTGGAAAACCAGTTGGAATCGCAGTTTTCAGCTATTTAGCAGTGAAATTAAAAATTTGTTTACTTCCGGAAGATATTAATTGGAGAGCTATAATCGGTGTTGGGTTTTTAGGCGGGATCGGATTTACAATGTCAATTTTTATTACACTTATCGCCTTTTCAGATAGTGAGCATATTAATAATTCCAAAATCATGATTCTAATCTCATCACTAATCGCCGGGATTTTGGGGTTATTATTTCTAAAATCGATATTGAAGAAAACTCATAACTCATAATTCAAATTTGATAACTAATTAATACCACTTCTTCCTTTTGAAATAATATGCCATTCCTAAAAACAGTAAAAACATAACTCCAATGATGATAAAATATCCATACTGCCAGTGTAGTTCGGGCATGTTGTCAAAATTCATCCCATAAACGCCCACGATAAAAGTCAGTGGCATAAAGAAAACCGAAACAACCGTCAGCGTTTTCATTACTTCATTCATCTTATGGTTCTGCGAAGAAAAATAAAAACTGGAAGCACTGTCAAGCGTAACCAAATCATATTCGATTTGCTCCAGAAGTTCGAGGCATTTTTGATGTAAACGCTCAAAAAAGCTATAATTATCATGCTCAATCGCATTGAAAACATCATCGTCTTTCATACTTTTTATTGAATACAAGGAATCACGCAACGGAATAATCGAACGCTTTAAGAAGTTATAATTATCCCTATGTTTTTCTATTTGCTCCAGAATTTCAGGTTTGGTACTGGTTTTTGACAAATTGATCAAATCCTCTACTTTGTCTTCTTCAGCTTCTATTGTAATGTAGAAGTTTTCCATCACCGCATCAAGCAATAGGTACAATAAATAATCTGCTTTTTTCTCCCTAACAATGCCTGAATGTGTTCTTATTCGATTCCTAAGGTGTTCAAAAAATTCACTTCTTTTTTCCTGAAACGAAACTAAAACATCTTTTTTGAGTAAAAAACTAATTTGCTCAACGCTTATCGAATCACTATTCTCAACCGGCAATAAGGATTTGATATTAAAAAAAAGCACATCGTGGTGCTCCTCCAATTTGGTACGTT
>JAZKCP010000002.1:758-7276 GCA_040388035.1 Bacteroidota bacterium | reverse complement strand
TAGAATATCGCCAAGCATAAAATTATCAACATAGAGATAATCACCTATTGATTTTATAACTTCAATGTTATTAAGGCCGTGAACATTTAACCAATTGGTTTTGGTAAGATCAAAACATCTTTCACATTGATCGACCTTGAATTCACTAAACTCAGTCAAATCTTCATTGTCGTAAACAAATAGCTGCATTTCGGTTGCCGCATCTTTATGCTTTCCGGTATATTCCAAAAGTGACGGCTGGACTTTCCTTCCTTTTTTATATTTAATTTTTCTCACGAATTCTAAATTTGCTTAAATTTAATACTATTTCTTTTTTTAGAACTATTTTTACCAAAAATCATTTTATGCAAACGTTAATTATCAATATAAAAGAGCTATTACAGGTTAGGGAAACCTCAATAGATAAAGTTTCCGGAAGTGAAATGGCAATTTTACCCACTATGAAAAACGCCTTTTTGTTGATAGAAAATGACACGATTACAGCTTTTGGTTCAATGGAAAACTGTCCAAAAATAAATGCAGATAAAACAATTGATGCTACAGGAAAAATGATTTTGCCTTCCTGGTGCGACAGCCACACACATATCGTTTATGTGGGCAATCGCGAACAGGAATTTGTAGATAGAATCAATGGTTTGACTTATGAAGAAATCGCCAATCGCGGTGGCGGAATTTTAAATTCTGCTAAAAAACTTAACGAAGCTTCGGAGGAAGAAATTTACAACCAATCCAAAAAAAGACTGGAAGAAGTTATCAGCCAGGGAACCGGGGCTGTCGAGATCAAATCAGGTTATGGCCTGACTGTTGACGGCGAACTCAAAATGCTTCACGTAATTAAGAAACTTTCACAAAACTATCCAATAACCATCAAAGCTACTTTTCTCGGTGCTCACGCTTTTCCATTGGAGTACAAGGAAAATCATACTGGCTATATTGATTTATTGATTAATGAAATTTTACCGAAAATTGCCGAAGAAAAATTGGCTGATTATATTGATGCGTTTTGTGAAACAGGTTATTTCTCGGTAGAGGAAACCGAACGAATTATGGCAGCCGGAAAACAATATGGCTTGCGCTCCAAAATCCATGTCAATCAATTTACCGCTATCAATGGAATTGCGGCTTGCGTACAACACAATGCACTTTCGGTTGACCATTTGGAGATTGTAACCGATGAAGATATTGCTGCCTTGAAAAATGCTGAAACGATAGCAGTGGCTTTACCAAGCTGTTCTTATTTTATCAGCATTCCGTATACACCGGCAAGAAAAATGATAACTGCTGGCTTGCCTCTCGCCTTAGCCTCCGATTTTAATCCGGGCACTTCGCCTTCTGGAAATATGAATTTTGTAGTAGCAACGGCTTGTGTTAAAATGAAAATGACACCCGAAGAAGCCATCAATGCTGCTACTGTAAATGGCGCTTACGCTATGGGAATTTCAAAAACCCATGGAAGCATAACCGTTGGAAAAAAAGCCAATCTTATCATCACCAAACCACTGAATTCATTTTATGAATTGCCATATTCATTCGGCACAGATTTGATTGACCAAGTCATGCTAAACGGAAAGTTCATTTAACAAAAAAAGCCCCGATAAATATCGGGACTTTTTTCTTTTATAAATATTAGGATGATTATTTCAAACTAAAACTGCTTTTTGAAATTAATTCTCCTTTGTCAAATACATTCACAAAATAAGTTCCTTTAGCAAAATCTTTTCCTGGCAATACTTCTGAAACGTTTACTGATTTGTTTTCATATTTTACCGTTGTTGCAAAACTATAAGTCAAAGTTTGGTCCCCAAATGAAACGGTTGCTTTATCACCTAAAACATTGTTTTTTGAATCGATTACCTGAACATAATAGGTTTTGTCGCCAGACTTCGCAATTTTGTTTTCAGCAATGTTAAAGCTGATTTTAAGCATATCGGTTCTGCTTGCTTTATCTGTTGCAACTTCTTTACCCGAACTTCTCAATTTATAAGAGGCAGTTTTTAAATTTGTAACCGATAATTTAGAACCCAATTCAACCGTTTTAGCCAGTTCCTCATTTTGGCCAACTAAAACCTGGTTGTATTTTTTGTTGTCCTCCAATACCACTTTTGTGCTATCCAAATTAGTAGTTAAGGTTTGGTTTTGAGTTTTTAACACCTCAACTTCCTGCATCATATTCTGCATTTTTTGCTCTAATTGCTTATACTGAGTTCTGTATTTCTGTAACGAAGCATTGTCACCTTTTGACGCTTTTAATTCCGCTATCAGTTTTGATACTCTATCTCTTTCAACTATTAACTCATCGGACATTGACGTGTTTTCAGCAATTGCGGCGTCATAAGTCGTTTTCAAATCTGTTAAATCTTTTAACACAGATTCTTTTTCAGATTTTACAGTTGTAACTGTAGTTTGCAATGACTTTGCGTCAGAGGTTAGTTTAAAAATGTAGATTAAACTTCCTATCAATAAAACCGCTAATATTCCAATAACAGCTTTTAGTTTCGAATGATTGTTTTGATTTTCCATGTACTATTTTTTTTATTTATCTAAATGTGATACTATTTAATTAGTAACGAAAGATAAGCATTTTTATTATATTTTTGGGGAAATATTTTTTTCAAATGGAGAATATAATTCCTTTTTCAATTACCGATTTAGCAAAAGTTACCAATCACAGAAGTGGCGAAGTAAAATTTGGCGAAAAAATGCTAACCGTTCCGAAAGGCGAAAATTATCATGATTATTTGAAAAATTGTGAAGCACAATATGTACTGTTCGGAATTCCGGAAGATGTGGGCGTCCGTGCTAATTTTGGTCGCCCTGGCGCCTACTCTGCTTGGGAAAGTGCCATTGCAAGTATTGCCAATATTCAGCATAATCGCTTTTGTAAAGGAAGCCAAATTTTGGTTTTGGGTGCACTCAATGTTGCTGAAGAAATGGAAGCCGCCAAAGATTTGGATTTCCACAATACGGCAGACCGAAAAAAATTAAGTTTATTGGTTGAAAAAATTGATAAGGAAGTCGTTCATATTATCAGCTGCATTATAAAATATGGTAAAACACCGATTATTATTGGAGGCGGACACAACAATGCTTACGGAAACATAAAAGGAACAGCGCTTGGATTAGGTAAACCTATAAACGCCATCAATTTCGATGCGCATTCGGATTTTAGGATATTGGAAGGCAGGCACAGCGGCAACGGATTTTCATATGCTTATGAAGAAGGCTTTCTAAAAAAGTATTTCATCTTTGGATTACATGAGAATTATACATCGAAAAATGTACTCGATAATTTAAAGAAAATAGAAGACCGTGTTTCTTTTAATACCTATGACGAGATTAAAGTAAGGCATCAGAAAAACTTCCCACAAGAACTGATTAAGGCATTTGATTTTATACGAAATGATTCATATGGCATTGAAATTGATTTGGATGCTTTGCCTAATATTGCCAGTAGCGCTATGACAATGAGTGGTTTTTCAGTGGAAGAATTACGCCAGTTTGTTTACTTTTTTGGCAACCATAAAAACGCGGCCTATCTCCATATTTGCGAAGGAGCACCCGATTTAGGCGAAGAAAAAAACAACCATCTTATTGGCAAACTGATTGGTTATCTCGTAACCGATTTTATCAAATCAAGAAAGGAATTGATGCCTTAATTTCACCAAAATTAAAAACCTTATCTTTGTTCCCGGCTTACCACTTAACGGTAAGTATATTATATGTTATTCGAAGATTTATCATTATCCAAAAGTATTCAAAGAGCTGTCTTTGAAGAAGGATACACCAGCCCGACGCCAATTCAGGAAAAGGCAATTCCATTTATTTTAGCAGGAAAAGATTTAGTAGGCTGCGCACAAACCGGCACAGGAAAAACAGCAGCTTTTGCTATTCCGATTATACATAACCTTCACAGGATGATTGGTTCATCCAAAAAAACAAAAGAAATTCGTTGCCTTGTCGTTACTCCAACACGCGAGTTAGCGGTTCAGATTGGCGAAAGTTTTGATACGTATGGAAAATACACTAACATCAGGCAGCTAACCATTTTTGGTGGCGTTTCTCAAGTTCCCCAAGTTGACCAGTTAAAGAAAGGTGTTGACATCTTAATTGCCACACCGGGAAGATTATTGGATTTGCACAAACAGGGTTTCATTGATTTTGACCATTTGCATTATTTGGTTTTGGACGAATCGGATTTGATGCTCGATATGGGTTTCATCAACGATGTTCGGAAAATTGTCAAATTGGTTCCAACCAACAGGCAGACTTTATTGTTTTCGGCAACGATGCCGATGGCAATCCGGGAATTAGCCGATACTTTTTTAAACAAACCTGAGTATGTTTCGGTAACACCGGTTTCCTCAACTGCAGAAATTATTGAGCAACAAATTTATTTTGTTGGAAAAGAAGACAAACGCGGTTTATTGTATCATTTGATACGTAATGAAAACCTCAGCAATGTTTTGGTTTTTGTCAGAACGAAACACGGTGCTGATAATGTGGTTAAAGCGCTGAAAAAGCACGGAGTTAATTCAGAAGCTATTCACGGCGACAAATCGCAAACAGCTAGGCAAAGGGTTTTGGATCATTTCAAGAACAAGGAAATCTCTGTTTTGGTTGCCACCGATATCGCTGCGCGAGGTATTGATATTGAAAGCCTGCCGTATGTAATCAATTTTGATTTGCCAAATATTCCGGAAACTTACGTTCACCGAATTGGCAGAACCGGTCGTGCCGGAAACGGCGGAATATCGATATCCTTTTGCAGTAAAGATGAAGAACCGTATTGGAAAGATATTCAGAAGCTCATAAAAGTTAATGTAAAAATCATTAAAGACCATCCATTTCCATGGAAAGAAGGAGAACCAAATCCGGATGCAAAACCCGATTTGAGAAACAAAAAGAAACCCGAAGGAAAAGAAAATAATTCAAGGAAATCGGAAGCTTCGAAAAAGAATAAAAAACGCTGGTATTAATCGGCGTTTTCTTTTTTAATTTGATTGTGGATTACGTGGAATAACTTTGAAGGTTCAAAAGGTTTTACCATTACGTCGTTCATTCCTGCAGAAATCGCCTGCTCCGCAACTTCCTGTTTGTCAAATGCCGTTAAGGCGATAACCGGAATAGTTATTCCTTTTTCCCGAATCTTTTTAGTGGTTTCAAAACCGTTTATTAATGGCATATTAATATCCATCAACACTAAATCAAACGTTTCTCGGTCCAATGCCACTAAGGCGGCATAACCGTCATCTACAATAGTGCAGCTCATATTGCTTCCCTGAATAATTTTTTTGGTCACAACCTGATTGATTTTATTGTCTTCAACAACTAAAATATTGTACAAATGACTTGTTGATAAATCAACATCGATATTGTTTATGATTTCTTTTGATTTTTCTTCATCAAATTCAAATCCGATGGTAAATGAAAAAGTAGTACCAACATTTTCTTCGCTTTCCAAATGGATTTCACTGTTGAATAACTTCACTAAACTTGAAACGATTGACAATCCTAAACCGGTACCTTGGTAATCTTCCTCTTTTCTTTCAATCTGAACGAATTTATCAAAGATTTTTCCATGATCTTCCTTAGCAATTCCAATTCCGGTATCTTTTATTTTAAATTCAATAAAATAGGTTTTGCCTTCTACTCTTTTCAAATCTGCTATGACAGTAACTTCTCCGTTTTTAGTAAATTTCAAGGCGTTGCTGACTAAGTTCATGATAATCTGCGACAGGCGAAGTTTATCGCCAATTAAAAACTCAGGAATGGCAGTATCAATTTCAAGGGTAAATACATCGTTATTTTTATCAGCTATATATTCTACCGAATTTTTTATCAGGGTAATTTCATCCGTAAGGTTAAAAATCAGGCTTTCCAGTACAATACGCTTTTCTTCTATTTTATTGATTTGAAGTATATCATTTACGAGAGAAAGCAAGTATTTAGCGGAAAACTTTAGGGATTTTAAATGCGGGCTGTTACCTAATTCCTTGTGCTCGTCGAGAATAATATTCGTAATTCCGATAACGCCATATAAAGGTGTTCTTAATTCGTGCGTAATTGTTGAAACAAACTGAGATTTGAGCAGCGATGCTTCTTCCGCTGCTTCTTTGGCCAATACAAGTTCTTCATTGGCATGCTTTAATTCGATATTGGCTTGTTCCCTCAATTTAATGTTTTTATACAAAGTCAAAAGCAGTAGCAATAAAATTATCAGGATAACAATAAACAGAATGACAATTAACTTCGATTCTTTTATGCTTTGTTTATGCTTTTCATTTACCTGTTCAATCCGCTCCAGTTGACTTTTGTATTCATCAAGCTCAATCTGCACCGCTGCTTTCTGCACTTTATCAAGTTTGTCCTCTGAATAGACGATTTTGCTTAGCGAATCTAATTTTGCCTGGTAAAGCTTTGCCTTTTCCGGTTCATTATAATATTTGTAATGACGGACCAGGTTCTCATAAACACTAATTAAGTACGAATCGTATTGAATTTCGTTTGCTAATTTTTCT
>JAZKCP010000002.1:0-748 GCA_040388035.1 Bacteroidota bacterium | reverse complement strand
ATATTGTTCGGCTTCGGCTTTTTTGTTGTGATTTGTTGCATAAATTCCGAGGAGTGAATTCATCCTCATTCTGATTTCCTGGTCACCGTCCTTTAATACATTTTCCTGAATGTCTTTTAGATACAGATTTCCCTCGTCAAATTTATCAATAGCAAAGTAAGCACTGGCAATATTCATCTTTGTATTCTTGATGTCGGTGCTGTCCTTGATTTTTTCGGCATACTTTAATGCCTTTTTGTAATAATTGATTCCTTTGGCGACATCTATATCATTATAATAATAAACGCTGCCTAAATTCCCATAAATCCAGTTGTAGAGTTTATCCTTATTTGTCTTTTTGGCGTAGAAAAGTGCTTTTTCATAAAAGCCAATAGCCTTTTTGGAATCGGAACATTCGTTGTAAATAACCCCAATAGTATTGTATGATTGTGCAATATAGGAATTGTCATTTGTAGCGAAAGAATTAATCAAAGCCTGCTTCGAAGATTCTAATGCTTTGTCATATTTGGCGTCATTAAAATCCACTACAGCCTGATTAAGCAATTTTTCGATTTCAGCTTTTTCCGCTTTATATTCTTGTGCCGTAGCATTTGTAAAGCAAAATAGCAAAACGATAAATAAACTAAATAATTTAGTTTTCATTGCAAAAGGGTTATGCCTCAAATATAAAATTTTTATTGAATAAAAAATCCCGAATACTCGGGATTTTCATGTATTTGTTAAACTTTGATCTACTTACTTCTTTTTG
>JAZKCP010000001.1:0-9634 GCA_040388035.1 Bacteroidota bacterium | reverse complement strand
TTGTTTCCTGTTGTTTTTTCATTGGATCTTTTTTGAATTTTTCTCCAATTTCCATAATTTCAGGACGTAGCACTTTCATTTTCGCTTGGGACAAAAATGATTTGAATGTAATAGGCGACATTGCAATTTTGATTAAAATCGTAAAGACAATAATTGCAATTCCCAATCCCATATACGAGCTTAAAAATCCGAATAACGGAATGAAAATAAACATGTTTATCCAACCAAAAATTCCCCATCCTAACGGAACAATTTTTTCAAGATTCCTGTCGTATTTTTTTAAGGTTTTATAATCCGTTGGTCCATAATACCAATTCATTTTATAATCCAACTCACCATTTGTAAACGCTAACGGCATTGTTGCTTTATACTGCTTCGTAAAAACTGTATCTATCTTTTCATCGTTCACCAAATCTTGTGAATGAAGCTTTGCTGTTGCGAATGGTGTTTTGGTCAGCAAAATACTTGAGAAGAAGTGTTGTTTGAAGGCAATGTAAGTTGGTTTTTCAGGATTTTCTTCTTCGCTTTTTCCCTGTGAGACATAATCGATTTTCCCATCTTCGTATTCGAAATAAATTTCCGCATAACGATTTTCATAAGCGATGCTTCTCTCATTGCGGAAGCTTTTCAAGTCCCATTGCAGGTCAACAGGTTTTGAGGTATTTAAAACAGTATTTAGTCCTTGGGAATGTATATCAAAGTCCACTAAATACTCTTTTGGTGCCAAGACATATTTGTATTCCAAATACTCATTTGCTCCGGCTTTCAACTTCATCGAAAGAATTTGGCTGTCTCCTACTTTTGTCAAAGTTGGCTCAAAATATAAGTTTTTTGTATCTAAAACACGATTGTCTTTAGTCTGTAATTGAAGATTAAAACTGGCGTTATTATCTTTTATCAATTCTACTAATTGGCCTGAATTCTTTTTGAATTTTTCATACTTTTTCAAAATCGCTTCCACAATATATCCGCCTTTGTTAGCGATTTTTAAGCTCACAAATTCGTTTTCCAGAGTGGTATAATTCTCTTTTGCAGAAGGCAAAGTGGCTGAGTAGGCAAAGCTTCCTAAAGTGCCTTGAAGTTTTTGGATTTTAACTGAATCGGCAACAGCAGTATCTGTTATGATTTTAGCAGTTTCTTTTGGAGTTGCTGCCACAGAAGCACTTGCTGCTTTCTCTGTTTTGGCTTTCTCCTGTTGCTCCTTTTCGCTATCCCTGTTTCCATACATCATCCAAACGATGATAACGAATATTAAACCAAAACCAATAATTGAATTAAAATCGAATTTCTTTTCTTCCATAGTACTGCTGAACTTATTTCAGTTCCTTTATTTATTTTTATGTTTTACCATTGCGGCCACAAAGCTAACAAAAATTGGGTGTGGATTTGCAACGGTACTCTTATATTCAGGATGGTATTGAACACCTATAAAAAACGGATGGTTTTTCAATTCAATAATTTCGACCAATCCTGTTTCCGGGTTAATTCCTGAGCAAACCAATCCTGCTTTTTCTAATTGTTTCCTGTATTCATTGTTGAACTCATAACGGTGGCGGTGACGCTCTTCAATTTGGTTGCTTTCATAAATTTGATGTGCCAATGTTCCATCAGCAATATCACATTTCCATGCACCCAAACGCATTGTTCCTCCTTTATCGGTAATGTTTTTTTGCTCTTCCATAATAGAAATAACCGGATTTTTGGTTTTCTCATCCATCTCTGTCGAATTCGCATTTTTTAAACTTAAAACATTTCTCGAATATTCAATAACCGCCATCTGCATTCCAAGGCAAATTCCGAAAAAAGGAATGTTCTTTTCACGGGCATAACGAACGGTATCAATTTTTCCTTCTATTCCGCGACCGCCGAATCCGGGAGCAACCAGTATGCCGTCAAGATCCTGAAGCTGTTCTTCTGCGGATTTTTCATCCAGATATTCAGAATGGATGGAAATCACATTTACTTTGGTTTGATTTGCCGCACCTGCATGAATAAATGACTCTAAAATAGATTTATAGGAATCCTGCAATTCTACATATTTTCCAACCAAACCAACATTTACTGTTTGTTTTGGATGTTTCAACCTGTGCAGGAATGTATTCCAGTTTTTTAAATCCGGAGCGGCTTTTTTTGGTAAGTTTAATTTCTTTAAAGCCACAACATCCAAACCTTCTTCGAGCATTAAATTTGGCACTTCGTAAATCGTTGAAGCATCAATAGACTGGATAACCGCTTCGCGTTTTACGTTGCAAAACAAGGCCAATTTTTGACGCAGCTCATCTGATAGTTCGTGTTCGGTTCTACAAACTAAAATATCAGCCTGGATTCCACTTTCCATTAAGGTTTTAACGGAATGTTGCGTAGGTTTTGTTTTCAATTCTCCGGCTGCAGCCAAATAAGGAATCAAGGTTAAATGAACCACAATGCTATTGTGTTCGCCTAATTCCCAAACCAATTGACGCACCGATTCTATATAAGGCAGCGACTCTATATCGCCGACAGTTCCACCAATTTCAGTAATTACAATATCAAAATCGCCCGACTTGCCAAGCAATTGCATGCGTTCCTTAATTTCATTAGTAATATGAGGAACAACCTGAACTGTTTTACCTAAAAATTCGCCTCTTCGTTCCTTTTCAATTACTGAAAGATAAACTCTTCCAGTGGTAACATTATTTGCCTGTGAAGTAGGAACATTTAAAAAACGTTCGTAATGCCCTAAATCCAAATCGGTTTCTGCTCCATCATCCGTCACGAAACATTCACCGTGTTCATACGGATTTAAAGTTCCCGGATCAACATTGATATAAGGGTCAAATTTTTGAATGGTCGTTCGATAACCTCTCGCCTGTAGTAATTTTGCAAGAGAAGCTGCGATAATCCCTTTTCCCAAGGAAGAAGTCACACCACCGGTAACAAAAACGTATTTTGTCTGATTCATTTTTTTTGTAGTTGTTGTGTTGTAATTGTTGTAAAAAAACGAGGCAAAAGTACGATTAAAATTGGATAAAAATCAATTTGAAAATGAGATAATTTGGAAATTTGAAAATGAAAATAACGGGTTTTTAAAACATAATTTTAAAATTATCCCATTTCCAAATTTTCAAATTAGATGGATTTTGGATATTGCTTTTTTATATTCCGCACCAATTCTTCCAAACCGTTTAACTTAAGTTCGTAAACAAGTTGGAGTTGTTCACCGAGCTGTCCTTTTGGAAAACCTTTTTGGCTGTACCAAACCACATAATATTCCGGCAGATCAATTAAATAATAGCCTTCATATTTGCCGAAAGGCATTTTGGTGTGTGCGAGTTTGATTAGCAGTTGTTGTTGTGGATTCATTTTTATAAGAAAGATGAAAGATAATAGACATAGAGAATTGACAAAAGCTTCTTTGCTCTATCTTCTTTTCTCTATTCTCTTTTACTTCCAATTAAAAGTTACCACCTTTTCAATATCCGGATGCAAACTCAAAAAAACCGGGCACGTCATCGCACTTCTTTCAAGTATGATTTTGTTTTTATCAGAAGTTGCCACAGCCATATTTAAGATTACTTCTATTCGGGCAATTTTTCTGGGTTCGGCCTGCATGATTTTAGTGACTTCTGCCGTTGAACTTTTTAGTTCCAAATCCAAATCTTTTGATTTTATAGCCATAATAGAAATCATGCAGGTTCCCAAAGAATTTGCCACCATATCCGTTGGTGAAAAAGCTTCGCCTCTACCATGATTATCTGTTGGAGCGTCCGTCAGAATTTCTGTTCCCGATTGCAAATGCATCGACGAAGTCCGTAATTCGCCTAAATACCTAATAATGGATGTGGTCATTACAATGCTTCTTTTATGGTTAAATCGGTGTCGTAATACAAGATGTAAATTCCGTTATTGGAATAACCATAGGTTGCATTTTGAACATAATCAAATTTGTTTTCTATCTGCTCTGAAGGTGAAGCCTGAACTGTTTCTTCAAAAGTTGCATCCTGCGATAGTCGAAGCAAGGTGTCAAATGTTACATCAAAGCCTCGAATGGCATATTGATTTGGTATAATTTTATTGACTTTTTTATACTTCGCATCAAATTGGTTTGCCTCGTCTGTTTCGTTTGGCCTGGAAAGCGATGGATATAAAAGTTTTAATTTAGTCAATCGCGTCAATGAAATTTCCTCAAAATCAAAGGTGTCATTTTGTTCCAAAATCACCAACTGCACCTGATACTCTTTTTGGGCGTTAAGCATGGCTGATGTAGTCGCTAAAATCATTCCCGTACTTTCGGAAGCCAAGACCACATAATTCAGTTTGTCTTTTTGTAACAATATTTTTAAGCTATCGGCAACAAAAGTTCCTTTTGCACTCAAACCGGCAACTCTAACATCGGGCTGTATTTCCTGAATGTACTGTTTTACGCTTCCTTTTTTGTTATCAACAACCGCAATGATATTTCCGTTCTTGGATTTCATATAGTCAAAAATAGAACTGCGCAGAAGTTCTGATGAAGGCATGGATTGATACAAATTAGTATACTTTTTTCCAACTTCTTTCGACAATGGAGAAACGACCGGAGTTTTTGTTGGCTCCATAAGTTCTGCCAATTTTTCAACATTTGATTGATAAAATGGCCCAACTATGGCATCCATGCCGTGAAGACTGTTTTGTTGTGACAAAGCTGCAACATTGGAAGAATTTTTAGTTTCCTCTGAGTCTAATATTTTGATGTCAACATTCATCCCTAAAACTTTGGCTGAATCAATCGCCATTAAAGCACCCGAATAGAAATCCAAAGTCAAATTCAGAAACTTATCTTTTTTCAATCGGGCCTGCGTTGAATTTATAGTATCGCTTTCAATTTTTGAAATATTAAAAGGCAAAAGTAATGCGAGTTGTTTCCTCGCATTAGTGTTGATTGTTTTTAGTAAATTTCCCTGCTCCTTTTTGACAGGTTCTTTCCGCTGTCCTTTGGGTACACGAAGTATCATTCCTAATTTAATTCCTCTTTTCAACTCCGGATTCAAAGAAATCAATTCCTGCTCTGTCATTCCATAATCATTGGCAATGCTTAAAATGGTTTCTTTGGGTTTAACCACATATTCTTCCAAATATTTTTTAGTACTTGAAGTTGGTGCTGTTACAGTTTCAGTTGATGGTTTTGCAGTTTCAGCAGTTGGTTTAGGTCCGCTCGATTCGGCTACGCCTCGGGTTGCAGATTCTGAAACGGCTTGATTCACAGCATTGCCTGAAACAACAAGTTTAAAACCAATTGGAAAATCGGAAACGATTTGAGGATTGAGGCGTTCCAATTCCGGAATGGTCATTCCGTACTTTTTAGAGATACCATATTTCGTTTCTTTTGGTTCAATGATGTGATAGGTTGTTTCTCCTTTTGGAGTTTCTACTTTTGGCACTGCTTTTACAACTGCTGGTTTTGAAGCTGCTACTTTCGGAGTTTCTACAGGCCTCGAAGCAACAGCGGTTTGTCCGCTGCCAGAAGGGATTTTAAGATTTTGTCCTATCTTCAAACCATTGTTAAGTAAATCTCCATTAGCTGCCTTTAATGCATCTATTGTAACACCATATTGTTTAGAAATACTGTACAATGTTTCTTTGGGTTGTACCAAATGCGTGCTTGGATTATCGCCTTGGGCTGCGTTTTGAGATGAATGTATTACCACCACTGAAGCTGAAGGCGGAATCAATAACACATTGTTCAGTTGAATTCCGTTTTGGGAATCAGGGTTTAAACTATAGATATCATAGGGTGTAACCTTATATTTTTGAGCTATCATAGTAATAGTTTCACCTTTGGCAACAGTATGTTTTGTATATTTTTCCTGTTTAGCAGAAACTGTAAACACAAAAGAAAATAGTGTTAGAACTATTGAAAAAAGAATACGGTTTTTCATCTACTTATTGTTTATTTAACGTCTAAAGTTAACAAATCTTTTTAAACTCAATATATATTGCTGTTTTTTTCATTAACTATTTTGTGTTAACAAAAACTATTCCCATTCGATTGTTGCTGGTGGTTTAGAGCTAATATCATATACAACTCTATTCACTCCTTTTACTTTATTGATAATTTCATTGGAGATTTTCATCAAAAATTCATACGGCAGATGAACCCAATCCGCAGTCATTCCATCGGTTGATTCTACGGCACGAAGCGCAACTACTTTCTCATAGGTTCGTTCATCACCCATTACTCCAACACTATTCACCGGAAGTAAAATAGCTCCGGCCTGCCAGACTTTATCGTATAATCCGTGTTCCTTTAATCCGTTGATAAAAACTGCGTCAACTTCCTGAAGGATTCTAACTTTTTCGGGAGTAATAGCTCCCAAAATCCTAATGGACAGTCCTGGTCCGGGAAATGGATGCCTACCTAAAAGCTCTGGGTCGATGCCCAATGTTTTTCCCACTCTACGAACTTCGTCTTTGAATAACATCCGCAAAGGCTCTACGATTTTCAGCTTCATATAATCAGGTAAACCGCCAACATTATGATGCGATTTGATGGTTGCTGATGGCCCTTTTACTGAAACGGATTCTATTACATCGGGATAAATGGTGCCTTGAGCCAACCAGGTTACATCTTCAATTAAATGAGCTTCTTCATCAAAGACTTCGATAAATGCATTTCCAATTGCTTTTCTTTTAGCTTCTGGATCTTCAACGCCGTCTAAGGCTTTCATAAATCGGGTTGTCGCATCTACACCTTTTACATTCAATCCCATGTCTTTATATTGGTGTAAAACGTTTTCGAATTCATTTTTACGAAGCAAACCATTGTTGACAAAAATACAATACAGGTTTTTACCAATAGCTTTGTTCAATAAAACTGCAGCAACAGTTGAATCAACGCCGCCTGAAAGTCCGAGAACGACTTTATCATTTTTAACTTTTTCCTTTAATTCCTTTACGCAGTCTTCTACAAAAGCGTTAGGCGTAAAGTTTTGAGGAACATGGGCAATCTTTACCAAAAAGTTCTCTAAAATTTGCTTTCCATCTGTGGAATGATAAACCTCAGGATGAAACTGAATGGCATAAGTTGGCTCGCCTTCAATTTTATAGGCTGCGTTTTCGACATCTTTGGTGCTGGCCAATTTCACACCATTAGTTGGTAAATGTTTGATGGTATCACTGTGGCTCATCCAAACCTGAGAATAGAGATTTACATTCTCAAAGAAAGTTTCATTCTCTTTGATATAGGATAAATTTGCCCTTCCATATTCCCTGATATTGGAAGCGGCTACCTCTCCACCTGAAAAATGGGCCAGATACTGAGCGCCATAACATACCGCGAGTAACGGTAATTTGCCTCGAATATTGGACAAATCGATTTGCAAAGCGTCTTCTGAACGGACAGAATAAGGACTTCCGCCAAGAATAACAGCTTTGTAGGGCGATAAATCATCTGGAAAATGATTAAAGGGAAAGATTTCACAAAAGATATTCAATTCCCTTACGCGGCGTGCAATTAGTTGTGTGTATTGCGAGCCAAAATCTAAGATAAGTACGTTGTGTTGCATGTGCAAAAGTACAATTCCCGATTGAAAATAAAAACTGCAAAAGCAGATTCTTGAAATAAATTTAATCGGTCTTATTCTTTGACGAACCGTTCTGTCCTAATTCCTTTTTCCGAAATCATTCTAACAAAATAAATCCCTTTCGAATAAGAAGAAACATCGATACTGGCCTGATTGGCATTTGCATTTTTTATCAACAAAGACCTTCCGTTTACATCGTAAATTTCAATTATTTGAATATTGGAATTGCTATTTATAGCAAGTGTCGCACTTGCGGGATTAGGGTAAATGTCAAAATCTGCAATTTCTGTCTCTTCATTTGACAACGAACAATCTGAAACAACAGTAGCCCCGGTATTAGCAAAAGACTGAACAGTCGTCTGCTGAAAACTATCTACACAGATAAAATTCAAATTGGGATCATTTTCTAAAGTCCATTGATAAAACTCTTCGGCAGAACCATTTTTTATGAATAAACTGGTCAGATTTGGACAATTGGTAGAGTGAAAATAATAGAGTTGGCTCAAATTATTAAAATTCAGCGTAGTGAACGGATTGTCTCCGCAATACAACATAATTATCTGATTGTTGTTGCTAACGTCGAGCGAAGTAAGGCTGTTTACCCTAACATCCAAAGACCGAAGGTTAATCAAATCATGCAAATCAAGAGTATTAATCTGATTACGGTCACAAAACAATACCTCCAAATGAATCAATCCTGACAGGTTTATTGTGGAAAGATTGTTGCCTCCACACCATAACTGTTCCAAATTATTGGATCCGATTACATTAACCGTCACTGCACTATTACCTCCACAAAAGAGCTGCTTAAGAGCAGGCAAATTTCCTGCGTTTACATTAGTTATCAGATTGTCACCACACGATATGTATTCCAGATTATTAAGATTGGTAAGATTTAATGAAGGAAGCGCGTTCCCCATACAATCTAGGTACTCGAGGTTTATCGAGCCTATCAGATTTAGGGATGTTAAAGACGAACTGCCATAGCAGGTCAAACGTTTTAGGCTTGGCAGATTACCGGCATCAAGACTTGAAAACAAATTATTGGAACAATCTAAAATTTCAAGATTCAGGAACGAAGATAAATCAAGTGAAGTAAGCCTGTTGCCATCACAGTTAAGGTATGCCAGGTTAGGTGATATAATATTTAACGAAGTCAGCCGGCATCCATAGCTGTTGAAACTCCTAAGGTTTACCAGATTATTTAAATTTAATGTTGTCAATTCAATATTTGATACGCAATTTAAAACCTGAATATTGTTTGCTCCTGTAAGATTGAGCGATGCAATATGATTTATTCTGCAATTCAATTCAACCAGGTTATTCAAATTGGCCAGATTTAATGACGTTAATTGATTTGTTCCGCAATCTAAGGTTTCCAAATAGGTAAGTTGGCTTACGTTTAGTGTAGACAATCCCATTTGCCTGCAATTTAAATCCCGAAGATTGGTCAGCATATCGACATTCAGCATATAGGACTGATTATATGAGCAGTCTAAATTTGTCAGATTAATAAAGGCTTCGAGTCCGGTAAAATCATAAATCATCGAATCAGAAACATTAAGGGTTGTTGTAGCCAATGCTTCACTTTGCTGAATATTTCCATCTGCATTTGTATCTACTCCGCTAGCAATTAACTTGGCCTTAAAATTTGCATTCGGAATATTAACAATCTGTGCATTTACAAATCCACCGACCAATAACAATAAAAAGCACATTTTTTTCATAATGAAAGTCTTACCCCTCAAATGTAAGAATTTAATTTGATTATTTTCAGGAGCATTACGTTACTGCTTCTATAGACTCATCATCCCGCTATCCGCGCTACAAGGTAGCTCGCTCCTATCGGGGCTAGTGAGAAACCCAATTGCATAAATAGCAAAACTCTCTTCATATCAAAAAGTTAAATGGTTAATAAATGCGATATACGCTCTTTTCTTATAAAAAATAAAGTGTGAAAAAATATCCAAAAAAAACCTGACAGTTTTTTGAAACCTGTCAGGTGTATTAAATAAGTTATATTTTTATTGAATTACTTCTGCTTAAAAGCTTTCACTCCCGGGAAGTAAGCTGTATCTCCTAATTCCTCTTCA